>NZ_JBHVYZ010000033.1:43768-91191 GCF_042880295.1 Streptomyces sp. NPDC058307
GACGAGACGGCCGTGCTGCCTCCTGTGCCGGCGGATGGGCCGTCGGACCGGGTGCCGCCGGGGTACTTCCGGGACGAGGAGCGGACGCGGGAGCTGCCGCAGGTCGACGCGGAGGGGACACCGCGGCGCAGGGCCCGGTCGGACTGGGCCGAGGAGACTCCGCTGGACGATCTGCCCACGCTGGCCGACGAGTTGCTCGGGCCCCATGACGAGGAGCACGGGGACGACCGCCGTCGCAGGCGCTGAGAGCCCACGCCGATTGTCAGTGCTCGCCCGCACAATGGAGCCCTGGAGCAATGGACAGCCGGCGCGAAACATGACGAAAGGGCGGCGTGACCCATGACCGTATGGGACGACCTGGTCGGCCAGGAGAGGGTGAGCGAGCAGCTCGCGGCCGCCGCTCGGGACGCCGATGCGCTGGTCACCGCCGTCGTCACCGGCGCCCCGCCGCCCGAGGCGTCGAAGATGACCCATGCCTGGCTGTTCACGGGCCCCCCGGGGGCGGGCCGGAACCAGGCGGCGAGGGCCTTCGCCGCCGCACTGCAGTGCGTCAGTCCGGACCGGGCCCTCGGAGGAGTCCCCGGCTGCGGGTTCTGCGACGGGTGTCATACGGCACTCATCGGCACCCACGCCGATGTCACTTCCGTGGCCGCCGTCGGCACCCAGATCCTCGCCGACGACATGCGGGACACCGTCAGGAAGTCCTTCACCTCACCGGCGACCGGCCGCTGGCAGATCATCCTCGTCGAGGACGCCGAGCGGCTGAACGAGAAGTCGGCCAACGCGGTCCTCAAGGCCGTGGAGGAGCCCGCCCCGCGCACGGTCTGGATGCTGTGCGCGCCGTCCATCGAGGACGTCCTGCCGACGATCCGCTCACGCTGCCGCCATCTGAACCTGAGCACCCCCTCCGTGGAGGCCGTCGCCGACATGCTCGTGCGCCGGGAGGGCGTCGAGCCGGCCGCCGCGATGGCCGCCGCCCGTGCCACCCAGGGTCACGTCGACCGGGCCCGCCGCCTGGCCACCGACCCGGCCGCGCGCGAGCGCCGTGCCGCCGTGCTGAAGCTGCCCCTGCGCGTCGAGGACATCGGCGGCTGTCTCAGGGCGGCGCAGGAACTCGTCGACGCGGCGGCCGACGACGCCAAGCAGCTCGCCGAGGAGACGGACGGCAAGGAGACCGAGGACATGAAGGCGGCGATGGGTGCCTCCCAGGGCGGCCGCATGCCCCGCGGCACCGCGGGGGTGATGAAGGACCTGGAGGACCGGCAGAAGCGCCGCCGCACCCGTACCCAGCGCGACAGCCTCGACCTGGCCCTGACCGACCTCACCGCGTTCTACCGCGACGTCCTCGCCCTCCAGCTCGGCTCCCGGGTCGCGATCGCCAACGCGGACGCCGAGGACGCCCTGGAGCGACTCGCCCGCGGCAGCACCCCGGAGACCACGCTCCGCCGTATCGAGGCGATCGGCGCCTGCCGCGACGCCCTCGACCGCAATGTGGCCCCGCTGCTGGCGGTGGAGGCCATGACGATGGCGCTCAGAGCGGGTTGACCATGTGCGGGGTGACCATGTGCGGGGTGACCATGTGCGGGTTGCCCACGTGTGGGTTGACCACGTGCGGGTTGACCACGTCACTCGTACGAGGCTTTGTTTACACGGATGGCAATCAGTAAACTGCACAGAGTTACGCTCGCCTGATGCACACCAGGCGCAGCTCCCGCTCCCTCCGCACCGTCGGCGCCCTTCTGTCCGCGGCGCTGCTCGTCTCCGCCTGCTCCACGGGCGCCTCGACGAGTTCGGCCGCCTCGGCCACCTCGGCCGCCGACGTGGCCCTGGGTGCGTTGCCGCAGGCGACACCGGCCGCGCTGTCGCCGTACTACCGGCAGAAGGCGCGCTGGCACGGCTGCGGGGTCCCAGGTTTCGAGTGCGCGACGCTGAGGGCGCCGCTCGACTACGACAGGCCGGCCGGCGGGGACGTCCGGCTGGCCGTCGTCCGCAAGAAGGCCACCGGGCCGGGTAAGCGCCTCGGGTCGCTGTTCGTGAACCCGGGCGGACCGGGCGGCTCGGCGGTCGGCTACGTCCAGGCGTACGCCGGGATCGGCTACCCGGCCGAGGTGCGGGCCCGGTACGACATGGTCGCGGTGGACCCGCGCGGAGTCGGCCGCAGTGAACCCGTGGAATGTCTCGACGGGCGGGACATGGACACGTACACCCAGACGGACGTCACCCCCGACAACGCGCGCGAGACGGCCGAACTCGTCGACGCCTACAAGAAGTTCGCGCAGGAGTGCGGCGCGCACTCGGCGAAGCTGCTGCGGCATGTGTCGACGGTCGAGACGGCTCGCGACATGGACATCGTGCGGGCGGCACTGGGCGACGCGAAGCTGAACTACGTGGGGGCGTCGTACGGGACGTTCCTCGGGGCGACGTACGCGGGACTGTTTCCCGGCCGCTCGGGGCGGCTGGTGCTGGACGGCGCGCTGGACCCCTCGCTGTCCGCGCGCCGGGTGAACCTCGACCAGACGGCGGGCTTCGAGACGGCGTTCCAGTCGTTCGCGAAGGACTGTGTGCAGCAGCCGGACTGCCCGCTCGGAGCGAAGGGCACACCGAGCGCGGAGGTCGGCCGCAAGCTCAGGGCCTTCTTCAGGAAGCTCGACGCGCACCCGATCCCCACCGGCGACGCGGACCGCCGCACCCTCGGCGAGGCCCTCGCCACGACCGGTGTGATCGCGGCGATGTACGACGAGAGCTCCTGGGCGCAACTGCGGGAGGCGCTCGGCTCGGCCATGAAGGAGAACGACGGCGCGGGGCTGCTGGTCCTCGCCGACAGCTACTACGAGCGGGACGCCGGCGGCCGCTACAGCAACCTGATGTCCGCCAACGCGGCGGTGAACTGCCTCGACCTTCCGCCCGCCTACGCCCGCCCCGAGGAAGTGGAGAAGGCCGTCCCGGCCTTCGAGAAGGCGTCCCCCGTCTTCGGCGCGGGCCTCGCCTGGGCCTCCCTCAGCTGTGCGTACTGGCCGGTGCGACCCACGGGTGAGCCCCACCGCATCGAGGCGCGCGGCGCCCGCCCGATCGTCGTGGTCGGCACCACCCGCGACCCGGCCACTCCCTACCGCTGGGCCCGCGCCCTGGCCGCCCAGCTCACCTCGGCCCGCCTGCTCACCTACGAGGGAGACGGCCACACCGCCTACGGCCGTGGCAGCGCCTGCATCGACTCGGCGATCAACGCGTACCTGCTTCGCGGGACCCCGCCGGTGGACGGGAAACGGTGCTCCTGACCCCCTCCCCGGACCGACGAACAGCTCCGGACAGCGCACGCCGGGGCTGGTTCGGAGCACCCTCCGAAACTGTGTAGACTTGCCGACGTTGCTGATCGCACCATGGTGCGGACGGCGCGCCGCCTTAGCTCAGATGGCCAGAGCAACGCACTCGTAATGCGTAGGTCTCGGGTTCGAATCCCGAAGGCGGCTCCATGGTGAACCCCAGGTCGGGCCTCTGACCTGGGGTTTCTTGTTTTGAGCGACCTTGGAATTCGGGCTAATCGGGCCCCTGCGGTCTACGCATCGTAATGCGTAGGTCGCAGGTGTCACTTCTGTGACGAAGATTCAGCTTTAAGCGTCTGACCTGGCCTTTTCTCTGCCAGGGAGGGATGGATCAGGCTCGTGCCAGGGCTCTCGGTGGACAGCCGGTGGACAGCCGTGTGTGACAGTCCATCAGGGAGTTTTCGCTGCCGACCAGCGACCGATGAAGTGGTCCGGTCTTTTCTTGGTCGATCGGCGTCGCTGGAGCTGTCCGGTCCCGACAGTTCTCATGTGCAGTCGGGGATCGAAAGTGCGGTCGACGGGCCGCGCGATCCGAGTTGGGGCAAGTCGCCATGATCTCCGTCGACACGGGGCAGCCCCTCGCTCGACATCAAGGTCGCCGGTCTGCGCGGTGCTGCACGCGATTCCCTCCGTCAGTTGCACGGCGGCGATCCATGATCTTCGCTCAACCGAGTGGAGCGTCCTCTGGGCTCAGTAACCGTGGTGTGGTCGACGCGGCTACTGGAACCTGCCGCAATAGGGCTCCATGGTCACGACGAGGGACACGACCGGCCGGTGAACGATGTCGGACGCTGTGTACGGGGAAACCGCATGCACACTTGAAGCGGTGGGGACTGGAAACGGAGCGACAGTTGCCGTGTCCGTCGCTACCGTGCCAGTCCCCGACCCGATTCAGCCGATGGTCAGCTTGTTCTGCCAGCCGCCGTTGATGATCTCCGTGCCCGAGCCGCTCAGGGCTGTGCGGCTGCCGGCGTAGAAGCGGACCGTGCCGTCCACCTTCAGGGTCCAGATATCGGGGATGTCGTCCCCGTTGGCGTCCGGGGTGCCGAAGAGCAGCCGGATGTTGGAACTGCCCCAGCCGGAGGCGCCGTACTCGGTGTCCGCGCCAGCTGAGGAGGCGGCCCCCGAGGCCAGTGAGTCGAGGTCGACTCCGCCGCTTGTGCTGTCCTTGATGCCCTTGCGCAGCAGCAGGCGTCCGCTGGCGTCCGAGCGGTAGACGAAGTCGGTGACGCCGTCGCCGGAGATGTCCTGGGCGGTGACGAGGTCACGGTCGGTCCAGGCTGACGCGGACAGTCGCCGGGCCTCGTCCACGGTGGCGCCGTTGTATCCGGTCAGCGCCCACAGCGCGTCGCCGGCCGTGAGGAAGAAGTCGGGCTTGCCGTCGCCCGTGGCGTCGCCGGCCGAGACGATCTGAGTGATCGTGGAGGGGGCCGGTGCACCGGCCGGCAGCAGGATCTCGTGGCGTTTGCCGATGTCGACCGCGCCGTAGCCGTCGCCCGAGTACACCCACAGCTTGCCTTCGCGCACCGCGATCAGGTCCTGCAGACCGTCGCCGCCGTAGACGTCGCCGAGGTGTGCGATCAGGGTGTTCTTCCAGTAGCCCGAGGGCGGTGCCACGTACAGGGGCACGTCGTCGTCCCCGCCGTTGGGGTCCTTGGCGGGGTTCTCGCGGTAGGCGCCGGACATGGAGTATCCGAGCGTGCCGGTGCCCTTGGACAGGTCGGTCGTGGCGCGCTCCGGGTACATCCGCAGGTTGCCGTTCGCGTCCACGACCATCAGGTCGGGGAGGTTGTCGCCGGTGAAGTCGCCGGGTGCGTCGGCGTCATCGCGCGGGGTGACGTAGAAGAAGTATTTCCGCGGGTCGGACACGTTTCCCGCGTCGTCAACGGCCCGTACGTACAGCACGTTGGGCCCCGCGAGGGGAGGCTTGGCGCTGGACCAGGTGGTCAGGGTGGAGGTAGCCGCGCCGTTCGTCCTGGTGGAGGAACCGGTGTAGGTGGGCGCGTTGAAGCCGTACTCGTACTTCACGACGTCGGTCTGCGAGGCCTTGAAGGTGAAGGAGCCCGCCGTGCCGAACTTGATGGTGCTCCACGTGGAGTCCTCGCCGTCGTTCCCGAAGCCGTTGTCCTTCGCGTCCGCGTCGGGGAACTGCGTCGAGGTGACGACGGGCGGAGTGGGCCGTGCGCTGTCGAAGACGAAGCGGCACGGGGTCTTCTTGGGCGTGTACGCGGAGGAACTGCCCCGCTTGTCGACGGATTTCGCCCGCCAGGAGTACTTGACGCCGTTCTTGAGCCCGCTGGTGGAGAACGGGTCGGTGTGCACCCGGGCGGAGGCGGTTTGGCTGCCCACCGACACCTTGCCCTTGGCGCCGAGCAGGTTGCCGCTGCCGCCCGTCGGCCACAACTCGAAGCGCACGGAGGCCAGGTTGGAGTCCTTGTCGCTGGAGTTCGCCCAGAAGGTGATCGAGGAGGCGCCGACGTTGATGTACGGGGAGCTGGTGTCGCAGGACAGGTCGGGGTCGAGGTCCAGGTGCGAGGGCGCGGCGGGCGGGCGGTTGTAGACCAGTTCGACGTACGGGTCGTTGCCGCCGTCGGCCTGGAACTTCTTCCAGCTGTACGCGGAGTTCTCGTCCCCGGCGCGCATGCCGATGGTCAGCGTGTCCCAGCCGCCCGCCACAGCTTTTTGCGCGGCGGACTTGACGTCGAAGGCCTCGTAGTCGTCCGGGCAGGTCCCGGACTTGTAGCCGTGTGCGAAGCTCTTGCTCGCGAGCTTGTTGCCGGCCGTCATCTTCGGGGCGTTGTTCCAGTTCGTCTTGTTGCTGATCGGCCCGGTCAGATACACGTTCATCGTGCGGGCGCTGCACGACCAGGAGTAGGTCTCCAGCGCGTGCAGCTTGGCGCTGATGACGGACGCGCCCTTCAGGTCCGGGTTCCAGTCGATACTGAAGAACGAGCGGCCGGTGCCCCAGGTGTCGGACTCGAAGCCGACGCGCGCCTCATGCGTTCCCTTGTTGAAGTTCCGCCCGTTGTAGAAGTTCGCCTTGGGGTAGCGGCTGTACGCCGTCGTCCAGTCATTGGTGTGCTTGCTCACCGACGGGTCGATGAAGACCGGGTAGACGGTGTCCGGGTCGGTGAGGAAGTCCTGGTCCGGCGTCAGGGTCCAGGTCGGGCCGGTCAGGTCCGTCTCGACGACCGTGCCGCGCGAGTCGGGCTGCGGCCCCGCAAGGGACGGCAGATCGAGTGTCGCCGCCGCGCCACTGTGGGTGGGGTCCGGGGACGCCTCGGCCGGTACGGAGGGCTCGGCCGCCTCGCTCTCGGTGGCCGACGGGTCGGGGGCCTCGTCGGTCGCGTCGGACAGAGTCTCGTTGTCGGTGTCCGCCTCGTCGCCGTCGTTGACGCTGTCGCTGGGCTCGGGCGAGGCGTCCGTCGGCGACTCCGAGTCGTCCGGCGCACCGGTGACGTCCGAGGACAGGCTCTCGGACGCGGTCGGCGAGGCACCGCTGCCTGCCTGGCCGTCGGTGAGAGCCGGGGTGCCGGAGTTGTCCCACATCAGCGGGGTGGAGGAGACCGCCACCTCCTCGCCGTCCGTGTCGTCGGCGCTGACGATGCCGGTCGTCGGGTCCAGCGAGAAGCTCAGATCGGGAGAGGACAGGCCGTACGAGAGTTGCGCCACGCGGGGATCAGCGGCAGCCTGACGGGTCTTGACCACCAGCAACTGCGCGAAGCCGCCGTCGTCCGCCGTCAGCACCAGGTCCGCTCCCGGCAGGATCTCGGGGTAGAGCGCGCGGGAGCCGTCGATGACGGGCGTCGGTATGACGCCGGGCCAGGTCAGGACGATGTCGTGGCCACCGGTGCTGAGTGTCACCAGCGCGTTGGAAGTCGTGGCGTCCACCTGCGTGAGCAGCGGCATCCGGCGTGCGCCCGCGCCGCGATCGGCCCGCTCGTCGCCTGACCGGGTGCCGGCTCGCGTACCCGCCGAGAAGGTCATCCGCACATTGGTCGCCCTGGGAGACCAGCCGTCCGCGGTGTGGGTGAGGGTTGTGTCGATCGCTCGCCACTTCCCGCCGCCCTTGGCCCGGATCGGCGTGGAGTGGACCCGGCGCTGCAGCAACCCGTCCGGCCGCGCCCAGGTGGTCTCGTACGCCGTGCGCAGTCCGGTGACCTCGACCGGCATTCCGGTCCGCGCTGCCTTCGCCGCCGCGTCGGCCTCGCTCAGCGGTGCGCTGTGCCGGGCCGGCGCCCCGGGGTGCGGCCGGCCTCCGTCGCCGCCGCCGTTCAGCCCGGCGTACGTCAGACCGGAGGCCGCTACGGCGGCCACGACGGCCGCCGCGGTGATCCGGCGACCGGACATGCGGCGCCATCTGCTCGGCCCTGTGGTCGTCATGCGCGCGTTCCCTTTCCCCCATCGGACAACGGGACCAGATCATGTCCGAAGGAGCAGCGGCCGTCACGCGCCCGCTTTCGGTGGCCGACTCATTGCGGTCTGTTGGGGTGTCATTGGGCCCGGCTATGAACGGGCATGACCGTTACGCGGCGTGATGATCACCACACAGCCACAGGGAACTCTGGCTTTCCCCACAACTCCCCCACAAAATCAGGCCGTTCTTGACGCGGCTTCACCTGCGCAGCTCTGTCTGCCCATCCGGCCGCTTCATGCCGTTCGGGGGGTTTCGCTGTGCCTGTCTTCACGTCCGTGCGCCGCTCGCGCGGCCGCCGTTCCGCTCTGCTCCCGGCCATGGGCCTCGCGCTGGCGATGGGGCTGCTGCCGACCGACGCCATGGCGGCGCCCCCGGATCCCGGCAGCGCCGAAGTGCCCCGCGAGGACGTCACGTTGGAGCAGCTGCCCGTCGAGCCACTGGTCGGTGGCTCGACCCGCGACGCCAAGCTCGACAGCATCGCGGTCGACAGCCCCGAAGCTCAGCACGAGGCCCCGGCCGGCACCACCACCCCGGCCGTGTCCGGCACCGCCGCCATCTCCTTCGGCGGCTCCACTCAGACGGCCGCCCTGGGCGGCACCACCACGGTGACCCCGGCGGACTACACGCCCGCCGGCGCCCTCCCCGTCAAGCTCGGCCAGGCACCGGACGCCCCCGCGCCGACCGGCACTTGGCAAGTGGCCGTGTCCCCCCGCACGGCGGCCGAGTCCGACGGCGTCGACGGCGCGGTGGTCACCGTGACCGCGCCCGCCACCGGGGCGGTGCCCATCTCCGTCCAGCTCAGCTACAAGACGTACGAGAACCTCTACGGCGCAGACTGGGCCTCCCGTCTGCAGTTCGTGCAGTTCCCCGACTGCTACCTCACCACCCCCGACCTGGAGGAGTGCCAGGCCTACACAGAGCTGGAGACTGTCAACGACCCCGACTCCAGGACCGTCACCGCCACCGTCGACACCGCCGCCGACGGAACGGTCTCCTCCGCCTCGACGACCAGCGCCTCGGCGTCTTCGGGGATCCTCCAGGCGTCGTACGTCCGTCCGGCGGCGGCCACCGGGGACAAGGCGGTGGTCGGTGCGGTGGATTCGGGTTCGGGGCCGGGCGGCACGTTCAAGGCGACGCCGCTGGCCGGTGACGGCAAGTGGAGCGCCGGTGGTTCGTCGGGCGCCTTCACCTGGTCGTACCCCCTGCAGGTGCCGCCCACCCCGGCGGGTCCCAAGCCCGACATCTCGTTCGACTACAACTCGCAGGCAGTGGACGGCAAGACGGCGACCACATCTCCGCAGGCCTCCTGGATCGGAGAGGGCTGGGACTACGACCCGGGCCACATCGAGCGCCGTTACCGCACCTGCAAGGACGACCGCGAGGACATCGGTGCCGGGGCGGCCAACAACAAGGAGAAGAAGTACAAGACCTCGGACCTGTGCTGGGTCTCGTACAACGCCGTGATGACGCTCGGTGGCAAGACCACCGAACTGGTGCGCGTGGGCAGCTCCGACACCTACCGGCCGGAGCAGGACGACGGCACCAGGGTCGAGCACCGGACCGGCGCGGACAACGGTGACGAGAACGGCGAGTACTGGATCGTCACCACCAATGACGGCACCCAGTACTTCTACGGCCTGAACAAGGTCGGGGGCGGTCATGCCGACACCGGCTCCGTCTTCACCGTCCCGGTCTACGGCAACCATCCCGAGGAGCCCTGCCACAAGGACACCTTCGCCGACTCCCGCTGCACCCAGGCCTGGCAATGGGGTCTGGACAAGGTCGTTGACGTCCACGGCAACGCGATGGTCGTCAACTGGCAGCGGGAGACCAACTACTACGCGGCCAACAAGAAGTTCAAGAACCCCGTGCCGTACGTCCGCGGCGGGTACCCGACCAGCATCGAGTACGGGCTGCGTACCAAGGACCTCACCAAGCCTTCCGCGAAGGTCGTCCTCGACACCGGGCAGCGCTGCCTGGAGACCGACGGCTCCTGCGCCGCCGAGAAGTTCGACGACACCAAGAATCCCGCCTCGTACCGCCCCTGGTGGGACAGCCCGGGCAACCTCAACTGCAAGTCCGGTTCCAAACTGTGTCCGGCCTTCCCATCGTTCTGGACGCGGATGCGGCTGGCATCCGTGACCACCTATGGCGCCCGCCCCGGCGTCACCGGGCTCGCCAAGGTGGACACGTACACCCTTCATCAGTCCTTCCCCCGCGACTGGTACAACACCTCACCCGGGCTCTGGCTGAACTCCATCACCCGCACCGGCTACGCGCCCGGTGACAGCACCGGCACCACGCTGACGACGTCCGGTGTCAGCTTCGGCCCCTACGTCGTGGACAAGGGCGATCCGCTCGGCAGTTACCTGAAGGACCAGCAGCTGCCCAACCTCGTCCCCCGTTACAAGGGCGATCCGCGTCCCGGCTTCACCCGCCCGCGGATCGGCACGGTGTCCACGGAGAACGGCGGCGATATCGAGGTCGTCTACAAGGGCGGTTGCAGGACCGAGCCCTCCGTGGCGCCGGAGAGCAACCAGGGCACCTGCTATCCGGTGCGCTGGTCCCCGGACGGCGACCTGGAGAAGCCGGCTCTGGCCTGGTTCGACAAGTACGTCGTGCACTCGGTCACCGAGACCGACAGGATCACTGGCTCATCGGATCGCATCACCAGCAAGTACACCTACTCCGGGGCCGCCTGGGGCAAGGACGACGACGAGTTCTCCAAGCCCTCCCTGCGCACCTACAGCGTCTGGCGCGGCTACCAGGAGGTCACCACGGTCAAGGGTGCGAAGAACAGCGCCGGCGTCGGTGTACCCCAGACCCAGTCGTTCTCCGTCAAGCGCTACTTCCGGGGCGCGGGCGGCGCGGTCAAGGACTACAAGGGCGAGGTCACCCTCGTCGCCGACGACGCGCCCCAGTACGCGGGCATGGTCGCCGAGGCGATCTCCTACGACGGCACGGGCGGCCGCGTCCTCAAGCGCACCCTGAACTTCCCCTGGTCGAAGCAGACGGCCTCCCGTGACCGGGACGGCGGCCTGTCCCCACTGGCGGCCCAGCGCGCGGGCATCAAGCGCACCGACGACATCCAGACGGTCGGCTCCGGTTGGCAGGCGGTGCGTACGGAGACGGAGGTCGACTCCGACTACGGCTTGCCGGTCCAGGTGCAGACCGAGGTCGTCAAACCGAACAGCAGCGGCGGTGAAACCCTCAGCGACTTCACCTGTGCCAAGACCGACTACGTCGCCAACGAGTCGGCCCACCTCATCGGGTTGCCCAAGCAGGTCCGCAAGACCGCGACGTCGTGTGCGGACTACGACAAGGCGGATCCGGCGACCCAGCTGATCGAGGCCACCCGGGTCAGCTACGACGACGGCGCGTGGGGCGCGGCCCCGACCAGGGGTCTTGCCACCAGTTCCGCGTCGACCAATGGCGCCGGCACCTCCTATTCGGTGGTCACCGGCACCACCTACGACCCGCTCGGCCGGGTCCGGAAGGTGACGGACGCGCTCAAGAAGACCACCGAGACCCAGTACACCCCCGGTGACGACGGAGGACCGGTCACCGCCATCACGACCATCAACGCGAAGGGCCACACCTCGGTCAGCACCATTGATCCGGGGCGCGGCCTGACTCTCACCGTCACCGATCCCAACGGCCGGGTCGTCCGCAATGAGTACGACGCCCTGGGCCGTCTGGTGAAGGGCTGGACCGCCGCGCGTTCATCCGGCGACCAGACCCCCGACGTGGTGATCAGCTACCAGATGGCGACCGCCACGGCCACGGTGACCAAGCCGACGGCGGTGACCGTCAAAAGCCTGAAGGACAACGGCGAGTACGCCAAGCAGGTCACCATCTACGACGGCCTGATGCGTCCGATCCAGACCCAGAGCGACGCGCACGGCCCCGGCCGGGTCATCACCGACACCCGCTACGACGACCATGGCCTGGTCCGCGAACAGACCGGAAGCTACCTAGCCAAGGGCGATCCGGTTGCCGCGCAGTTCAAGCGGGCGAGCGACTCCACGGTTCCCAGTCTCAAATGGACCACCTACGACGGCCTGGAGCGCCCCGTCAGGACGACCACGGTCCATAGCGGCAAGGCCGTGTACTCGGACAGCACCACCTACGGTGACAACTGGACGCTCAGGCGTCCGGCCGGCGGCGCCACACCCGCGGTCAAGTCGTGGACCGACGCGCTCGGCCGGGTCAACCTCATTCAGCACTACACCAATGTGGGGCTGAGCCACTGGCGCAACACCGAGTACAGCTACGACGCCCGCGGCAACCGCACCACGGTCAAGGACGCGGCCGGCAACCTGTGGACGTCCACCTACGACGCTCGCGGCCGTCTGACCGATTCCACCGACCCGGACACCGGCGCCTCGTCCTTCGGCTACGACGACCTGGACCGCACGGTCAGTGTCACCGACTCCTCGCTGAAGACCGTCTACACCTCCT
The DNA here is from genome assembly GCF_042880295.1 of Streptomyces sp. NPDC058307. Classification (NCBI taxonomy): domain Bacteria; kingdom Bacillati; phylum Actinomycetota; class Actinomycetes; order Kitasatosporales; family Streptomycetaceae; genus Streptomyces; species Streptomyces sp. NPDC058307. The sequence goes on from NZ_JBHVYZ010000033.1 coordinate 55,967, forward strand.
ATGACGAGATCGGGCGGGTCACCGCCTCCCGCGAGGGTTCTCCCGACGCAGCCCCGGTCAAGGAGTTCACCTACGACCCGGCCGGCGCCCTGGGTCAGCCGGCTTCCTCCATACGCCACGACGCCACCGGCGACTACATCACCCGCGTCACCGGTTACGACACCGAGTACCGGCCCACGGGACGCGAGATCGTCATCCCGGCGAACGCGAACACGACGGGCCTCTCCGGCACCTACAAGTACAGCTACACCTACACTCCCGGCGGCAAGCCACTGAGCGTCACGCTGCCCGCGGTCGGCGGACTGGCCCAGGAGAAGGTCGTCACCCGCTACGACACCGACGGCCTCCCCGTGTCGACCTCCGGCCTCAGCTGGTACACCAGCGACGTCACCTACTCCCCGTACGGCGAACCCCTCCGGACCGTCAGCGGCCCGCAGCCCTACCGGGTGTGGACCAGCAACTTCATCGACGAACACACCGGGCGCCTGCAGCGCTCGGTGTGGGACCGGGAGACGGCGAACTCCCATCGCCTGGCGGACAGTTACTACTCGTACGACCGCGCCGGAAACGTCACCTCCACAGCGCGCAAGCTCACCGACGGAACGACCTCCGCCTGGGACAACCAGTGCTTCACCTATGACAACCTCGGTGAACTGGTCCACGCCTGGACCTCCAGCACCTCCGTCGGCACCGCCGGCACGGGCTGCAAGTCCGCCTCGGGCACGGTCTGGGGTTACCGCGAGGACGGCCAGTCCTCCACCGGTCCGATCGCCGAGGCCGCCGCGACCGACTCCGCCGGCAGCAGCGTCGACATCTCCGCGTCGCTGGCGGGCGCGGCCCCGGCCTCCGGCACCGTCGCGACCGGCACCACCGCCTACTGGCAGTCGTTCACCTTCGACACCATCGGCAACCGCGCCTCGCTGACCGAGCACAACCCGGCCGACTCCGCGCTGGACGAGACCAGTACGTACTCCTACGGCACCCTGGTGAGCGGCAACGGCACGAGCGCTCCGAAGCTGACCCAGCCACACACCCTCACCAAGACCGACCCGGCGACCGGCGCCGACCTCACCTACGTCAATGACGCGACGGGCAACACCAAGACCCGGTCCTTGACCGGTGGCAGCCAGAGCCTCGTCTGGAACTCCGAGAACAAGGTCACGGACGTCACGGGGTTCGGTGACGGCGCGGGCGCGGTCGTCGGCTTGTCCGGCAAGTGCATGGACGACACCAGCAGCTCCACCGCCGACGGCAGCGCAATCCAGCTCTACTCGTGCAACAACACCGTCGCACAGCAGTGGAAACCGACCGGTGACACCCTGCGTGTGATGGGCAAATGTGCCAGCGCCAACGGTACGGCCAACGGCACCAAGATCCTGCTTGCCACCTGTGATGGCAGCGCCGCCCAGAAGTTCACCGTTCGCACCTCGGACAAGAGCCTTTACAACCCGGCCTCCGGCAAATGCATCGACGTACCCAGTTCCAATGACGCCGACGGCACCGACCTGCAGCTGTACACCTGCAACGGCAGCGCTGCTCAGCAGTGGATCCCCGCCGACCACACGTCGTACGTCTACGACGCCGAGGGCAACCGGATCCTCCAGCACTCCGCGGCCGGCAGCGTGCTCTACCTCGGCGAGACCGAAGTCTCCGCGGACGCCAAGGGCAACGCCGTACAGGCCACCCGCACGTACACGCACAAGGGCGCGCCGTCGGTGGTCCGCTCCACCAAGTACGGCAGCACTACGGGGCACAAGCTCAGCGTTCTGCTGAGCGATCCCCTCGGCACAGCCACCCTGTCGGTGGACGAGACCAGCGGGCAGCCTTACACGCGTCGCTCCTTCAAGCCCTACGGAGAGGTCCGCGGAACCAAGCCGACAAGCTGGCCAAACAGCCGTTCGTATCTCGGTAGCGGCATCGACGACACCACTACCGCCCTCACCCACCTGGGCGCGCGCGAGTACGACCCGTCCACCGGGCGCTTCCTGTCAGCCGACCCGGTCATCGACGCGGCCGATCCGCTCCAGATCAATGGCTACGCCTACAGCCACAACAACCCCACGACGCAGAGTGACCCGACCGGGCTGTACGACCCGGACCGGATGCAGTACGAGCAGGAACAGGCACGGAAGAAGCGAGAGGACGAAGAGCGAAAGCGCAAGGCGCGGGCCGAGGCTTTCAAGAAGGTCCGTGAGAAGTACACCCTGGCTCACGACACCACGATTCTGATGGCCAAGTCATGGCTGGTGATGGTCCAGCCGCATGGCGGCGGCGTCGTGACGGTCGATCTGCAGCAGACCGCGAAGATCCGTGATTCCGAGAACTGGATCAAAGGTGGGTCGAGTGACCATCCCGGAAAGGAAGACGGCTGGGCCGACCTTCTGTACTGGACCGACGACAGCGTTTACGTCTGGGATGTGAAGCACGGCGGCGGAGAAGCGGAACGCAAGGGCGGAAAGGAAGTGACGGACAAGGTCAAATACCTGCAGAAGCAGCTCAACGGCATGGGTATGGGGTATTTGAAGGCCAAGGTCGGATTCGACATACCGCCCCAAGAGGGCATCAACAACTTCAAGAAAAATGAATGGGTCCAGTCGTATCCGTCCACTCGCAGCAAGGGTGTGATCGCCTATAAGACCAAAGAGATCAAACGGATCACCTTGCCCGGGCCGCAAGTCCAGGAGCAGGAGCAGGAAAACGAGGATTCATTGTGGGAGAAAACGCAGAACTGGTGGCATGAGAACATCACGAACCATGACTGGTCCAACAATCCGTGGATGCCCAAGAGCCCGGTTGGAGGCGGCTTCCCGATGCCGCTCCCTGTCATCCCGTGAGGTGACGGTACAATGAGGCTCTTGAGGTCTGTGGATCGGAGTGACTGGCAATGGATATGACGCTTCGAAGGATTTCTGCTGCGGATGCGGACAAGGGATTCCGGCATGTCGTAGCCGGATTCTCGGGTGAACGCAGCGGTGTGGAGAGCGAGTGCTTTCTCGGCCGCGAGTGGGAGGTCCTGGAGCAGATCCTGCTGGCTCAGGGGCCTGAGGAGATCAGCGAACTTCCCATCACCATGGGTGACCTCCTCGGTGACGACGACCTCGGCACCGCCTGCTTCTACCTCCCGCCGGACGAGGTGACGGTCGCAGCCCGTTTCCTGGTCGCCATCGACGTCGAACGGTCCGTCGCCGACCACACGGACGAGATCGCGAGGACGTTTCGCCACGGCGATATCCCGGCCGGTTACCTGGAAATCCTCGGCCGCTACCTGGAGAAGGTCCGTGATCTCTACACCGCGGCCGATCAGGCAGGTGAAGGCATTGCGAAACTTGTCCAGGGATGAGAACCACCGCCGCCCCGAACCACGGTCGGTAAGGGTGGCGGCCGTCGCGAGCGTCACCGGCGCACTGCTGGCCCTGCTCGCCGGCTGCGGCACGACGCCGGTGTCCTCGGGTGAATCCACGTCCAAGGCTGCGTCCACGACCGCGATCCCGGCCGCGAAGGCACGCGACATCGAGCAGGAACTGACGGCCGCCTTCCGTTCGGGCGGCCTGTCCTTGTTGGACGAGCCCACCAAGGACGAGCAGGGCTGCGTCATCGGCTACCTGCTGCAGCCGTTGTCCCAGCATGGGCCCGACCCCGTGGACGCCACTGTCGCCAGCCTTCGCGGCGACGGCTGGGGTGGAGAGCGCCGCACCCTGCTGAAGGGAATGCGGCGGGTAACCCTCGTCAAGGACGGCTGGACCCTCCGAGTTCGAGACTATTCCGCCCAGCGAGCCAAGCGTGGCTTCGTCGCTTTGCTGGCCACCAAAGCAAGCTGCAAGTCGTCGTAGTTCTGGCGCAACTTCGATCTCCTCGGCACCCTCACCATCTCGGTCGGCGAGACCGGGGGGAGCCTGCATCCGCCGTTCCTGCAAGCCGTGCGGCGAGAACAGACCCTGCGCCGTTCGGTCAGCGCCCGATTCCTGTCCCATGCCGGCATGTCGATCAGCCGGGACACCGCCGGATCGGAGGCCACCGGGCCGAACAGACCTGGCTCGGTCCGCACCATGCCGACGTCAGCCAGACAGTCGCCGCCGAGCGCGACGGCCAGGGCCACATCCAGCAGGACCTTGCCCGGATCGTGCACGGACCGGGGTTCGCGCCATGGTGCCAGCGACGCTGATATCGCGGTGTCCAAGTCGGACTTGCGGACTCTCTCGATCAGCAGGACAGACCGGCCTGGGTAACCACTCGCGGCATCTGCCCTCAACACGGACGCAGGACGGGACCCGCTACTCCTGTCGGGTAGCCGGAGTCCATTGCTGGACCCCGGCCCCCTCAGAACCGTACGTGCACGTCATCCGCGCTGTCCGAACCCACCAGAGAGGGCGCTTGTGGGGGTCTCACAGTGATTTCCGCTCGGCCCTCCCGACCGCTCGACAGCAGCGCTGATCGCCGGGCGGCAGTCTCACTGGCGGGCCGTGAGGACTCCGCCGGTGGACAGCCGGTGGACAGACGCCTTTGGACAGCGCATCACGGGGTGACACGGGTCAACCTGTCGCACGTGCTCTGATCAGGAAAAACGTCACCGGACAGCACGACGAGGCACTACGCAACACGATCACTCATGGTCTCGTAATGCGTAGGTCTCGGGTTCGAACCCCGAAGGCGGCTCCGAAAAACCCTGGGACTCACTCGCCGTGACCTGGGGTTTTTTGTTTCCGGTGACCTTGGAATCCTGGCCGATTGGGTACCTGTCGTCCGCGCATCGTAATGCGTAGGTCCGGGGTTGTATTTCCGTGACCATGTTGCGGGCTTGAGTCTCTGAGCTGGGCTTTTGCTTGTCTGGGAGGGGCGGGTCGGGCCAACGCAATGAGGTTCGGTGGACGACCGGTGGACAGGCGTGCGTGACACTCCATCAGCGGCCTGTCGTTGCCCCTGGATCCACGGAGCGAAAATGAGAGCGTCTTCGATGCGGCGGTGGGAAGCAGCGGGACTGTCTGGTCCTGACAACTTCAGTTTCGGACGCATTCGGCTATCCGGCAGCGATGCCGTCGTATGAGGGACAGCGTCCTCCGGCTCGCGTGGCCGCTCCTGTTGGAGGCTGGGATTCAGCGTCCGGCTCCGGGCGACGGTGTCTTCCGGCGGCATGGCTGGCCCCAGCTTGACGCCGATGGGTTGTGGACAGTCAGCGCGAGGCCGACGTGAGTTCCGTCCTGCCGGCGTGTCCGCTCTCCGATCCGGCCGAAGCGGGCGGATCCGCTGTACGTGCCGCGCGCTTCCTCCCGCGCTGAGGATCCTTTATAAGGCATGAGAAGTAGCACAAAAGCGGCCTATCGGGCGGCTCATTCTTGATATGCCCTTGAATTGGCAAAGGGAGTCCCATACGTTTCCCCTGTCACTGCTTCACAGCATGGCCACATCAATTTCATAGCGGGCTCTGGGGAGAGCCCGGGGGGAGACAAGGGCATGACCAACCCTTGGTTCCGGCGGCTTCGTGCTGCCCGGACGCTCGGCGTGCTGCTCGGCGGCGCCGTCGTCCTGGGCTCGTTGCCCGCCGTCACCAGTCCGGCCGACGCGGCCGGCAGCACACGGCAGCTCTCGGCCGAGGCGGCCGCGTTCGAGTTGGCCGCCGAGACCGGCGAACCGGTGGAGATCGTTCAGCGGCGAACCGAGGACGAGCTCGTCTTCGCCAATCCGGACGGCAGTTTCACCAGCGAGACCAGTGTCCAGCCGCAGCGGGTGCAACGCGCCGATGGCAGCTGGGAGAAGGCCGACGCCACGCTGGAGCGGCGGGCGGACGGCACGGTGGGCCCGAAGGCCGCCGTCGTCGACCTGGCCTTCGCGGGGGGCGGTTCGACCGACCTGATCACCCTGGGCGACGACGGCAAGTCCTTCACGCTGCGCTGGCCCAAGCCGCTGCCCGAGCCGGTCCTGGACGGCGACACCGCCGAGTACCGCGAGGTGCTGCCCGGGGTCGACCTGTTGTCCAGCGCCACCGTGACCGGGTACTCGTACGTCCTGAAGGTGAAGACCCCGGAAGCCGCCGGCAACCCTGAACTGGCTCGACTGCGGCTGCCCGTACGGTCCGAGGGCCTCGACCTGACCACCGGCCCGACCGGCGGGCTGCAGGCGGTGGACGCCTCCGGGGAGCGGCTCTTCGGCGGTCAGGCGCCCAAGATGTGGGACTCCGCCACCGCCGCCGAGGAGGTCCCGGCGGATGCCGTGCCGGCCTCCGGCTCCGGCGCCCCCGTCGAGAACGGGCCCGACGCGGCGGCGAAGGTCGCCGACATGGGTTTGGACGTGACCGCGTCGGCCGTCACCGTCGAGCCCGACGCTTCCGTGCTGACCGCTTCCGACACCGACTTCCCGGTCTACCTCGACCCGGAGGTCGGCATGTCCAAGAGCGAGTGGCTGTACGTCTCCAGTGCCCACCCGAGCACCGAGTTCCACAGGTTCAAGAAGGACGAGGGCGTCGGGCGCTGCTCGTACGAGTCCATCGGCGGCACCTACTACGTGTGCAGCTCGTCGCCGTACACGAACCGCATGTACTTCCAGTTCGGCACCTCCGGCTGGAAGAACCGCACCATCTCCAAGGCGGTCTTCGAGGTCTACGAGACCTTCTCCTTCTCCTGCCAGAAGAGCACCGTCAACCTGCACGCGGTGGCCGAGGGCGGTGTGGACTCCGCCACCAACTGGAACAACAAGCCCAAGGACGGCGACCTGATGGTCGACCGCACGGTGGCCTACGGCCGCGGCGACAGCTGCAGCCCGGATGCCCCGGCGAGCTGGGTCGACTTCCAGGACAGCGCGGACGAGAGCAACGAGAACCTCACCGCCACCGTCCGCAAGAAGGCCAGGGCCGAGGACCCGATCGCCTTCTCGCTGCGGGCCGCCGACGAGGACGACGCCAACTCCTGGAAGCGGTTCCGGGGCGACAACGCCAAGCTGGTCGTCACCTACAACACCACCCCGGGCAAGCCGTACAACGAGCGGCTGACCAACCCGGAGGAGAAGACCTGCACCACGGCCAACACCAAGCGGCCGTGGATCCGTGACGACACCCCGACCATGGCGGTCAACGGCACCGACGCCGACTCCTACAGCGACGGCACCGGCCAGAACCTCACCGCCACCTTCCGTGTCTGGGACCAGATCGATGGCAAGCCCAAGGTCTACGAGGGCAAGGACGGCCCGCAGAACGAAGGCGTCTTCGAGGAGAACATCCCCGTCAGGGAACTCGCCCACGGCCACGGCTACAAGTGGCACGCCCAGCTCTACGACGGCTCCACCGGCAAGCTGAAGGATTCCGGCTACTCCGACTGGTCCGACTGGTGCGAGTTCGTGGTGGACACCGAACGGCCCGACACCAAGCCGCTGGTGAAGCCGGCGGACGGCGAGGCGGACCTGCCCGTCGGCGCCAAGCGGCACTTCACCCTCTCCGCGAACGGCAACTCCGACTCCGTCTTCAAGAACGACGTCGAGTACTACGAGTGGGACCTCGGCAGCGACACCCCCGGCCGCAAGGCCACGCCCGCGAGCCTCGGCGGCGACGCCACCATCGAGGTGCCGACGTCCAGCTTCGGACCGAACGTGCTCTACGTCCGCAGTGTCGACCAGGCGGGCAACCGCGGTCCGTTGGAGAAGTACATCTTCACCGCCGACCGCGCCTGCGCCGACGCCCTCGCCGACTCCTGCGCCGCCGCCGTCTACGGCCTCGACCAGACCTCTGACGCCACGGCCCCCGACACCTCCGGCCACGACCGCGACCTCACGGTCAAGGGCGCCGACTGGGTCGTGGGCAACCACTCCGCCACCGAGGCAGCCGACAAGGCCCTGCGCTTCAATGGCAGCAGCGACTACGCCACCGCCGCCTCCGCCGTCCACACCGGGCAGGCGTTCACCGTCTCGGCCTGGGTGCGGCCGACCTCGCTGAGCGAGAACATCTCGGTGATCAGCCAGGTCGGCACCAGCGGCAACGGCCTCAACCTCTACTACTCGACGGCCTACAAGCGCTGGATCTTCGGCCGCCACATCGCCGACAAGGACGGCTCCGACATCGTCCGCGCCATGGCGCCCAGCGAGCGGCCCGCGACCGTCGGAAAGTGGACTCACCTGGCCGGCACCTACGACCCGGCGGCACGGAAGTTCACCCTCTACGTCGACGGAGAGGAACAGGGCAGCACCTCCGTCACCGGTGTCTGGAACGCCACCAAGGGTCTGAACATCGGCCGCGCCCAGTACGACGGCGCGTGGCACGACTACTTCGCCGGCGACATCGATGACGTACGGCTGGTACCCGGCCTGCTCTCCGGCACCGAGATCTACCGGCTGGCGAACGACTAGGGCTTCCAGCAACCGGCGGCTCGTGACCAGAGCAGCTTCACCCGGGCGCACGGCGGTCGACCGGCGCCCGGGCACCCCACATCACACGGGAGGGGAGCGCGCATGCGCTCGGCACGGAGACATCACGCCCATAAGTGGGCGAAACACCTGGCCGCGGCGGTGTCCGCGGCCCTGACCCTGACCCTGCTCCAGGCGGCCCCCGCGCTCGGCGACGACGACGCCCGGGAGCAGCGGCGCCCCAAGACCCAGGACGTGCCCTCCACCCCCGTGGTGGAGGAGGGCGGCCAGGTCACCCCGCTCAAGCACCTTGCGGGGTACGGAAGTTCGCGGGCCCCGCAAGCGTCCTGGCCGAAGCCGGGCAGCGCCACCGTCGTCCTGGACGGCGGCAGGGCCCCGCGGAGCATCAAGGCGGGCGGCCTCCCGGTACGGATCGCTGCCGCCCAGGCCCGGTCGGTCCGCGCGGCCACTCCCGCCCGGGCCACGGTCGACGTCCTGGGCCACGAAGCCGCGCGCAAGGCCGGCATCGACGGCCTGCTGCTGAAGGTCACCAACGCGGACGCGCGAACCCCCCTGACGACGGCCGCCGCGCCCGCGAAGGTCTCGGTTGAGGTCGACTATGGTTCCTTCGCCCAGGCCTACGGCGGCGACTGGGCGCAGCGGCTGCGACTGGTCCAGCTGCCCGCCTGCGCGCTGACCACGCCGAAGGCGGCAGCCTGCCAGACGGTAACGCCGCTCGCCACGGACAACGACGTCCGCGCCCAGAAGCTCACCGCAGACGTGCCCGCCGCTGTCGGCGCGCGGGCCCCGCTCCTCGCGGTCTCCGCCGCCCCCTCCGGCGGCTCCGGCTCCTACACCGCGACCTCCCTCGCCCCTTCGGCGTCCTGGCAGGTGGCGGCCCAGACCGGCGCGTTCACCTGGCAGTACCCGCTGAGGGTCCCGCCCGCGATCGCGGGTCCCTCCCCGCAGCTGGGCCTGGCCTACAACTCGGCGTCCACGGACGGCCGTACGGCCTCCAGCAACAACCAGACGTCCTGGGTCGGCGAGGGCTTCGACCTCAGCGCCGGGTACATCGAGCGCGCGTACCGCTCCTGCACCGACGACGGCCACGACGAGGCCGGGTCGCAGAAGTACGACCTGTGCTGGCACTCCGACAACGCCACCATGCACTTCGGCGGCCGGGCCGGTGAGCTGGTCAAGAAGGCCAAGGACGAGTGGCGTCTGAAGCAGGACGACGGCACCACGATCGAGCGGAAGACCGGCGGCTTCAACGCCGACGACAACGGCGAGTACTGGCTGGTCACCACGACCGACGGCACCCGCTACTACTTCGGCAAGGGCAAACGCGAGGCCGCCGACACCGAGTTCACCGGCTCCTCCTGGGAGGTTCCGGTCTTCGGCGACGACAAGGACGAGCCCTGCCACAAGGACACGTTCAAGGAGTCCCGCTGCCAGCAGTCCTGGCGCTGGAACCTCGACTACGTCGTCGACGTCCACGGCAACTCGATGACGTACTACTACGGCACCGAGACCAACAAATACGACACCATCCGCGGAGACAAGGTCGTCTCCTACGACCGCGGCGGCTGGTTCAAGCGCGTCGAGTACGGCGAGCAGGAGGGCAAGGAGAACTCCACCGCCGCTCCTGCGCAGGTCGTATTCGACACCGCCGAGCGCTGCAAGGGCGCCGCCGCCGACTGTGAGCCCGGCGACCTGAAGGAGTCCACCGCCACCCGCTGGCCGGACGTGCCGTTCGAGCAGATCTGCACCTCCGACACCGAGTGCAAGGACCAGTGGTCCCCGACCTTCTTCTCCCGCAAGCGCCTGACGAAGGTCACCACGCAGGTCCTCGGGGCCGACGGCAAGACGTACACGGACGTCGACGAGTGGGAGCTGGCGCACAAGTACCAGAGCGCCGACACCACCCACTCCCCGTCCATGTGGCTGGAGTCCATCACCCACTCCGGCAAGGACGGCGCGAACAAGCTCCCGAAGGTCACCTTCTACGAGCGGCAGAACGCCAACCGCGTCGACACCGGCGCCGACGACCGGCTGCCCATGTACAAGTGGCGCATCCGGGCCATCCAGTCGGAGACCGGCGGCACGATCTCGGTCAACTACAAGCCCACCGAGTGCACCCCGTCGAACCTCCCCACCCCCGAGACCAACACCAAGCGCTGCATGCCGTCCTTCTGGTCGAAGGAGGGCACGGTCGGGGAGAAGGAGGACTGGTTCCACAAGTTCGTCGTCGACACGGTGATCGAGGACGAGGTCACCGTCACCGGCCCGAACAAGGTCACCTCCTACGACTACGCGGGCGCCGCCTGGGCCTTCGACGACAGCGAGCTCGTCAAGACCAAGAAGAAGACCTGGAATCAGTGGCGCGGCTTCCGCTCGGTCACCGTGAAGACGGGTGACGAGAACAGCAAGCAGCTGCGCAGCGAGACCACCTACCTCCAGGGCATGGACGGCGACCGCGAGAAGGAGTCCGGCGGCACCAAGTCCGTCACGGTCACCGCCTCCGACGGCACCAAGGTCCGCGACGACGCCCGCCACCAGGGCTTCCAGCTGGAACAGCGCACCTACAACGGCTCCGCCGAGGTCAGCGCCACCGTCAGCACGCCCTGGAAGTCGGCCGCCACGGCCACCGAGGGCAGCGACGAGGCGACGTACGCGGCGGTGAAGTCGACGAAGACCCGCACGGCGCTCGACGACGGCAAGGTCCGCCGCGCCGCCATCGAGCACTTCTACGACTCGTACGGCATGCTGGAGCGCTCGTCGGACTCGGGTGACCTGTCCGACCCTGACGACGACACGTGCACAACGAACGCCTACGTTCGCAACACCGGCGCGAACCTGCTCACGCTCCTGAAGCGTGTCACGGTCGTCCCGGTCAACTGCGACGACGGCCCACCGAGCGGCTACAAGGGCGAGGCGATTTCGGACGTCCGCACCTGGTACGACGACCCCGACACCTACGGCACCACGCCCACCAAGGGCGACGTGGTCCGCAGCGAGAAGGTCAAGGGGTACGCGGAGGATGGCACCCCGCAGTACGTGACGACGTCGACCGCGAAGTACGACACCCACGGCCGGGTCGTCGAGTCCGCCGACCAGCAGGGCAACGCGACGAAGACGACGTACACGCCCACCACGGGCGGCCCGGTGACCGGCATGAAGGTCACCGACCCCGCGGGCAACTCGACCACCTCCACGGTCGACCCGCGCTGGGGCCTGGTCACCGCCACGGTCGACGCCAACAAGCAGCGCACCGACCTGGACTGCGACGCGCTGGGCCGCCTGCTGAAGGTGTGGCTGCCGGGCCGTGCCAAGGCCTCGGACACCCCGAGCCTGGAGTACGGCTACCTGGTCCGCAACAACCTGCCCGTCGTCACCACCACCAAGTCGCTCCTCCCGAACGGCTCCGTCGCGGTCAGCCACCAGCTCCAGGACGGCCTGCTGCGCCAGCGCCAGACCCAGACCCCTGCCGCCAACTCCGGCCGTGTCGTCACCACCACCGAGTACGACTCCCGCGGCCTCGCCGTCAACGAGATCGGCCCGTTCTACAACTCCGCCGCCGTCGGCACGACCTTCGTGAACGTGGCGGACGCGTCCGAGGGGACGCCTCGGGAGACGGAGACGGTGTACGACGGGGCGGGGCGGCCCACGGACGCGATCCTGCGAGTGGCGGGGGCCGAGAACTCCCGTACGAAGGTCACGTACCACGGCGACCACACCACGGTCGACCCGCCGACCGGTGAGACGGCGACCGCGACCTACACCGACGCCCACGGCAATACCACCAAGTTCCTGCAGTTCAAGGCTTCCTCGCCCACTGGAGACGCGGACACCACGAGCTATTCCTACGACCGGGCCGGCCGCCCGAGCGAGGTGAAGGACGAGGCGGGCAACGTCTGGTCGTACGAGTACGACGTCCGCGGCCGCCAGACCGTGGTCAAGGACCCGGACTCCGGCACGTCGCGGATGACGTACAACGACCTGGACCAGCTCAAGACGGTCAAGAACGACCGTGGCATCACCCTCTCGTACAACTACGACAAGCTGGGTCGTCAGCGCTCTCTCTACAGCGGCGACACCAAGTTGACGACCTGGGAGTACGACAGCGCGACCGTCCCCAACGGCAAGGGACGGCTGACCTCCGCCACCAAGTGGGTGAACGGAAACGGCTACACCTCGTCGGTCGACTCGTACGACGTGGCGGGCCGGCCGACGAAGACCTCGGTGACGATCCCTGCCGTCGAGGACAAGCTGGCCGGTACCTACAGCACGACCGCGTCCTACAAGCCGGACGGCTCGGTCGCCGATGTCGACCTGCCGGCCGCGGGTGATCTCCCGGCGGAGACCGTCACCACGGGCTACACGGCCACCGGCCTGCCGTCCTTCACCCTGGGCGGCACGACCGACTACGCGCGCGAAACCCGCTACTCCAACTACGGCGAGGTCCTCCAGCTCACGCTCGGTACGGCCAGCTCCGACAAGTACACCTGGCTGACCAACACGTACGAAGAGGGCACCCGTCGCCTCGAGCGCGCCCGTATCGACCGTGAGATCGTCGCCACCCCGGACTCGGACATCACCTACGGGTACGACGCCGCGGGCAACATCAAGAAGATCGCGGACGCGCCGGAGGGCAAGGCGTCGGACGTCCAGTGCTTCACGTACGACTACCTGCGCCGGCTGACCGAGGGGTGGACCCAGACCGCGACCACCTGCGCAGCGAGAGCCGCCGAGGCGACCGTCGGTGGCCCGGCACCGTACTGGCACTCGTACGCGTACGACGTGGCGGGTAACCGTACGGGCGAGACCCGCCACGTGACGGGCACGACGGGAGCGGCGGCCGGCACGCAGACCACGTCGTACACCCCGAGCGGCACGGGCTCGGCACACGCCCACGCCCTGAAGTCGGCCGAGACCGTCGCCTCCGGTACGCAGGACAAGGCCACCCAGTCCTACGAGTACGACGAGGTGGGCAACACCACGCGTCGGACCAAGCAGGCGACCGCCTTCGCGCCCGGCGTCGACCAGAAGCTGGACTGGGACGAGGAAGACCGCCTCACGGCTGTCACGCCCTACGTCAACGGCACGCTCGCCGAGGGCGACCGGACGTCCTTCGTCTACGACGCGAACGGCGACCGGCTGCTCCGCAAGGAGAAGGGAGCCGTCACCCTCTACCTGGGTGCTCAGGAGATCCGGCTCGACACCGCGAAGAACACGCTGACGGGAACTCGCTACTACTCCCACGGGGGCCAGCGCGTCGCGGTACGCACGGCAGCCGGTGTGACCTGGCTGGTGGGCGGTCAGAATGGTACGGCCGAACTGGCCGTCAGAGCCTGCGACTCGGCGATGGTCCAGCGCCGCACCCTCCCCTTCGGCGAGGTGCGCGGCACCAAGCCGGCGGCGGGTGCGTGGCCCGGTGACAAGTCCTTCGTCGGCGGCACCGCGGACGCGACGACGGGCCTGATCCACCTCGGCGCCCGCGAGTACGACCCGGCCGGTGGCCGTTTCGTGTCCGTGGACCCGTTGGTGGACGTGTCCGACCCGCAACACCTGAACGCCTACGCGTACGGTCGCAACAACCCACTGTCCTTCCCCGACCCGACCGGTCTGTGGTGGGGCGAGTCCTGGCTCAGCCCGATCGGCCACGGCGCGCTCGACGTCGCCGGCCTGGTGCCCGGCTTGGGTGAGCCCGCCGACCTGCTCAACGGCGTCTGGTACACGGCCGAGGGCAACTACATCGACGCGGGTCTGTCCTATGCCTCGGCCATCCCGATCGCCGGCTACGGCGCGACGGCGGCCAAGGGAGCCCGGTACGTCAACAAGGCCGTGGACGCCGTCGACACCGCGACCGACACGGTCAAGGCCGCGGACAAGGCCGCGGACGCCGTCAAGAGCGTCGACAATGTCACCCCGCCCGCAACACCGAAGCCGAAGCCGAAGCCCGAGCCGGCACCTCCCGCCAAGGCCAAGGACGCTCCCGACACGAAGAAGGGAGAATCCGGAGGCAAGAAGAACGACGGCGCCGAGAAGAAGTCCGACTCGGGCGACGCCACGAAGGCGGACACCGGCACCAGCACGAAGAAGGCGAAGAAGGCCGAGGTGGCAGTGGACACCAACGTCGTCATCAGCGCGCTGAAGCAAGGCGACAAGGCCAGGGTCGACACCGCCCTGGCTGGGCGGGCTCCGGTGATCTCACCCATGACCCTCTCGGAGATCAAGTCGATCCCGCACGCGGAGGTGATGCAGTGGCTGGGCGAGCGGGGCGGTCGCATCGGACCGGCTCACACCTCGGAAGGCGTGAAGAACATCCAGGACACGGTGGCCGCCTTCGGGACCAAGAAGAACCCCATGAAGATCAAACCCGGCGACGCGGAGGTCCTCGACTCGGCCATGCAGGACGGGATACCTCTGATGACCAACGACTCGCAGTTCTACAAAAAGATCGAACGCCTCGGCTATCCGAACGAGAGGTATTAGTGGGTCTGTACAACTTGGCCGTCGTACCGCGGCTGCACCCGTGCCCGCGGTGCGGCAACGAGGCGCCCATGACGCTCCAGTTCCACTTCGGAAACGCCGAACTGGACACGTACCACATCGGCGACCGCATGAGGTGGGGAGGCAACGACAAGGGGCTCCCGAATCAGGAGCGTGTGGAGGTGATCGGGTATCAGGAGCCGTGCGACGTGTGTGGACACGACGAGGACCGGGAGTACGTCCTGGTTTTCGAGCATGACGTTCTGACCGGCGGCTTCCGTTACGCGCTACCGGAGGACATCGTGCGCCTCGAGTAAGTGGAAAGGGGAGCCGAACGAGTACCGCCTCGCCGTGCCCCTCGCCTTCACCGAAGCGGGGATCACGGTTGAGGCGCTCGTCCGTCGGAACTGTGCCGACGGTACGACGACGCGGCTCGCCTGGGCCTGGCCCGGCGGCCCTGATGCCCGAGCCGAGGTCCATGTGAAGCCCGCCCTCGTCTTGCTGGTGCCGGGCTCGGAGCGTGAGCGGTTGCTCGCGGATCTCCGGGCACTCGGACTGACGGACCGTCCGGACCCGTTCTTCGACCTGCTCGAACTCGGTGCGCACTCCTACGGTTTCGTGCTCTCCGGGCGCGTGATCGAGGACTTCGAGCCGGAGGAACTCGAAGAGGTCACTCGCGTGGCGCCGGATCCGTACGCGGTCCTCGTGGAGTACGAGAACGTCGAGTCGGCGAAGGCCCTCCTCGGCAGGCTCATCCGCGACCGGACGGGGGTGGTGGACACGAACTACGGAGAGCTCATCGAGTTCTCCGAGTTCGTAGACCGCATGGAAGCCGAACCGGACTGGGATTGGCGGTCGTGAACCCGCCACCTCACCTCGCCGAGGTCGTCGAGCAGTTGCACGCGTCGTTCCCGGCCGGCCTCAGGGAGGACGACGAGGACTACGCGTCGCTGCTGGTGATCCTCTCGGACCTGCTGTCGGAGAGGAACCTCGGCGAGGTGATGGAGGCCGCCTTCAGCCTCGACCAGCACATGGTGTGCAACCGGACGGCAGCGGCCCTGTCCGTTCGGAAGCCGTCGGTCGGCAGGTGGAGCGGCTGAAGGAACGCGTGGTTGCCCGCGGCTGGAACCTCGAAGACGAGGAAGGCTGACTCCGGCGACCGTGATCCCGGCGGACGAGGGCGCGCTGGCCGGCACCTACCAGTCCGGCACCGCCTACAAGCCCTCCGGCCTGGTCGCCTCGCTCAGCTACTCCGCAGCCGGCTCCCTGCCGGGCGGCTCGGTCAGCTACACCTACGAGGACCAGACCCTGCGGCCGATCTCGGTGTTCGGCCAGGGCATGACCTCCTCGGCCACCTACAGCCAGACCGGCAAACTGCTGGTGTACGGCTTCGGCGTGACCAGCGGCGGCAAGAAGACGCAGGTCACCAACACCTACGAGTACGGCACCCAGCGCCTGGCGACCCCCCGCGTCGACCGTGAGGAACAGCCCGGAGTCGACCAGTACGTCACCTTCCGCTACGACCAGGCCGGCAACGTCCTCTCCCTGAACGACGTTTCTCGCACCGGCAGCGACAACCAGTGCTTCACCTACGACTACCTGCGCCGACTGACCGAGGCGTGGACGCAGGGCGAGGAGGGCACCCGGCGCTTGTCGAGAACCTTCTTCGCGGCGCGCTCGCCGCGTCAGTGCGGCGGGCCTGGTCGGCGGCGCGACGTGGAGGATCTCGTCGACCTCGTCCAGGCCGGCCGGGTTCGGGACCTCGACGACCGCGGTCTCGGCTTGGTCGGCGATGAGGGCGGCGGGGGCGACGACGGAGCGGACCACGTCGGTGATGGTGCCGAGCTTGCCCCGCACCGGATGAACGGTGCGGGGGATGTGAGAAGAGAGTCTTCGCGTCGCAAAGTCGGTGCGCTGGACGCCCTTTTGTCGCCGGGTCCAGAACTGGAGTCCCGCCCGACGGGGCCCAGCCCGCCGCCGGGCCTTCCTGGGGCCCAGAATGGGGTCGGAAGGACAGAGAAACCCCGGGAGCGATCACCAAACCCCGGGCACCCCAATGCGTGGAGCTGTTCAGTCGCGGTTTCGATGATCGTGCCCTCGCCGATCGGTTGCCGGGCCTCCTGCTTCGGGGTGCGTTTTCTCAGACTCAGTGAGTGTCGGGCTCCGGGTCCGGCAGGGGGAGTTCGTCGAGGTCGAGGGTGAAGGTGCGGCCGTCGGCCAGGGGGATGGGTAGCTTGCCTGTGCCGTATGCGCGGGTGTGGGCGGTGCTGTAGCCGCTGGAGGTGGGCTCGGTGTGCAGGACGACTTCCCGGGCGTAGGGATCCACGACGAGGTAGACGGGGATGCCGTACCGGCCGTACTTCGCGGTGCAGTCGTCGTAATCCTTGCGTGCCGAGGACGTGGAGACGACCTCCGAGATCAACAGGACGTCCTCGAAGCTGTAGCGCTTGCCCTCCTTGCGCGCGTCCTCGCGCAGGATGGCCAGGTCGGGGGCGGAGTTCTCGTCGGCGGGGAAGTCGATGTGGACGTCCGAGGTGACCTTCGCGTGACGGCCGAGGGCGAGAGAGTCGATCTGCATCGACCTGATCGTGCTGGAGTGCTCTTCGCTCTGCGGGGTCATGATGATCTTTCCGTCGACGCCGAAGAACACCACGTATCCCGCGGGGAACTCGGTGTGCGTGATCGCGTCGACACTCATGGACGGTGCTCCTTCCCGTGTGCCGTCATGATACGGCGGACAGAGCCGTCCCACGGGTGGACTTCCGTGGCGTGCGCGCACCACAGGGGGGAACCGGTCCGCACGAGCGGACGCCGTGACGCGGGCTCGAGGACGACGGCCCCCGGGTCGGTGTCCAACATCTGCCCGAGGAGGAGCCGCAGCCCCGCGCGGACCATGCGGAGGCGCTCTCCTTCAGGGCCCGCCGTCTCCGCTGCAAGGCGGGCTCGTTCCTCGGGGGTGAGCCTTTCGCGCAGGGCTCGACGGGCATCCGGCGACAGCGTCGACAGCATGAACGTGCGCAGGCGAGGGGGTCGGGCTCCCCGTCGCACTGCGCGGGGTCGAGACCGAGCGGCGGCGCGGGCAGCGGAGTCCGCCGCGCACCCCAGCCGCCGTCGGGATTTGTCGCAGGCACGATGGGAAATGACGCGGGCAGGGGAACGTGATCCGGCTCCACGGGTTCCATCAGGTCTGCCACTCCCTCCGTCGGCTTTGCGTCCAGGCTAGTCGGGGCGGGCCTCGCCGATCTGCTCCATCAACAGGTGGAACTGCCGCATGTTGGGGTCGTCGAAGCGGGGGGACGCCATGAGTTGGCCCCGTCGTTGATGCTGTTGAGGCCGCCGATGTAACCGGCACCGGTGGTCTGCTCGAAGTTCAGCAGCCAGGGCCCCCGCTCGATCCCGGTTTCATGTTGGGGCACTCCCCCACATGTTCCTAGGCGGAACGGAGGGCTCCACCAGCTCCTGGCAGAACTCCTGGTGCTTGCCGTCGTAGGGGGGACCGGAATAGCCGATGAGGGATGGCTCGTCGCCGGCCTGCATATCGTTCGCGATCTGGTAGCCGCCCGCCGCTTCGAGGACGGTCTCGCAAGGCGTGCTTCGGTTCGCGTTCCCGCGTCCGGGCCTTGCCCCTTGCACGTGGCTGACCACCGTGTCCCGGGACGACCTGATCGGGCGGGCGGGCGCCCTGTCCTCCGCGAAGCTCAGCGAGATGAGGAACGCCCTCCGTCTCGGTGGACTCGGGTAGGCGGAGAAGGAAACGGACGCCCGCGACGGCGTGGTCGGTCTCGTCCAGATGATCGACGCTGCCGGCTGCCTCCTCGGCGCCCCCGCCTTGGGATTCGGGACTGCCCGAGCTCACAGGACTCCGAGGCAGGTGCGGTCCTGCTGGAGTCGGTTCCACGTTGTCGTCGCCTCGGTCAAGTGGTCGGCGCACCGGGACAGTTGGGGGTGGTGGAAGCTGAGCGGTGTGGCGTCGCGGAGTGTGGCGCACAGGGCCGTCAGGTGAGTGAGGGTCGCGCCGAGCTGCGCGGCCGTCGCGTCCAGCCAGTCCGCCAGTTGCCCGGGGTCGGCGGGGGGTGCCTCGCGGGTGAGGCGGAGCAGTGCCGCGGTGGCGGTCGCGGCGTCGGTGGCTGCGGATTCCATGGAGGGTCTCCCTGCGTCGCTTGTGCGGACGGCCCGCCCCGGACCCGTACGGGGGATTTTCCGGGTCCGGGGCGGTGCTGGGGGGCCACGGCGCGGAGCTGCTCAAGGCGCCGGGGCCGGTCGGGGACATCCGCGTCACCTGAGGACGCCGACGTCGCTTGTGGGCACCGGCGCCGCTCAAGCCACCGGTGTCGGTGCAGGGTGCCGCGTCACTCAGGACACCGGCGTGACCCCAAGGCGTCGGTGTCACTCAGGGCGCCGCCTCAGCCAGGACACCGGCGTCACGCCGGTGCCGCGCACCAGCGTCACCCGCGACACCGGCGCCACTCGAAGCGCCCGCGTCACCCAGGGCATCGCCTCACTTGAAAGCGGGCGCGTTGCGCTTCGCCCATCCCGCGAAGGAGCCTGCCGGGCGGCCGAGGATCCGCTCGATGTCGGGGCTGACGCGCTGCTCGTCGGGGAGCGGTTCGCCGAGGATGTCGAGGGTGCCGTCGATCACCGGCTCGGGCATGAACTGTGCCATGTGCTCGCGTGCCTGCTCCCGGGTCAGCTCCACGAAGCCCACCGGCTCGCCGAGCGCCTCGGACAGTGCCGTCGCCTGCTCGCGCGGGGTGACCGCGGCCGGGCCGGTCAGCTCGTACGTCTGTCCGGTGTGGCCCTCGTCGCGCAGCACCACGCCGGCGACCTCCGAGATGTCCGCCGGGTCCACGACCGGCAGCGCCACGTCGGCGAACGGGGCGATCACCGCGCGCTGCGTGCGGACGCTCTCGATCCAGGCGTAGGCGTTGGAGGCGAAGCCGCCCGGGCGCAGGATCGTCCAGTCCAGGCCCGAGGTGCGTACGGCCTCCTCGAACTCCCGCAGCCGGCCGTGCGAGAGGGCGTCCGGGCGGGTGCCGTTGATCTGCGAGGAGAGCAGCACCACGCGCCGTACGCCGGCTTCCCTGGCCGCGGCCAGGACCTCGACGGCGGGCGCGCCGCCGCCGAGCAGTTCGCCGGCCAGCAAAATGAACAGGGCGTCCGCTCCGTCCAGGGCGGGGCCCAGCGTGGCGGGATCGGCGAGGTCGGCGCGGACATGCCGCGCTCCCTCCGGCAGGTCGTGGGAGAGAGGACTGCGGGACACGGCCGTGACCTTCTCGCCCGCCGCGGCGAGCGCCTCGACGAGGGGACGGCCGACGTTTCCGGATGCTCCGGTGACAACGATCATGAGAACTCCCAAAGGGGTGACAATGCGGTCGAGTTGGTGCGGGTCGGGCTCTGTCTGCGACGTTAGCATCCTCCGCATAGTAGGTACCTAGAGGAAAGTGGCTATGGTGCCGCCGCCTCGTGGAGCACGCCGTAGCGCGCCATGAGCTCGCGGCCGAGGCGGGCCAGGTATTCACGGGCCTGGGGCGGGCCCACCACCTCGACCCGGGGCCCCAGACCCGCCAGTTGCGCGGCCACCACCTCCACCGAGGGCCCCGCTGCCTCGATCTCCCGTCTGCCGTCGGCCAGCAGCCGGCCGATGCTCAGCCGCCCGCCGAACAGCCGCTGCAGTACGGGCAGGGCGTTCTGATCCGCCCGGGCCGTCACCGTCGCGGCGAGCAGGCGGTCCTCCAGCCGGGTGGCCAACGAGCGCCAGGCGGCCGCGAGATCGAAGTCGGGCGGCCGCCGTACCGGCTCGTCCGTCGGCTCGGCCGAGGTCACACGGCCCAGCCGGAAGGAGCGCAGTCCGTCCGCGGTGCCGGCCACCATGTACCAGTGCCCCGCCTTGAGGACCAGCCCGAGCGGGTCCACGGTGCGCTCGTGCGGCTCGTCACCGGGGCGGGCGTAGCCGAGCCGGACCCGTACGCCGTCCAGTACCGCGCGCTCCAGCACCATGCGGTGCGGGTCGCTCGCGGTCACGGCGGTGCGCGACCAGTCCAGTTCGTCGACGATCCGCGCCCGGGACGCCGCCTCCGCGTGCGGCCGCAGCGGCTCCGGCACCGCGCGCAGTAACTTCCTCAGCGCGGAGCGCAGTTCGGGGGAGGCCCCCGAGGAGCCCGCGGCCAGGAACAGGACCTGCACCTCCGGTGAGGTGAGCCCCGTCAGGTCCGTGCGCGCTCCGCCCACCAGCCGCCAGCCGCCGCCCCGGCCCCGCTGCGCGTACACGGGGACGCCGGATGTGCTCAGGGCCTCCAGGTCGCGTCGTGCGGTGCGCTCGGAGATCTCCAGCTCCGCGGCGAGCTCCGCGGCGGTCACCCGGCCGCGCGCCTGGAGGAAGAGCAGAGCCGCCACCAACCGGTCAGCTCGCATCAGTAGTTCAGCCTTTCTTGGAAAGTGGCCGGAGGATGTCCTGTTTGCCGGGAAGACTCGGCGGCATGACGAATCCCGTGAACCCGCCCGCAGGCGCGCCGGCCCTCGCCGATCCCCGCAACGGACTGCTGAAGGCTGTCGACCTCGCCGGTGACGTGCTCGGCGCGGTGCGCCCCGATCAGTACGACAGCACCACGCCGTGTCCGGACTACTCGGTGCGCCAACTCTCCAACCACCTTGTCTCCGTGCTCCGCAGGGTCGCCGTGATCGGCGCCGGCGGGCAGTTCTTCAGCGTTCCGCACTTCGCCGAGGACGTCGCCGACGGCGCCTGGTCCGAGGCCTGGGCCGCCGGGACGAAGGAGCTGAAGTCCGTCTGGACGGACCCCGCGGTCCTGGGCCGGGAGATCGGCCTGCCCTGGGGGCCCGTCCCCGGCGTCGTCGCCGCGGGCATCTACACCAACGAGTTCGTGCTGCACACCTGGGACCTGGCCAAGGCGACCGGCCAAAGCCCCGAGTGGGACGAGGCCGTCCTGGCCGGGCCGCTGGCCGCGATGCACCGTGCCGTGCCCCGCGAACCGCGCGGCGGCCAGGTGCCGTTCGGCCCCGTCGTGGACGTCCCGGAGGACGCCCCGGCCATCGACCGCCTGGTCGGCTGGTACGGCCGTACGCCCTGACTCCGTACCTCCTGAGCTCGTCATGGCCGAGCCCGCAGGACGGTCGCCCCGCGAGGCCGCCGGACCCCGTTGTCCGGCGGCCTCGCGCGTGGGTGCCCGCCCGCTCCCCGGGGATACCTGGGGGAGCGGCGCCCGGGACCGGGCGGGCGGTCGGTGCGGCATCGTCGGACGGCAGCCGTCAGACGGCGCCTATGGACTGCGGGAAGCGGAAGAAGCGGTACGGGTCGTACTTGGCCTTGATCCAGGACAGCCGCGCGTAGTTCTCCGCGTAGTACGACGCCTTCCAGTCCTTCAGGGACGGGTCCATCCAGTTCTGGTAGGTCTCGCCGTTCGACAGCGGGTCGATCGTGGCGAAGCCGTTGTCCGCCCAGGCGTTCGCCACCGCCTTGGCCTCGCCGGTCACCTGGGCCGGGTCGTTGATCAGGACCCGGTAGTTGACCGAGAAGAGCGAGTCGCGGTGGACGTACGCGGTCGCGGTGCGCGAGACGTCGTTGGCCGCGCCTCCGAAGAAGTGGAAGTCCAGGTAACGCGCCTGTCCCGCCCTGCGGTCGGCGTCGAACGCCGTCATCACGTCGGCCCAGCCGCTCGCCGCGTAGGGCGCGCTGCCCATACGGGTGCGCTCCAGGCCGTAGGCCGGGCGGGACAGCGTGCCCCCGGGGGTCTTCTCGGACCGCTGGCACTGCGCCTCGGTGAGGGTGGCGCAGCCGAAGATCATCATCATGAGCTGCTGGTACGTCATGACCCCGTCCTGACGCTGCAGGGGAGCGCCGGTCAGGGCGAGCAACCGGGCCGCCTCACCGGCGAGTTCGGCCGGTGTGCCGCGGGAGGCGAGGAAGACGTTGGCCTGGGGCACCGAGCCGGGTGCGGCGTCGGGCTGCACCACGTAGGCGCCGCCGCCGATGGTGTGCGGGGCGTCCACCAGCCACCGGGCCACGCCGTCGAGGACGTCGGCCATACGGTCGTAGGGGAAGACCAGGTTGCTGATGGCCATCTGGTCGCCGCTGTGCGGGGTGACCGTGAACTTGGTGACGATGCCGAAGTTGCCGCCACCGCCGCCGCGCAGCGCCCAGAACAGGTCCGGGTACTGCTTCTCCGAGGTGGTCACCACGCGGCCGTCGGCGAGCACCACCTCGGCGGAGGTCACCGCGTCGCAGGCCATGCCCGTGGACCGGGTCAGGAAGCCGAAGCCGCCGCCCTGGAGGAAGCCGCCGGCGCACACGGTCGGACAGCCGCCCTCGCTGACCACCAGGTGGTGCGGGGCCAGCGCGTTGAGGATGTTGACGTTCTGGGCTCCCGGGCCGATCTCCACCGACGAGGCGCTCTGGACCGTGACGGCGTTGAGCCGGGACACGTCGATGATCAGGCCCGGAGTGGTGGACCAGCCGCCGTAGTTGTGACCGCCGCTGCGGACCGCCGTACGGAGGCCGTAGTCCTGGGAGAAGCGCACACAGGCCGAGACGTCCGCTGCGCTCGTGCAGTAGGCGACCGCCTGCGGGTTCACGGTGTCGAACTGGCCCAGCTCCACCTGGCGGGCGACGGTGTAGTACGGGTCGGTGGGCAGCACGAGCCTGCCCGAGAGCTTGGCCGCGAGCTGGCTCCACGGCGTTCCCGAGCCTTCGGCGGCGACGGGGCCTGCGGATACGAGGGCGAGGCCGGCGGCGGCGGAACCGGCGCCGAGCAGGGTTCTACGACTGATCACACGGTGTCCCTGAGTGGAAGCGGATGGGTGGAGAGAAGCGGGAGAGAGGTCGGTGCGTGCGCCCGCACGGGGACGACGGACGGCGGTGGCAGCGCGCCCCGTGCGGGCCGGTCGCGGGTGCGGCGGCGGTCAGGAGACCTTGCGGCCGCGGGCGGCGGACTTGACGACGCCCTTGAGCATCGAGCGGCCCAGGTCGCGCATCTCCTTGGGGCCGTTGGTGCTCGCCCACCACATGAACTTGATCATCGTGGGGGTGGTGGCCCGGTAGAAGCGGTGGTCCTCGCCGTCCTTCCAGCCGAAGGGCGTGTTGACCGACTCGCAGTCGTTGATGGCCTGGAAGACGATGTCTGCCGCCTTGTCGCCGTCGATCTCGCCCTGCTCGTAGCGCACACAGGTCTCGTGCGTGACGTCGAGCAGGTGCTTGAAGGCGTGGCTGTCCGGCCACCACAGGCCCGGGTAGGGGGAGTTCTCCATCTCCCGGAAGTGCCGGTCGTTCCCGTCCAGCATGAACTCCTGGCGGGCCTGGACCTGCCGCATGGTGGCGGGTGTGGTGAAGCAGGCCCAGACCCGGAACACGGCGTTCCAGAGCCGGAAGTGGGAGAACGCGATGTAGGAGCTGTCGACGATCATGTCGTTGTACGTGAGCAGCCCCTGCTCCAGGCGCTCGACGTACTCGAAGCGCTCGGCGGAGAAGTCGTCGTCGCGCAGTGCGTCCAGGACGCGGTAGCACAGCGCGTCCACGACCTCGAAGGTGTTGGACAGGCCGCGCGAGTACAGCGGGTCGACGAAGCCGGCCGCGTGTGACATCAGGCACCAGCGGTCGCCGACCGTCTGCTTGGACGAGTACTGGATACGGTCCGGCGTCGACACCCACTCGCGCACCCGCCGCGCACCCTCGAACTGGCGCTTCACGGCCGGGTACATGTCGAGGTACTTGTTGAACTCCTCGTCCGGGGTCAGGTCCTTGGGCTGCGGATACAGCCGTTCGTCGAAGGTGAGGCCGACGCTGCAGACGGGGTTGCGGGAGTCCTTGTAGTTGTCGAACGGGATGATCCAGAACCAGCCGCGCTCGATCAGGTGGTGCAGGGTGCCGCCGTGGAACGGCGACTCGGCCGGCGGCCGCAGCGCCTCGGGGTAGTTGCACACGTCGTCGTACGGCTTGATGCCGACGTAGTGCGTGAACATCGAGCGCGCGTGGTGCTTGATCCGCGAGGGCTTCTCCCGCAGGTCGAACTTCTGGGCGAGCGGCGAGCGGAAACCGCTGGCGTCGATGAGGTACTTGGCGCGGAAGACCTCGCCGTTCTGGCCCGTGACGGTGACGCCGTCGTCGTCGAAGTCGAGGTCGGTGGCGCGCCAGTTCTGGCGCAGGGTGCAGCCGTACTTGGCGGCGACGTTGAAGTAGTAGGTGTCGGTGTCCTGGCGGAACATGTGCGACGCCTCGGTCAGCATCTTCGGGATGACGAACATCGTCGCCTCGCGCGGGTCCGGCTCCCGGTCCGGGACGTGCCGTACGAAACCGAAGCTCTGCTTCCTGCCGTGGTGGGCGCCGATGTGCTTGGTGACCGCCTTGATGTCGAGCAGGTGCTTGATCTCGGGGACGTCGTAGCGCACGGCGAGGATGTGCAGCCATTCCACGAGCTGCGGGTTCTGCGACTCACCGACCGCGAACCGCGGGTGCTGGCCGGCGTCGACGAGCACCACCTTCGCGCCCTGCCGGGCCAGGATCGCGCCGGTGATCGAGCCGCCGATCCCGGCACCCAGGATGATGACGTCGCACTCGGTCCAGTCGCCGGCCTCCGGCGCCCTCTTCTGTGTGTCGGCCTTGGTGGGCATCTCTGTCTCGGCCTTGCCGGTCAACTCGGAACTCCTCTTCTGAGACGAACGGTCGGCGCGTCACGTCGGCGCCGAGGCGCCCCGAAGGGGCGCGGGGCTGTTTCGATATGCGGCTCCGCCGCGCAGGCGCGGCCGGCCACGGTGAACCCGCGGACGATCGACGGCCGGTCGCGGCACTGTCCGCGTCCTGCGAGCGCTCAGCTGTCCGCGGGGGCGCCGAACCAGCGCTCAAGGGCCTCGGTCAGCCCGCCCGCGGAGCCGTCCGTGCCGATCCAGGCGATGTAGCCGTCGGGGCGGACCAGCAGGTCGGCGGCCGGGGCGTCGGGGTCGGGCCGGGAGGCGGCGACGACGTCGACGCGGTCGGACCAGCCGGCGGCAGCCGCGGTGAGGGCCTGGCCGCCGCGCAGGTTCAGCAGCAACGGACGGGCCCGGCTGAGGAGTTCGTACGTGCTCGTCTTCTCGTCCCCGACCAGCAACTCCTGGTCGGGCAGCCGGCGGCCGAGCAGCGGGTGGCCGCCCTCGCCCATGTCGTAGGTGATGTCCAGGCCGGTGACCAGGCCCACCAGGTGCCGGCGGACCTCCTCGATGCCCGCCAGCTCGCCGAAGAGTTCACGCAGCGGCTGCATCTCGGGGCCGCCGAGGTACAGGGAGCGCTGCACGAGGGTGTTGGCGACGATGCGGGCGCCGACGGGGTGCCGCTCGGAGTGATAGGTGTCCAGCAGCCCCTCCGGCGCGTACCCCTTGAGCTCGGCGGCCAGCTTCCAGCCGAGGTTGACCACGTCGCCGACGCCGGCGCTGATGCCCTGGGCGCCGATGGGCAGATGGATGTGGGCGGCATCGCCCGCGAGCAGGACCCGGCCCTTGCGGTACTCGGCGGCCTGGCGGCTGGCATCGGTGAAGTAGCTGGTCCACAGCGGCTTGTAGCCGGTGATGTCCTCGCCGGTGACGCGCTGGAAGGCGGCGGCGACCTCGGGGAAGGTGGGCGGCTCCTGGGTGGGGCGGACACCGGCGCCGCGTTCGAAGACGACGACGCGGGTGGCCTGCGGGCCGAGCGGGAGCACCACGACCATGCCGGACTCGCCGACCTCGCCGGTCGGACGGATGCGCAGCTCGTTGGTGGCGACGTCGGTCATCAGCATCTCGATGGTGGCGCTGGTGCCGGGGAAGTCGATGCCGGCCAGCCGGCGCACGGTGGACCGGGCGCCGTCACAGCCGACCAGGTAGGGGGCGCGCAGTGTCTCGACGCCGGTGGCGGAGGAGACCTCCACCGTGACCCCCGCGTCGTCCTGGACCATGCCGACGACCTCGTGCCCGCGGCGGACCTCGGCGCCGAGACCGGTCGCCCACGCGTGGAGAATGGCCTCGGTCCGCGACTGCGGAACACCCCGGACACCGAAATTGCCGCCCTCGATGATGCGGTAATCGATGGGCAGTCCACCGAAATGCCCGAAGGGTATCGTCTCCAGTTCACCGAATTTGTCGAGAAGCGCGCGCTGGCCGAACTCCTCGATCGTGCGGGCGGAAAATCCGAGTGCCCGGGACTGCTGCATGGGCTCCGTCAGGCGGTCGAGTACGACCACCGACAGCCCGGCCAGGCGGAGTTCGCCGGCGAGCATCAGTCCGGACGGGCCGGCCCCGGCGACAATCACGTCAGCATGAAAACGGTCCATGTTTCCTCTCCCAGTGGATTTATCACCAGTATTCCGGGGGAGTGCGGGAAGCTGAACGGCCGCAAGTACAGGTCTCTGACAAGTTGCGTCAGAGATTCTGCAGCCGGGTCAGGCGGTGGAAACAAGCGAGGGTGCCGGAAGACTTCCGGCACCCTCTGCTCGGTTCGGACGGGGATCAGCGGCCCGGAATCACATCAGGCCCATCACCTTGTCGACCCGGATCTCGATCACGACCAGGCCCGGCGGCTCCGGCGGCGGCGACCAGTACCGCTTCGCGTACCGCCGGATCCCCTCCTGGACGCGTAACGGGTCGTCCTGGACGGTTGCCGTGCCCTCCAGGGTGAGCCAGCGGGGCCCCGCCGTCTGGCAGAGGGAGACCCGGCCGCCGGGTGCGGCCAGCACGTTCCTCGCCTTGCGCCGGGTCACCGCGGTCATGACCCGCGCCAGACCCACCTCGCCGTCCCAGGTGAAACGCACGGGCGTCACATGAGGCGAGCCGTCGGGGCGGAGGGTGGTGAAGGCGCACAGCTGGTTCTCGGCGAGGAAGTCCTCGGCCGCGGCGGACAGTTGCGGTGACGTCGGCATGGCGGGCCTTCCGGTCTCAGGCCTGGGTGGGAGCGGCGGCGGCAGGCTGGTCCGATGCCCTGGTGAAGGGCAGCAGGATCAGCGTGAGCAGCAGGCCGGCCGCGGCGAAGCAGGCCCCCGCCAGGAAGGCGTCGTGGAAGACCTCGGTGCGCGCCTCGGTCACCCGTGCGGGCACCCCGTCCGCCCACTTCGTCAGCGCATCGACCCGACGGAAGGCGTAGGTGGCGGCCACGGCCAGGCCCAGGGCGCCGCCGACCTCCTGTGCGGTGTTGATCAGACCGGCGGACAGACCGGACTCGTCCTCCTCGGTGCCGGTGAACGCGGCGACCTGCACCGGCACGAACGACAGGCCGAGACCGAGGCCGGAGATCAGGAAGGCGGGCAGCAGGTCCACGACGTAGGAGGCGTCGGAGGGGGCCCGCCAGAGCAGGAACATGCCCACGCTGGTCAGCGTCAGGCCGACCATCAGCACCGGCTTGGGGGCGACCTTGGTCACCAGCTGGGAGGCGATGCCCGCACCGACCGCGACGATCACGGCGAGCGGGACGTAGGCCAGACCGGTCCTCAGAGCCGACCAGTCGAGGACCTGCTGCATGAAGAGGCTGGCGAAGAAGAACAGCGTGACGCAGGTGCCGAGCAGCAGCAGGGCGACGACGTTGGAGGCCCGCAGCGACTTGCGCTTGAACACGCCGAGCGGGATCAGCGGAGCCTTGGCGCGGCTCTCGATCAGCACGAACGTGATGAGCAGGACCGCGGAGAGGGCGAAACCGCCGTAGAGACGGCCCATCGGGACGGCGGAGTCGTCGACGGCCTGACCGAGGCTGAAGATCAGCAGCACGAGACCGGCGGTCAGCGTCACGGCGCCGGCGACGTCGAAGGAGCTGCTGCGCTCGGCCGCACGGCTCTCGGCGATGACCTTCGGGGCGATCAGGGCGCAGACCAGGCCGATCGGCACGTTGATGAAGAAGATCCAGCGCCAGCCGGGCCCGTCGGTGAGCAGACCGCCCAGGGTGACACCGGCGACGGCGGCGATACCGCTGAGCGCGCCCCAGGCACCGAGGGCCTTGTTGCGCTCGGCGCCCTCCTCGAAGTTGTTGGCGAGCAGGGACAGCGCGGCGGTCGCGATGAACGCGGCCCCCAGGCCCTGGGCGCCGCGCGCCACGATCAGCATGGCCGCGCTCTGCCCGAGCCCGGCGAGCAGGGAGGAGAGGGCGAACAGGATCAGGCCGGTCTGGAGCATCCGGCGGCGGCCGAAGGCGTCGGCGAGCCGGCCGGTCAGCAGCAGGAAACCGCCGAGGAGCATGCCGTACGTGGTGACGATGTACTGCAACGAGGTCTGGGAGATGTGCAGTTCGTCCTCGATGGTCGGCAGTGCCACGTTGACGATCGACACATCGAGGAAGGTCATGAAGCCGGCCAGGCACAGGAACGCCAGGATGAGTCCCGGGCGGCGCGGCGGCTGCGATTCGGCGGCGTTGCGGGAAAGGCGCATCGACTCTTGGGTCGACATGTCGCTCCTAAGGGATGTGACGGAAGGGTTCCGTAGGGACGGGGAGTACGGCTTGTGCAGGGACGGGACAGCCGGACGGAAGGACACGGCGCGGGACCGGGAGCGGGGGGCCGCTCACCGACTTCCGGAAAGCTAGCATCCTCGGTAAAGTAGGTACCTAGAGGAAAGTGACTCCCCAGGAGGATCCGAATGGGCGGCAGCACCGGCGCCATGAGCACCACCACCACACCTGGCGGGCAGACCGACTCGGAGCTGGCGTGCCCGGTCTCCCCGGTGGTCGACATCGTCTTCAGCCGCTGGACGACGCCGATCCTGTGGACGCTGCACGAGTTCGGCCGGCAGCGTTTCGTCGCACTTCAGCGCACCATCGGCACCATCACGCCGAAGGTGCTCACCCAGCGGCTGCGCCAGATGGAGCGCGACGGCCTGGTGGTGCGCACGTACCATCCCGAGGTGCCGCCCCGGGTCGAGTACGAGATCAGTGAGCTCGGCCGCAGCCTGGCGCCGATCTTCGCCCACCTCGCCGACTGGTCCACGGAGAACCTCCGCAAGGTCGAGCGGGCCAGGCGGGAGTTCGACGAGGCCGGCGATCAGACGGCGGTCCTGCGCTGACGTACGGCCGGCGCCGCCCCTACCCACGGGCGGGCGCCGGGACGTCGCGGTCGAGGACACGCATGGCGCCCTGGTAGAAGACCAGCGGGTCGGCCTGCGCACCGGAGGCGCCCAGGGCGGTGACCTCGCCGACCAGGATGGCGTGGTCGCCGCCGTCGTACTCCTCGGCGACGCGGCACTCCAGGAAGGCCAGGGCCTCGGTGAGGACGGGCAGTCCGCGCGCGGAGCGGTGGTGCGGGACCTCCGCCAGCCGCGCCGACTCGCGGCCCGCGAACCTCCAGGCCAGCCCCTCCTGATCGCGCGTCAGGAAGTTCACCACGAAGCCACGGGCCTTCTGCAGGACCGGGCGCAGCCGGGACTGCCGGTGCAGACAGAACAGCACCAGCGGCGGATCCAGCGAGACGGACGTGAAGGAGTTCACCGTGGTGGCGGCACCGTCCTCGGGGCCGCCGGTGGTGATGACGGTGACGCCGGTGGCGAAGTTGCCGCACACCGTGCGCAACGCACGGGCGTCGACCGGCGGTTGCGGCAGCGGTCGGCCGTGCTGGGACAACGACTGGACGGGTATCACATGAGCCCCCTCGTCAGGTGTGCGGAGCGGTCGCGTCCGCGGCGGTCGTACGAACCTTCTGGGTCTCGCCGGCCGTGAGGTGCTCGCGCCGGGACAGCAGCGGGGCCGCCATCGCCGTCGTCACGAGGGCCATGATCACCAGCATGGTGAACATCCGTCCGTCGAGCACTCCGAGGCTCACGGCGGCGTTGAGGATGATGAGTTCGGTCAGGCCACGGGTGTTCATCAGGACGCCCAGGTCCTTGGCCTCGCGCCAGGACAGACCGGACAGCCGGGCCGGGACGATCGCCCCCAGCAGCTTGCCCGCGCAGGCCACGCCGATGACCAGGAACAGCGCCAGGTAGTCGGTCGCGGTCAGGGCGCCGAGGTCCACGCCGAGACCGGTGACGATGAAGAACACCGGCAGCAGTACGACGCTGACGTCGTCCAGCGGCCGGCGCAGGCGTGCCGCGAGCACCCGCCGCGGCTCGCGAGGCATGACGAAGCCGAACAGGAACGCGCCGAAGATCTGGTGGATGCCGATCCACGAGGTCAGATACGACGAGGCGAACACCCCGGCGCACAGCACCGCGAGCAACCCGCTCCAGCGCTCCATGGCGGCCCACCGCCACACCAGCCGGGCCACGAGCGGCCGTACCACCAGGAACATCAGCGCCACATAGCCGACGCTGAGCGCCCCGATCCGGGCGAGGCCCGCGTAGTCGCCGTCCGAGGTGACCAGCGCCGACACATAGGCCAGCAGACACCAGGCCAGGACGTCGTCGATCGCGGCGCTGGCCAGCGACAGGGCGCCGATCCGGGTGTCCATCAGCCGGTTGTCGGCCAGGATCCGCGCCAGCACGGGGAACGCCGTCACGGACATCGCGGTGCCCATGAAGGTGGCGAACGCGCTGAAGGAGATGTGGTGCCCGGCCACCGTGTCGTGGTGCGGATACAGGACGACCGCCGCGCCGACGCCCAGTGCGAAGGCCAGCACGATGGACGACAGCGAGACGCTCGCCGCCAGACGCGCGTACGGCCGGATGAGCCGCCGTTCGAACTCCCAGCCGACCACGAACATGAACAGGACCAGGCCGACCTGGGACACCGCCGACAGCAACGGGCGTACGTCGAACGGGAACAGACGTTCCGTCAGATCGCCGGGGAACAGGCCGAGCAGGCTCGGCCCGAGGACGATGCCGGCGGCGATCTCGCCGATCACCTTGGGCTGGCCCAGCTTGAGAGCGAGGGCCCCGAGCGCGGTACCGGCCAGAAGGACCACACCGATGTCGAGCAGCATGGTCGCGATCTGCCGCTCGTTGATCCCCGCCGCCAGCGCGGTCATCCGGCGCCGCCCGGCCGGGGCGGGCTGCCCGTCGACCACACCAGCCGGAACGACAGCTCCGTCAGACGCCAGCCCCGCTCGGTGTGCCGGGCCTCTCCGTGCACGAGGGTGCCGGCGACGAACAGCGGGTCGCCGGGCGTGTCCGGGTGGTGCACATGGGTGGAGACCAGGTTGGCGCGCAGCAGCGCTCGCTCGTCACCGCTGAGCTCCACGACCGCCGGGGAGTTGAGGTGCTGGGTGCGCGCGAAGGACTCCAGTGCCTGCCGGTGCCAGTCGGCGAGTCCCTCGATGCCCTCGTGCCGGGCCATCGGGAACTCGACGCGGGCGTCGTCGCTGAACAGCGTGAGCGCCCACGCGTCGTCGAGTTTCTCTTCGTCGAGACCTATGAGATATCGGTCCAGCAGAGTGCTGATCTCGGCTGCTGTCGTCGCGGAATTCATTGCCCGAGCATCGCGCGCGGGCCTATGAGTACCCAAGGGCACTTGTCGAAGACCTGACGTAGCTGCCGAAGATCTGACGCCGGCAGCAAGGATCTGACAATCCGCGCGCAGTCCTGAACACTACGGCCTTCAACTCGACTTGAGGACTTGTCATGCTGATCGGGAAGCGCCGACCAAGCAATTTTGAGTTCTGCTTCTTTCATCAACCGACCTACCGGAAGAGAAGAGAGAATGCCGAAGATCGCAGCCGACGGTAAGAACCTGACCGTCCTCAACCTGTTCTCCACCGACTCCGCCGAGAGGCAGGACAGCCTGCTCGCCGCGATGCGCGAGATCGTCGACTCCGCGGCCTACGAGGGCTGGAAGTCCAGCACCGTGCACAGCGGGCAGACCAAGTTCGGCACCGCCAACTTCATCCAGTGGCGCTCCACCGAGGACCTGGAGGCCCGCTACGCCGGCGAGGAGTTCAAGCACCGCACACTGCCGCTGTTCGGTGAGATCACCACGGCGATCCGGCTGCTGCAGAACGAGGTCGTCTTCACCCAGCAGAAGCCGGGTGCCGGGGAGACCGAGATCGGGCCGGAGCGCGACGACTACACGGTCATCGACCTGTACGGCGTCACCGAGAAGCACCAGGACGACCTGGTCGAGACCCTCGGCGCGTCCCAGGACTGGCTCCAGAAGGTCCCGGGATACCGCAGCCACACGGTGCTGCGCGGGCTGCGCGGGCGCGGCATCGAGGGCAAGTGGGTCGTCGTCTACTCGCAGTGGGACAGCAAGGAGGCCTACGACGCGTTCCTCGAGCAGCCGAGCGGTGAGCGGTCGGCGGAGCGGCAGAAGATCGACGCCCGGGTGGACGCGCTGGCCATCTGGCGGGACTCCAACACCTACCGCGTGGTGCACACCCGGCTGGCGGGCGAGTGACGACCCGGGCCGCTCGCCCCGGGTGCGTGAAGCCGGCGGGGCACGGTCCGGTGTGGAGTGCACATGCGCGTACTTGTGATCGATCCGGATGACGGGACCGCCGAACCGCTGGTCTGCCGGCTGGTGCGCAACGGCCATCAGGTCCGGCGGGTCCGTACCGGGCGGGCGGGCCTCCAGACCTGGGAGCAGGCCGAAGTCGTCCTGCTCGACCTGGAGTTGCCGGACCTCGACGGTCTTCAGGTGTGCGCCGAGATCCGGGCCCGGGGCAACACACCGCTGATCACCTTCACCAGCCGGGACACCGAGCTGGACCGGGTGCTCAGTCTGCGGTCGGGTGCGGACGACTGTCTGGTCAAGCCGTACGGGTTCCGGGAGCTGATCGCCCGGATGAACGCGGTGGCGCGGCGCGTCGCCACGGGTGGTGGTCCGGTCGGTGTGTCCTGCGGGGCGCTGCGGCTGGACCCCGGCACGCGTCAGGCGTGGCTCGGCGAGCAGTCCCTGGAGCTGACCCGCAAGGAGTTCGACATCCTGCTGCTGCTGGCCTCGGCACCCGAGACGGTGATCTCACGCCGGGACCTGATCGCGGCGGTCTGGGCGGACGACTGGGCCATCTCCACCCGCACGGTGGACACACACGTCAGCGCCCTGCGCGGCAAGCTGGGCGAGGGCTGGATCACCACGGTCCGAGGCGTCGGCTACCGCCTGGAGGACACGTACCGTGCCATGTCCCCACCGGGGGGCGCGGACGCGGAACCTGTTGACGGGCTGACGGGTTGACGGGCTGACGGGCTGACGGGCTGAAGGACGGGCGGGCGCCAAGCCGATGCGGCCCGCACCCGTACCCGACCCCCACCCTCGGCCCCGCGCTCGGTACCTGTGCGCCCGGGACGTTCGGCCGGCCCCGTGCCGTGTCGGTGTGAGCCCGGTCGGTGGAGGACGGGGTGCCGGTTCTCAGGTGCCGTGGCGTACACGCGACCCCTACGCCAGGTCACCCGGTGCCGTGTGCGCGGGTCGGTCAGGGGGTGTGCTGCCCTTCCCCTCCTGGGCAGCACCCCCTCTCCCTCTTACCGGACGGTCGCGGCGTCGGCCCTCCCCGCCGTGCGGGTGTCCGACGCGGCGTCGGACAACGACGTGCCGTCGCCCTCCTCGTCGGTCGGTGCGTCTTCCGCCTCCAGTGCCGCGGCACGTGACGCAAGGAGGGACGCGGCCCGGTCGGGGGTCAGCTCCAGCGTCGGGAGGATCTGCGGCATCGCGATGCTCGGCAGCAGGTGGCGGAACATCGAGATCACCCGGCGCATCAGGTCCTGGCGTCGGCACAGGATCTGAGACGTCCACTGGATGCCGGTGAAGGACCCGGAGAGCAACTCCGCCGTCTCGGCCGGATCGACGTGCGGCAGCAACTCCCCGCGATCACGCGCCTCGACGAGCACCTGGGTCAGCCGGTCCACCCAGGACTGGAACGGTCTGCCGTGGAACGGGTTGCCGCCCTCGGCGCTCTCGCTCCACTGGTCCATGGCGAGACCGACGCTGGCCCGGGTCAGCGGGTCGTGCTGCAACTGGTGGGCGAACAGCAGCCCCTGGTCGACGATTTCCTGGAGCCCCGTCCGCTGCGGAGGCAACGGCCCCAGCTCCAGCTGCGCCGCTATCACCCCGAGGGCCAGATCCTCCTTGGAGGAGAAGTGGAAGTAGAGCGCCCCCTTGGTGACGCCGGCCCGCGCGATGATCTCCGTGATCGTGGCGGTGCTGTAGCCCCGTGCGTCGAACACCTCGGCCGCCGCCAGCAGGATCGACGTGCGGGTCTGGGTTGCCCGTGCTTGACGTGTCATGCCAAGTGCCTGTTTCTATGTCAGAGCTTCGTCAGGTGCCCGCGCAAAGAGAACCGGACTGCCAGTCTTTTGTCGAGCGGGAAGCGATCCCCGCATGCAGCGACTCAGGGGGCAATCCATGTCTGATGGCGCGATATCCGTAGTGAACCGGTTTGTAGAGGCCAGTCCCGTTCTGGACCCGGCCCAGGGTAGATCCGACTGCACCACCGCGGCCCACCCTGCCCGACTGACGGGTCTGTTTGCGGGGGATTCCGCAGCGATACCTTCCGATCACCCCACCGTACCGTCCACGAACCATACCGGCGCCCCGGTTCTGACGACGGACGGCCGCG
>NZ_JBHVYZ010000033.1:91289-95688 GCF_042880295.1 Streptomyces sp. NPDC058307
CCACCGTACCGTCCACGAACCATACCGGCGCCCCGGTTCTGACGACGGACGGCCGCGCCACCGGGGAGCTCTGCCACCGCCCGGATCCGGAGGATCGTTTCCCCGAGGACTGGCTGCGCCTCTCCGAGCACCGCTTCCTGGTCTCGGTGAACTGGCCCGCCGCACACCGCTTCTTCGCCCCGCTGCCCGACGGCCGTCAGGATCCGCTCCTCGTCGCCGAGACCACCCGGCAGGCGACGATGATGCTGGCCCACGCCGCGTTCGGGGTTCCGGTCGGCGACCAGTTCGTGATGCGCGAACTCCGGTACCAGGTCGAGACCCCCGACTTCACCGTGCACAGCGCCTCGGGCCCGATCGACGTCGTGGTCCAGTGCTCCGACGTCCAGCTGCGCCGCGGCCGTCTCGTCGGCATGCGGGTCGACCTGCGCTTCCAGCGACTGGGCCGGGTGCTCGCCACCAGCATGGGCATCCTGCTCTGCACCGCGGCCCGCGTCTACCACAGGCTCCGCGGCGACCGGATGTCCGCCCCGAGCCGTCCGGTGCCGCTGCTCCCCGCCGTGACCCCGCACGAGGCCGGCCGCGTCGACCGCAAGGACGTCGTCCTCGCCCTGTCCAAGCACCGCCCCGGCTGGCGGCTGCGCCTGGACACCACGCACCCCACTCTCTTCGCCCGCTCGAACGACCACGTCCCCGGCATGGTGCTCCTGGAAGCCGCACGTCAGGCCGCCACCGCCCTCACGCCCGGACACGACTTCCACCCCACCTCGATGCGGATCTCCTTCGACAAGTACTGCGAACTGACCGAGCCCTGCTGGATCCTGGCCCGGCACGAGCTGTGCCCGGAGCAGGGAGCGGTGCTGCGGGTGCAGGGCACGCAGGGCGTGCAGCAGGAGCAGCCCGTCTTCACCGCGATCCTGAGCGGCGCCGTACGGGAAAGCAGGTGAGCCGGCACATCCTGGTGACGGGCTCCAGCGGTTTCGTCGGCGGCCATGTGGTCGCCGCAGCCCGTGCCTCGGGGGGCGTCCGGCTGCGACTGCTGGTCCGCGCACGGCCGTCCGCGACTGCCGCGCCGACGTCCGACGGTCCGCCGTTCCCGGACGGTGTCCCGGTCGAGTACGTACGGGGCGACCTCACCGATCCCGACGCGCTGCGCGGTGTCTGCGACGGCGTCGACGCGGTCGTCCACTGCGCCGCCCAGGTCGGCGGCGACCCCCGGCTGCTGCTGCGGGTCAACGACCTGGGCACGGCCGCCCTGGTCGAGGAGGCCCGGCGGGCCGGGGTCGAACGGTTCGTGCACCTGAGCACCGCGGCGGTGCACGGGCGGGGTCCCTTCAGCGGGGTGTGGCCGGATCAGGTACCGATCACGCCGGTGTCGGACACCAGCCGGACCAGGGCGGCGGCCGAGCGCCACGTCCTCGCGGCGGGCGGCACGGTCCTGCGCCCTCATCTCGTCTACGGGGCAGGGGACCGCTGGGTGGTGCCCGGCGTCCGGACGCTGCTGAGCGCACTGGGGGGCCGGCCGGAGGGACGGCTCGGACGGCAGTCGATGATCGACGCCGCGACGCTGGGCAACGTACTGCTTTCGGCCGCGCTGGCACCGGCGGTCCGCGCGGGGCGTGCCCACTTCGTCAACCACCCGGATCCCGTACCCGGCGAGGACCTGCTCACGGCGGTCGCCGAAACGTACGGCCTCCTTCCGGAGCCCGCGCCCGGCATCGCGCTCGACACCGCCCGTACCCGGCTCCGCGACCACGCGCTCGCCCGGCATCACCTCGAACTGCTGGCGACGGACCACTGGTTCACGGACGACACGGTCTGGGCCGACCTCGGCTGCGATCCCGGAGCGGGGTTCGCCGAGCGGTTCCCCCGCCACGCCGACCGGTACCGGAACCCACGGCAGGTCCCGGAGCCGGCAACGGGTTCGACTCACATCACTCCTGAGGCCGCCGCCTCCGTGCCGACCGCGTCCTGCGGGTCGTAGGCCGTGTAGCGCGCGGCGGTCACCGCGTAGTCGACGACGTCGTCCCTTCCGCCGGGGTTCAGTTTGCCGAGTACGTCCGGTGCGGCGAGCCCCGGCAGGAAGCCCTGCCAGAACCCGGTGACGGCCATCCGGATCCGGTCGCCCTCACTCCCTTTGATCAGTACGCCTATACCCGTCGTGGCAGCGACGATGGCGCAGGTCAGCACCTGCAGCTGGACGTGCGGCGCGAGCCCGTCCTGTCGGCGTGCGCGGTCCAGCAGGCGCCGGACACAGGCGTGCCATGCCTGGATGAACTGCTCCGGCCCCTTGCGGGACCGGTCGTTGTCCAGGCGCAGGGCGGCCCTCGACACCACGTCCCAGGTCAGCAGCCGTCCCAGGGTGTGCGAGATGTCAGCGAGGGCCTGCAGCGGCTCGGAGTTCTTCTCGTACGCGAAGCGCGCGCCGCGCCACAGGGTGCCGCGCGCCTCCCGCACGACCGCCTGGGCCAGATCCTCCTTGCTCGCGAAGTGGAAGTGCAGGGCGCCCGTGCTCATGCTGGCCCGCGCGCTGATGTCGGAGAGCCTGGCGGAGGCGTAGTCCTCGCGGTCGAAGACCTCCGCCGCCGACTTGAGTATCAGTCGACGTGTGCGGATCGCCCTCTCCTGTTGTCGTCCCACCTGCGTGAGTCCTTTCATGCCCCGTAATAAACGGACCTGATGGTTTGTTTGTGGATCTCGGGTGTCCCTCCAGGGAGCCGGTCCCGCCGACAGCCCTCGATTCTGTTGACTCTTGGTCAGCAAGGCCCAGTAGATCGTACTTTACTACCCCATGACCAGGGCAAAGGGAAAGCGGAAGCAGGGAATCAGCAAGCTGAGAGCATCCTGGACGGTCTACCACCGCTGTCGAGGATGTGCAACGCATCGGACGGAACCCGACCATCCGCCCTTTATTGGTCGGCCGACAGGTCCTGTTGTTGACGCCAGAAACAAACCGCACTGCCTGTCAGCGGCCGTTTGCACTTGATTCACGGTCGAAATTTACTCACGTCTGACGTCGAGGGTCCTGCGGAGCGTCACATCTTGGAGCGGAATTACTCCTTCATATACGCCTAAGTTGCCTAAAACCGACATCAGTTGTCACTGTGCGTGAGTTTACCTATTCTTTTTTTGACAAACCGAGGGGTAGGTTTTTAGGCTTCGGGGGCCAGGACGCTCGAGCGGGACCTACATGTTCGGGGGAGAACAGTGAGCCAACGCGCAACGAGTAGCACTCTGGAGTTTCGGAAGACCGTCCCACCGCAGATCCGTAGGACGTCGACGAACTGGCGTGTCCTGGTCGTCGAGAGCAACGCCGGCGACATGGAGACGCTGGCCACCGGGCTGCGTCGGCACGGCCACCATGTCGAGGGGGTGGGCACGGGCAACGCCGCGCTGCAGGCCTACCAGGGGTCGGACATCGTCCTGCTGGATCTCGAACTGCCCGACGTGGACGGCCTGGAGGTGTGCCGCTCCATCCGGACCCTGAGTGACGTGCCCCTCATCGCCGTCACGGGGTGGGGCACAGAACTGGACCGTGTCCTGGGCCTCCAGGCCGGCGCGGACGACTATCTCGTCAAGCCCTACGGCTTCCGGGAACTGATGGCCCGTATGGACGCCGTCATGCGTCGCTCACGTCCGCAGGCGCACACCGAACAGGTCCTGTCGCGCGGACCGTTGCGCGTCGACGCCGGCTCGCGCGAGGTCAGCCTGCACGGCCGGGTCGTGGAGGTCACGCGCAAGGAGTTCGATCTGCTCTATCTGCTCGCCTGCCATCCGGAGACCGTGATCTCCCGCAAGCGCATCATGCAGCAGGTCTGGGGCGGTTCCTGGTCCCGTCGCACCGTGGACACCCATGTCAGCAGTCTGCGCGGGAAGTTGGGGGGCAGTGACTGGATCGTCACCGTGCGCGGGGTGGGGTTCCGCTTCGGCGGTGGCTGACATCTGACTTCCGGCGGGCTGTGACGGGCATCGACGCCGGGTACCGAAAAAGGGCGGGCTCCCGAGGGGGAGCCCGCCCTTTTTCCGTACCCACTTCCTTTTTCCGGTGCCCGCTCCTTCTTTCCGGTGCCCGCTCCTTCGCACGCACGCTCAGGCACCGGTCGACTGTTCTACGCAGGGCGGCGCCTCGACGGGGCGTCTGACCTTTTCCTGACACTTGCCTGGCGTTGCGCCAACAAAGCCGTATCCCGCCTGAGGATCTGGTCCGAAGGCTTGATTGGCGGCTGTTGAAAGCGCTGAGGTCCCGCTCGGAGGATGGACACGTATTCAGGAGCCGTTCCGGAACGAGAATTCCCCGGCCGCACCTGATCATTCCAGAATTCCTGCCGATCGAGGGGAGGGCCGTCATGCGCAAGGTGCTCATCGCCAACCGTGGCGAAATCGCTGTCCGCGTGGCCCGGGC
>NZ_JBHVYZ010000034.1:0-23100 GCF_042880295.1 Streptomyces sp. NPDC058307
CTCGCGCTGGGCGGCGGCTCCGTCCTCGACGCGGACACCCGCGCCCTGCTGGCCGGGCAGCGGGTGCTGTACCTGTCGATGGACGTCGAGGAGGCCGTCAAGCGCACCGGCCTCAACGCGGCCCGCCCCTTGCTGGCCGTCAACCCGCGCAAGCAGTGGCGCGAGCTGATGGAGGCCCGGCGCTCGCTGTACGAGTCGGTCGCCACCGCGGTCGTCGCCACCGACGGCCGTACGCCCGAAGAAGTCACCCAGGCGGTCCTGGCCACCGGCGGAATTCCGTCCGCGGCCGTTTCTCCGAACAACGACCGGGGACGGAACTGCCGGGTCAGGGCCGACGCTGTATCGCGATCTCGGTGAGTTCTTCTATGTCGAACTCCGAGCGGCCCGGTGTGCCGTAGCGCGTTATCTTCCCGCGGCTCACCCATTTGCGGATGGTCGCCTCGGACACGCCCACGGCGAGGGCGGCCACGTTCGTCGGCACCAGCCTGTGGCGCGGCGGTTTCTTCAGGCGGCATGCCTTCGTCGGCGATTCATGAGGTGCCGTAGAGTAAGCCATTCGCGTATCTCCCATGTGTGTCCGGAAGAACAGCTGATGCTGCTCTTCTCCGCGTTTCCGGTCTTCTGCGGTGTGGCGTCGATCGTCCCCGTGCAGTCGTCCATGACGCACTCGACGACGGGTGACCTGGGATCACTCTGGTCATGGTCGATGGCACGCAGTAACTCACCATGGAGGCCCTCGATCTCGGCGGCGAATTCGGCAGCCGGAGGTTGCGCGGTGAGCCACTCCAGGTGGCGTACGAGGAAGCGCGCCAGCTGGGGAACGGAGCGAGCCGGGGCAACCGCCCCGAGTTTTTCCGCGACAAGGTCCGACCAGGACTCGAGAATGGCGAGTACGTCGTTCCTGGCGTCGAGCGCGGACATGTTCAGGTAATCCCGTTTACGGCTTCCCGACACCTTCGTCGGGTTCCTCCGCCGAGCTGTCGTCAAGATGTGGTGCAGACATTCCTGGTGGAGATCGGGAAGTGCGCGCAGACGGTGTTCCAGCTGCCTGACGTCCATTGCATCGTCTCCTCGTCATGCTCCAGCGTCCCCGGGGGGACTGCGGAATGCGGAAAGTGATTCGAAGGCGGCTCTCCGGGGTTCCTGTTCGAGCACCGAGCGGACCTGGTTCACCAGGCGCCGTACGCTGAGGTGCGTCCAGTCCGGCTCGGTGGACAGCGTGCGCGCGCCCACCACCCGGGTGCCCTCCCCGGGGAAGAACCGCAGACAGTTCACCCCCAGGCCGCCCACGCTCTCCTGCTCCGCGTCGGACAGCTCCCGCTCGTGTTTCAAAACGCCCAACAGCGCACTCAGGGGCGCTGTGTGCACGCCCCGCTCGGCATCGCGGCGGCAGCACAGCCCGGACACATGACCCGACGCCGGCACCGGCCGTTGTGCCCCGTCGGCGTCGGTGACGACGATCCACGGGTAGTAGACGGCGGCGAACCGGGCGGCCGGCTCGGCCAGTCGGAACGGCCTGCTCGTCAGGTCGGCAGGGGCGAGGCCCTGCCGGGTGTGCAGCAGGGCGACCCGGTCCCCCATGTGTGCGCAGTGCTCGGCGACCGCCTGCGCGACGCCGTCGGCGTCGGTCTCCACCCGCCACAGATCCGGAGCCACCACGAGGTTGATCTCCGAGACGCTCTCCAGCTCGGCGAGCGCCGACCGGTAGGCGGTGACACGGTCCGTGTCCCGGGCCGTTCCGATGATCCAGACCCCGCCACCGCCGTTGCGGAAGTGGCCGAGCACGGCGTCGCGCACGAAGGAGGGTGTGTTCTCGCCGGCCTTTCCCGGTGGGACGATCCCGGAGAGTTCGCGCGGGTTGCGGACGAAGGCGGGCTCGAGCGGAAGGCCCGTGGCGTCGCCGACGAAGGCGGTCACCGACGCCTGCACGCGGGGGATGGCGCGTGGTTCGTTCAGCTGCTGCTGGGACATGCGGGCTCCTCGATCAGGACAGGAGGCAGAGGTACGCACCGTCGGCCCCGAGACCGGTCAGGAAGGGATCCAGTCCCGCCTGATGTGCGGTGTGTCGATGCTGAGGGCGCGCATGTGCTCGATCGGGTTGGTGTACTCGCGGCTGGAGACGATGCACCCGTCGCGCAGCGTGAAGCCGTGGATGAAGTGGTTGCGGTAGCGGCCCTCGGGATAGCCCGGGAACCGGATCGTGCCTTCGCCGTCGCACTCGACCCAGATGACGGACGGGTCCTGCGTCTCGTAGATGTGCACGTCGAACCACTGCCAGTCGGGCAGCACCTCCAGGGAGAGCTCGCCGTGCCGCTTCAGGTTCCCCCGGCCCTGGACGACGATGGGCCGGCCGATGTCGGTGTTGAACAGGGACGCGGTGCCGTCCTCGGTGTAGAGGGTGTACCTGCGCAGCCGGGCCTCGGCACCGGTCTGCATGTACTGCTCCACGGCGTGCCGGTTGCGCGCCCGCAGGTCGTGGTGGTCGGTGAACACGGGGGCCGCGGCGCCCGGTTCGGTGAACAAGGGCGGGGTCATGAGGTCTCCCACAGGGGTGAGGGCACGGGCGGTCACGGCTGGAGCCGGCTGATCTCCCAGCCGTCGCCGCCTCGGTCGTAGCGCAGTCGCTCGTGCAGCCGGTCGGTGCCGTTGGCCCAGAACTCGACGCTCGCGGGCTCGAGCCGATACGCCGCGAACGACTGGGGGCGCGGCAGGGGCCGCTGTGGCTCCCCCAACTGCCGTGCCCTGGCCCGCAGCTCGGCGAGGTGGTCGAGGCCGTCCAGCGGCAGGCTCTGGCGGGAGACGGCGCTCATTGCGTGAGTGAAGACGGGTCGCGCGAACCAGAGGTCCTCGGCCTCCGCGTCGGGCAGGCGGTGAACGGGACCCGCCAGCGTGATCTGCTGGCTGGTCTCCCTCCAGTACAGGACGCCGGAGGCCCAGGGGTTCTCGGCCAGCTCCCGGCCCTTCTGGCTGTCGGCGTGGGTGATGAAGACGATCCCGGCGTCCGTCACCGAGTTGATCGCCACGATGCGGGAGGATGCGCGGCCTGTGACGTCGGCGGTGGCCAGCGCAAGCGCGCGTGGCTCCCGTACCCCGTGGGCGACGCTGCTCTCCAGCCACGAGGCCAGCAGCCCCATCGGCTCGGAGGGCGGCGCGAGGAACTCGGGGAAGGAGACCTCGACGGTTCCGGTGAGCGTCTCCGAACGACGGCCCGTGCCATGGCCGTTGGCCGTCTCGTTCAGCTGGGACAGGTCAGACATGCAGCACCCCTTCGAGCGCGACGACTCCATGGCCGAAGACCTCGACGGAGTCGACCCGGTCGCCCTCCCCGTGCACGAGTGCGCCCATGGGAGAGGGGCGGCCGATCTCGACACCCTGCGTGATCTCTATGGGTTGCCCGTAGCTGCCGAGGCCGTGCCGGGCCAGGTGGATCGCGATGGGCCCGGCGGCCGAGCCGGTCGCGGCGTCTTCCACGACCCCGTACGCGGGCGAGAACATGCGGTTGCGCCAGGAACTCCCCGACCCGGCGATGCAGTTGGTCGCCATGTCCGGGAAGCGGGTCAGGGCCCGGTGGTCGGGGTCGACCTTCGACAGGGCTTCGACGTTCTCGAAGCCGACCAGGACGTGCCGGGGGCCGTTGCGGTAGATCTCCACCGGAAGGGTCGACGCAGTGACGCCCAGTGCTTCCAGGAGCTCGTCGGCGCGGTCGAAGGGCTCCCACACGGGCACCGGCTGGCGCATGCGCGCCGAGACGGCCTTGCCTTCCTCCCGTCCCAGTTCGAAGGGGATGACGCCCATGGCGGTCTCGATCTTCAGCCGTTCGGTGTCGGTGCGGCCGCCCAGTGCGATGGCCGTGCCGAGCAACGGGTGCCCAGCGAAGGGAAGTTCGTTGACCGGGGTGAAGATCCGTACGTGGTGATCGCCGTCCTGCTGCGGGCGGCGTACGAACGTGGTCTCCGACAGGTTCATCTCCCGGGCGATGGACTGCATCTGCTCGGTGGTCAGGTCGTCGGCGTCGAAGAACACCGCCACCGGGTTGCCGGTCAGGGGTCGTCTCGCGAACGCGTCGACAACGACATACGCATGCATGGTTTCTCCCACTCGTCGTAGGGGGCTTCACCGTGCGCACCGGGAATCCGGTGCGGGGCAGGCGGGAGGAGCCGGGCCGGCGCGCGGGGGAGGGGCGCCGGCCCGGCGGTCATGGGGATCGATCAAGCCGTCACGCCACCGGATCAGGGCGGCTGGATGCGGCCGGATCAGGCCG
Source organism: Streptomyces sp. NPDC058307 (assembly GCF_042880295.1). Lineage (NCBI taxonomy): Bacteria > Bacillati > Actinomycetota > Actinomycetes > Kitasatosporales > Streptomycetaceae > Streptomyces > Streptomyces sp. NPDC058307. The sequence continues at coordinate 4,262 of NZ_JBHVYZ010000034.1, forward strand.
GGTCGGGAGTCCGGGCCGGCGCGAGCAGGCCGGCCAGGGTCGTGCCCACGATGCGGGGCCCTTCCCTGGTGAGCACGGACTCGGGGTGGAACTGCAGGGAGGCGAAGCCCGGACCGAGCAGCGCGTGTACCTCTCCGGTGGCCAGGTCCCGGCTCACGCGGACCGGGCCGATGCCGTCCGCGTCGAATTCGTCCCGCCCGCTGACGAGGGCGAAGGTGTTGTAGAAGCCGACGCGTTCGGTGGCGCCGAACAGGTCGATCTTCTTCTGCACCCCCTGGTTGGGGACCGCCCTGCGGTGCAGGGGCAGCCCGAGCCGGAGTCCGAGGACCTGGTGGCTGAGGCAGACGGCGAGGAACGGCCTGCGTTCACGCAGCAGGGTGCCGACCGCCGCGCGCAGGTGCCGCATCTTGGGGTGTGCGGTCTCCTGCGGGTCCCCCGGCCCCGGCCCCATCACGACCAGGTCGTAGCCCCCGAAGTCGTATTCCTCGTCGTAGCGGCGGACCGTCGCCCGCAGTCCCAGGGACCGCAACTGCTGATCGATCATCGAGGTGAAGGTGTCCTCGGCGTCCACCACCAGGACACCGCGTCCGGCCAGTTCCGGCAGCGATGACGCGCGTGCCGCCACGTCGGACAGCCAGAACCCGGCGATGGACTCGTTGCGCAGCTCCAGTGCCCGGCGTACGTGCGGATGCTCGGAGAACCGTTCCTTCTCGTCGCCGTTGAGGGCGGCGACGAGTCCGGCCGCCTTCGCGCGGGTCTCCGCGGCCTCGGAGGCGGGGTCGGAGTGGCGCACGATGGTGGCACCCACACCGATGCTGATACGTCCCTCGCGGGTGATGTCCGCGGTGCGGATGAGGATCGCGGAGTCCATGACCCGCTCCCCGTCGGCGTCCCGTCCGATGAGCGCGGCGACGCCGCTGTAGTAGCCGCGGCCTTTGGGCTCGTACTGCTGGATGATGCGGCAGGCGCTTTCCAGCGGGCTGCCGGTGACCGTGGGTGCGAACATCGTCTCGCGCAGGATGTCGCGCACGTCGTGGTCGGTGCTTCCCTCGATGAAGTACTCGGTGTGCGCGACCCGAGCCATTTCCTTGAGGTAGGGGCCCACGACGCGGCCGCCCTTCGCGCAGATCCGGGCCATCATCTTGAGTTCCTCGTCGAGGACCATGTACAGCTCGTCGGTCTCCTTGCGGTCGCCGAGGAACTCCAGCACGCCCGACAGCGTTGGGCCCGACAGCGGATACCGGTACGTGCCGCTGATGGGGTTCATGACGGCCGTGCCGCCCTGGAAGCTGACGTGCCGCTCGGGTGAGGCGCCGACCAGGGTGCGGGTGCCCGTGTGGATCAGGAACGTCCAGTGAGCACCCGACTCGCGCTGGAGGAGCCGGCGGAACAGCGCGGGGGCGCTGTGCGGTCCGTAGTCAGTGATGTCGGCGACGAAGGTGCGCTTGATGACGAAGTTCGCGCCCTCTCCCGTACCGATCATCTCCTTGACGATGCGGCGCACCACGTCCTCGTACGCCTCGTCGTCGACGTCGAAGTCGTCGCCCGTCAGCGGGGTCGGCACATCGGGGATGCGCGCCAGTGCCTCGCCGAGCGGCAGCCGCTGCTGGCCGGTGACAGTCATCGCCACCATCGGCGTCCCGTCGTCGGCACAGGCGAAACCGCGTTCGGTGAGCTGCCGGTAGGGGACGACGACGAGGACCTCGTGGTGACCACCGGCACCGGGGTCCCGTGCCGGTGGCAGCGGGATGTCGGCCAGCGACACCGGCAGCGACACCGAGCCCGTCAGGACCTCCACGACGTCAGGGCCGGTCGTGCCAGGACGGTACAGCAGGGCGAATGGCTCCGACGGGTCCTTCAGCACCCGGTCGAGCAAGTCGGCGGCCGTCTTGCGCCCGGGGGTTCCGGACGGGTCGTACGTCATGAGAACAACGCCTTGGCCGTGGTGACGAGGGCACAGCGCTCGGCGGCGTAGGTGAGTGCCGAGCGGTGGTACTCCTCCGAGAAGTCAGCCGTGGCGTCCGCGACGAAGAACGGCTGGATGTCGTGCGTGAACGCGTCGACGGCGGTCGCCAGCACGCCGACATGGGCGTAGACGCCGCACAGGACGAGCTGGTCGCGGCCCTCGGCACGCATCCGCTGGAGCAGGTCGGTCTTGAAGAAGGCGCTGTAGCGCCACTTGGTGAGCTGCCAGTCGCGCTCGGCCGGCGCGAGGTCCTCGACCACCTGGCGGTCCGCGGGCTCGGCACGCATGCCGGGACCCCAGAAGTCCTTGAGCAGTCCGCGCTCGTCGTCGGTCATGCCGCCCGGCTGGGCGGTGTAGGCGACCGGGATGCCGAGGTCGGCGCAGCGGTCGCGCAGGTCGGCCGCGTTGCGTACCAGCTCGTGGCGCAGGCTGTCGGGGAAGGGCTTGAGGAAGTACCTCTGCATGTCGTGGACCAGAAGGACCGAACGCTCGGGTTCCGCGTTCCAGGGCACGGCGGCAGTGGGGAGGTCTCCCTCGGTGGGTAACAGGTAGGGCTGTATGGGGGGAATGCCGGTCATGGCTCCAGTTCCTGACTTGATGCGCGTGTGCTTTGTGAGCAGCGCGGAGCAGGGAGTGAGAGTCGTGAGATCGGGGACCAGACGGATCAGGCGGTCCAGGCCGACACCACGGAGAGCGCCTGCGACGGGTTGAGGCGGGGATCGCAGAAGGAGGTGTAGCGGTCACCGACGGAGTCGAGGTCGGCTTCGGTGAAGGCGCACTCGGTGACGTCCTGCGGCGTCGTCTCCAGGTGCAGTCCGCCGGGGACACCGCCGCCGGCGCGCACGGCCTGGACGAAACGGGAGACCTCGAGCGAGACGGTCTCCACCAGCCGGGTCTTGTAGCCGCCGGGCGCGGTGACGGTGTTGCCGTGCATGGGGTCACTGAGCCAGACGACGGGGTGCCCCGCGCCGCGCACGGCTTCCACGAGGCGGGGCAGCCGGTCGCTGACGGCGTCGGCTCCCATCCGCGCGATGAGGGTGAGCCGCCCGGGGTCGCGCCACGGGTCGAGCTTCTCGCACAGGGCGAGGAGCTGGTGGGGCTCCATGGTGGGGCCGACCTTGCACGCCACCGGGTTGCTCACCTCGGCGAGCAGAGCCACGTGGGCGCCGTCGACCTGGCGCGTGCGCTCGCCGATCCACGGCCAATGGGTCGAGCCCAGGAACATCCGGCCTTTGTCGTCCATGCGCAGCATGGGCATCTCGTAGTCGAGCAGCAGCGCTTCGTGGCTGGTCCACACCAGCGGCTCCACGACCTCGCGGCCTGCGGTGCGATCGCGCCACCCGAGGTGCTCGACGATGTCACAGGCGGCCATGTAACCGGTGAGAATGCGCAGGGGATCGGGCCGACGCCGCTCGGGCTCGGGCTCCGGGCCGTTGACCATGTGCCCCCGGAATACGGGGAGTTCGGCGCCGTCGATCACTTCGGTGGGCTTGGAGCGGGGCTTGGCGAACTGCCCCGCGATACGTCCTGCCCGCAGGACGGGTCTGCCAGTGATCAGGCCGAGCGACCCGGCGAGCAGGTCGAGCAACGCGATCTTCCGTGCGACATCGGGGCGTGTGCACTCCCGGGGGTCTTCGGCGCAGTCACCGGACTGCAGCACCAAGGCTTCACCGAGCGCCACCTTGCCCAGCAGAGTCCGCAGGGTGGCCAAGTCGTCGGCCTGTACAAGAGTGGGGCGCGTGGCGAGTGACTCGCCTACCCGACTGACCTGTAAAAGGTCACTCCAATCGGGCTGCTGCAATGCCCCGCGGATACGAATCTCCCGTTTTACGTCTTCCAAGACGTACTCCGATCCAGCGGTGTTTTTTTGTTTGTCAGGTCGGTATTCCAGTGCGCTTGATCTCCGGAACCGGAATCCCGAGCGCACGCAGCTGCTGGAACGGGTTCATGAACTCCCGCTCCCGCTTGATCTTGCCGTTCTCCAGCTCGAACGAGTGCAGGAAGTGATTCTCGTAGTACCCCTCGGGGTAGTCACCGAAGATAATCTTTCCGCGCCCGTCACACTCGACCCAGAAATGGTTGGGGTCCTGGGTCTCGAAGATCTGGATGTTGTACCACTCCCAGTCCGGGAAGCACTTCAGCGACCAGACGGCGTGTTCGGCCAGCCGGTCACGGCCGTGGGTGGCGACGGGCTCGCCGGTGTCGGTGGTCCACAGACCACCGATGCCGTCTTCGGTGAACAGCTCATGCCGGCGCAGCCGGTCCTGGCCCCTGGTTTTCATGTAACGCTCGACGGTGGCGCGGTTGATGCGACGCAGCTCGACCTCGTCGCTGAATACCTGAGAATTGACGGATTCCGACACAGTATTCCCCCGACCCGTGATTCGAATAGGTGAGCGAGCAATGACGCCATGAGATCATGGCAAATTCTAGTGCAGGAAGCAAGCACTTCCCACGTTAACTCATGAATTCCCTATGAAGTACTGCTGAAGGCAAGCCGATGCGGTTTGGCCGAATCGTGATCATGGCGCGAAAAAAGAGTTGACCGCTGGACGCGAGCATGTCGTCGGCAATGCGTGCGAAAGCGTTCGGCACACGACATCCCGCCCCGTGCGGAGGGCGGGACGGGAGCATGTCGACGGCCTGGTCGGCAGGGCGGCTCAGCCGACGGCCACACCAGAGCCCTCCCGCCGGCGCGCGAGGTGGCCCTTCAGCGTGAAGTCAGGTGCGCCTGCCTCCACGGGGCTCAGGCCGACGCCCCGCTCGAGGAGCCGACGGGCCGCGAGGTGGTCCGCGGGACGGTTGACGGACTCCACTGCCCGCAGCTCCTGTCCGCGGAAGAGGAGCACCGAGAACGCGTCGGGATCGTCCCCGATCACCACCTCCGAGTCGTGTCCGTCGTCAAGACCCGCGATCTGGAGGGTCGTGGCGAACTGGTCGCTCCAGAACCACGGCAGCTCGTCGTACGCACGCGACCTGCCGGTCAGCCGCTCGGCGACCAACCGGGCGTGGCCGACGGCGTTCTGCACCGATTCCAGCCGCAGCCGGTTGCCGAAGCGCATGTGCCGGAACGCCGCGCAGTCACCAATGGCCGAGATGCACGGATCGCTGGTCAGCAGGCGGGAGTCGACGGCGATGCCGCCGTCCACCGGGAGACCGGCCATGGCGGCCAGCTCCGTGCGAGGCACGACACCGATGCCGATGAGGACCAGGTCGGCGGGCAGCATGCGGCCGTCAGCCAGTTCCACGGCCGTCACGCCCTTGTGGTCGTCTCCGTGCAGGGCCGCGACGCCCTGGCCGAACAGCAGCTCGGTGCCCGCCCGCCGGTGCAGCCGGGTGAAGTGCTCGGCGGTGGGCGTCGTGACGACGCGCGCGAGCGGGCGGTCGAGCGCTTCCACGACCGTCACCTCGCAGCCCGACTCTCGTGCCGCCGCCGCGAACTCCAGACCGATGAACCCTGCCCCCACCACGACCGCACGCCGGGCGGTGGCGAGCGACGCCCGCAGCCCGGCGGCGTCCCGCGCGGTGCGCAGCGTGTGCACGCCGCGCAGCCTGGCCCCCGGCACGTCGAGCCCTCGCGGCTGGGCCCCGACGGCCAGGACGAGATGGCCGTAGTCGTACCCCGAGCCGTCGGCGAGGCGGACCGTGCGGGCGACCGGGTCGATCTCCCGCACGGTACCCCTGACCAGGTCGATCGACTGGCGTGTGTAGTACGACGCCGGCCGCAGCCACAGCTGTTCGTCGCTGAAGTGCTCCTGGCCCTTGAGGTACGCCTTGGACAGGGGCGGACGCTCGTACGGCAGGGCATCCTCGGCGCTGATGAGCGTGATGCGTGCCGGGTAGCCGCGTTCACGCAGGGCCGCCGCCGTCTCGTAGCCGGCCTGTCCGGCCCCCACGATGACGACGGAGGCGGGCTGTGCGTCGGCCACCATCAGTTCTGCCGATCGGGAAGGTGGACGATCAGGCCGTCCAGGGCATCGGTCACCTTGAGCTGGCAGCTCAGCCGGCTGTTGGGCCGACGCGGGGAGGCGGTGAAGTCCAGGAGGTCGTCCTCGTTCTGCTGCGCCGGCTCCAGCTTGTCGAGGGTGGTCTCGTCCACGTAGACGTGGCACGTGGCGCACTGCGCGTTGCCTCCGCACTGGGCGACGATGCCGTCGATGTCGTTGAAGACGGCGCCGCGCATGACGCTCGTGCCGGAGGGGACGTCGACCGAACGCTCGGCCCCGTCGACGGCGACGTACGTGATTTTGGGCATGGTGGAACTCCTCGATGGCATCCGGTGGCGCACGAGGGCACGCCGCGGCACGGACGCCGGCCAAGTAGGAAGCGGAAGAGACAAAGAGACACCGATGGCGCCGCCGTTGGCCGGTGAGGGACGCGACACCCCTGCCGGCTCGCCATCACCAGGGCCGTTCGGACACACGAGTCCTCGACCGGAGTTGCGGCAGCGCGCTGGAGCGTAGCAAAGGATTTCGGGGAGCGCGAGACCCTCCTGGCCGGCGACGCCCACTCCCCCACTGCTGCCTAGGACGTGTGGCGGGCACGGCTGCGGACGGGCAGGCGGTGGGTCATGAACGGCTTGCTGATGATGAACTCCCGGAATTTCAGGGCCGCCTCGGACAGGTGCGTATCGCGGTTCCACACCAGGCTGAGCACCCGGTGACAGTCGGGCGCGGCCACATGCACCCAGGCCAGCGGTATGCGTGTACCGACCTGGCGGGACATCGCCGGGATGAGGCCGACGCCGAGCCCGGCGCTGATCAGGTCCCCGCTGGCGCCCGGCTCGTCGCCCTCGCAGGACAGCACCGGCGTCAGTCCCTCGGAGGAGAACAGCCGGTCGAGCAGGGCGCGTTGCCAGCCGCGCCGAGTGGTGACAAACGGCTCGTCGGCGATCTCGGGGACGGTCACACTGTCGTACCCGTCGAGCCAGTGCCCGTACGGCACCCCGAGCAGCACCTCCTCGCGGACGAGTTCGATCGACTGCAGGTGAGTGCCGGTCAGCGGCTGCGAGGCGACGCAGAAGTCGACCTCCCGGGCGCGCAGTTGGCGTTCCATCTCGTCCGCGTCCGACTGGAAGAGCCGGACGTCCGCACGGGGGTAGGCGGTCCGGAAGCTACCGAGTGCCGAACTGATGGTCAGCAGCGTTTCGGAGGCGACACTGACCCGGCCGAGCCCCGTGTCGCGTGCCTCACGGACGGCCCTGCCGCCGTCGTCCAGCTCGCTGAGAGCCCGGTCGACGTGGCGCAGGAACACCGTGCCGTACTGGTTCAGCCGGATGCGGCGGCCGTGCCGGTCGAAGAGCGGGGAGCCCAGCTCGGCCTCCAGGCGTGCGATGGCACGGCTGAGCGAGGGCTGGGCGATGCGCAGCTCCTCGGCGGCGCGGCTGATGTGCTCGTAGCGGGCGACGGACTGGAAGTAGCGCAGCTGGAGCAGATCCACGGTTCACCTCTGGTCATGCCTTCTGGGTTATCTACACATAGCAAAACCGGTCTTGGAATGCATAAGCAATTGTCTCTACGGTCTTTCACGGGGTCACCGCACAGGTGACGGGCAACGGCGCCCGGCATCTGCACACGCGAAGCGAGGGCCCCACCCGTCCTGTATCCACCCGGCCACCCGTTACTGAGGAAGGTCGCCATATGAGCGCTGCGGATCTGGCCCGCCTCCAGTTCGCGGCCACGACCACCGTCCACTGGCTGTTCGTGATCCTCACCATGGGGCTCGTCCCCCTCGTGGCGATCATGCACACCTGGGCGGCGTTCACCCGTGACCCCGCCAAGAGAGCCGTCCGGGAGCGCATGACCCGCTTCTGGGGCCAGCTCTACGTCATCAACTACGCGGTCGGCATCGTCACCGGCCTCGTCATGGAGTTCCAGTTCGGGCTCAGCTGGAGCGGCCTGAGCAAGTTCGCCGGCAACGTCTTCGGTGCCCCGCTCGCACTCGAAACCCTCATCGCCTTCTTCGCCGAGTCCACCTTCCTCGGCATGTGGATCTTCGGCTGGGGACGCATGCGGCCGGCCGTGCACGTCACGCTCATCTGGCTGGTCGCGCTGACGGCGTACGCCTCCGGCTTCTGGATTCTGATCGCCAACGGCTTCATGCAGCACCCCGTCGGCTACGAGGTGCGCGACGGCGTCGCCTACCTGACCGACTTCGGTGCCCTGCTCACCAACCCCAACGCCCTGATAGCCCTCGGCCACCTCACCCTGGCCGCGTTCACGACGGGCGGTGTCTTCGTCGCCGGAGTCAGCGCCTGGCACTTCGCCAGGGGCACCAAGGAGACCGAGCTGTTCCGCGGCTCCCTGCGGCTGGGCGTCTGGGTGGGCATGCTCGCCTCCTTCTTCGTCGTCATCGTCGGCCAGCTGCAGGTGCCGGTGCTGGACCGGACCCAGCCCATGAAGATGGCCGCCCTGAACAACGACGGCGTCGCCGCGCTGCAGGCGCAGCTCGTCAGGGAGCACGGGCCCGGCAACTACGTCCCCCCGCACGACTGGCTGCGGATCGCGATGGACTCGATGACGATCATCGGCAACACCGTGTCCACCATCACCTTCATCGCCGTCTTCCTGCTGTGGAAGGACTGGCTGGTGCGCTGGCGTCCGCTGGCGTACCTGATGACCGCCATGATCCCCTTCCCCTTCATCGCCGCCGTGGGGGGCTGGGTCTTCCGCGAGGTCGGGCGCCAACCCTGGCTGGTGTACGGACAGTTGACGGTCAACGACGCCCTCTCCCACGTCAGCAGGGCCTCACTGGCCGTGTCCTGCGCGGTGTTCATCGCCATCTTCGTCGCGCTCGCGGTGACGAACTGGACCCTGATCGCCCGCTTCGCCCGCCGCGGCCCGGACGCGACCCAGCTCGGCGCCACCGAGCCGCTCGCCGAGGACGTCCCCGGCGGCGGCGCCGACGACAAGCAGGCGGTCCCAGCCTTCTGAGCCGGTCCCGCCGGCCTGACGCACACATCAACTCACCTGTTGAGACGGAAAGTTGAACGACATGAGTCTGGAGACTCTCTGGCTGGGCCTGCTCGGCCTGCTGCTCGCCGGGTACTTCGTGCTCGGTGGGTACGACTACGGCGTACAGATGCTGCACCCCTTTCTCGGCGCCCGGGACGACCAGAGGCGGGAGCTCGCCGGGCGCAACGCCGCGCTCGACGCCATGGCGCCGTTCTTCCTGGGCAACGAGGTCTGGCTGGTCGCCTTCGCCGGTGTCCTGTTCGGGGCCTTCCCGCACCTGGAGGGCACCCTGTTGTCCGGCCTGTACCCGCTGATCGTGGCGATCCTGGTCGGACTCGTCCTCGGTAACGCCGCGGTCCAGCTGCGCGGCCGTGCGCACAGCGCCCGCGGCCGTCGCTGGTGGGGTGCTCTGATCGTGTTCGGCGGCGCGCTGCCCGCGCTGTGCTGGGGACTCGTCCTGGGCCTGCTGCTGCACGGCGTGCCCCGCCGGTCCGACGGCAGCTTCCACATCGGCTTCGGCGAGGTGTTCTCGCCGTTCGTGTTCGCCTGCGGGGTCACCACCGCGCTGCTCTTCGCCGGACACGGAGCCGCCTTCGTCGCCCTGCGCTCGGCCCACCAAGTCGCCGTCAGGGCAAGGAGCCTGGGAGCGGAGCTGGTGCTCGCGGCCGGTGCCGTCGGTCTCCTCCCGCTGCTGCTGACCCTCTTCGGAGCGGGCGCCTCGATGACGAACCGCGCGACCTCCGTGATCATCGCCGCCCTGTTCGCGGCGGCGCTCGGCGGCGCTTGGTGGTACCTGTCCCAGGGGCACCACGTCCGGGCGTTCGCGGCCACGTGCTGCTCCACGCTGCTGCCCGTGGCGCTCGTGGGGGCGGGCCATTACCCGTACGTCCTGATCAGTTCGGCCGGGGCGGGACTGACGATCGACCAGGCCGTCACGGACGGCGCCACCCTGAAGATCCTTTCGGTGTTCGGCGTCGCGCTGGTCCCGACGATCATCGCGTACCAGGCATGGAGCTGGTGGGCCTTCCGGGGTCGGACGGGCCGCCGCCATCCCAGCTACTTCTGAGCCGTACCCGCGCCGCACAAGGGGAACCCGAGATGAAGCCGGTCGAACGCCGCCTGTTGCGGGAAGTTCCGGCGCTGCGGCGCCACATGACGAACTCGACGGCGCTGGCCGTACTGGGCGCCGTACTCGTGACCGCTCAAGCGGCCCTGTTGGCGAGGGTCCTCGCGGACGGCTTCGCCGGACATGCGGTGCGGGTCGGGCCCCTTGCCGCGCTGGCCGCGGTCATGACGCTGCGAGCGCTGTTGACCTGGGTACGCGGGACGCTCGCCCAACGTGCCGCGGCGGCCGCCAAGCACACCCTGCGGGACCGGATCACCGGTCGGCTGCAGCACACCGACCCGCTGCGCCTGGCGACCCGCCGCCACGGCGAGACGGCCACACTGCTCATCCGCGGCCTCGACGCCCTGGACCCGTACGTCGTCGGCTACCTGCCCACGATGACGGCCACCGCGGTGGTCCCCACCATCGTCGTCGGCTGGCTGTGGTGGACCGACTGGACCTCAGCGCTGATCATCGTGGTGACACTGCCGTTGATCCCCGTGTTCGGTGCGCTGGTCGGCATGCACACCGCCACACGCACCGCCCGGCAGTGGCGACTGCTGGCCCGGCTGGGCGGCCACTTCCTGGATGTCGTCGCCGGACTGCCGACACTGCGCGCGTTCGGCCGCGAGGGACACCAGACCCGGGTGGTGGGCGAGATGGCCGACGCCCACCGGCGGGCCACCATGCGGACCCTGCGGGTGGCGTTCCTGTCCTCCTTCGTCCTGGAAACGGTCGCCACCCTCTCCGTGGCCATGGTCGCCGTCCCCGTCGGGCTGCGGCTGCTCGGCGGCGAGCTCGATCTGCGTACCGCCCTGACCGTTCTGCTCCTCGCCCCCGAGGCGTATCTGCCGCTGCGCGCCGCCGGCGCCGCCTTCCACGACAGCGCCGAGGGCATCACGGTGGCCGAGCGGGTCTTCGCCGTCCTCGACGATACGGAGGCACAGCTCGCCACGCGCACCGGCCGCGGGCCGGCCCCCGACGTCCGCACCGCGCTCCTGCGCCTCGACCGGGTCACGGTCCACCACCCGGACCGCGCCGATCCCGCCCTCCTGGGCGTCGGCCTCACTGTCCGCCCCGGCGAACACGTGGCCCTGGTCGGCCCGAGCGGCGCGGGCAAGTCCACGCTGCTGTCGCTGCTTCTCGGCTTCACGGCCCCCACGTCCGGCCGGATCACCGTCGACGGCACCGACCTCAGGGACATCGACCCCGACGCGTGGCTCGCCCAGGTGGCCTGGGTGCCACAACGCCCGCACCTGTTCGCGGCGTCCGTCGCGGACAACATCCGCCTCGGTCGCCCCGGCGCGGGCCACGCCGAAATGCGGGCGGCGGCCCGCGCCGCCTCGGCCGACCGCTTCATAGCGGAACTGCCGGACGGGTACGACACCGTGCTCGGCGAACACGGCGCTGGCCTTTCCGCCGGCCAGCGTCAGCGGATCGCCCTCGCCCGCGCCTTCCTCAAGGACGCGCCACTGCTGCTCCTCGACGAACCGACGGCCCACCTCGACCCCGAGAGCGAGGCGGCCGTCACACGCGCGACGGCCGACCTCATGCGCGGCCGGACCGCGGTCGTGGTCGCACACCGCACGAGCCTGCTGCCGTACGCCGACCGGGTCATCTCGGTACGGGCGGGCGAACTCACCCTCGCCGAAGGGCTGTTGGCCTCATGACCCCGCACGCCTCCGTCCCCACGCGCGCGCCCCTCCCCACCGTCCGCCTCCTGCGTCACCTCCTGCCGTACTGGCGCAGGCTCCTGGCCGGCGCGCTCGCCGCGGCCGGCAGCGAACTCGCCGCCGCCGCGTTGATGGCCACCGCCGCCTGGCTGATCACCCGCGCCGCGCAGCAGCCGCCGATCGCCTCGGTGAGCGTCGCGATCGTCGCCGTACGAGCCCTGGCCCTGGGGCGCGGAGCGTTGCGCTACACCGACCGGCTCCTCGGTCACGACGGAGTCCTGCGGGCCGTCGCCGGCTTCCGCACCAAGGTGTACGAGACCCTGGGGCCGCTCGCGCCGACCGGCACCCCCGCCTTTCGCAGCGGTGACCTGCTGACCCGCCTCGTCGACGACGTCGACGCCGCCCAGGATCTGCTGCTGCGGGTGCTGATCCCGGTCGTGGCGGCGGGCGCGGTCACCGCGACCGCCACCGCAACGGCCACGGTGCTGCTTCCCCAGGCAGGGTTCCTGCTCGGGCTGCTCCTGGCCGTCGCGGGGCTGCTCGTGCCCGTCCTGGTGCTTGCCCTGTCCGGCCGCGCGGGCCGTGCCGAGAAGGCCGCTCGGGTCGAACTCGCCTCTCTCACCGTGGACTTCACCCAGGGAGCAGCGGACCTCGCCGCGTACGGCGCCCGCGACCACGTCCATGATCGGGCCCGCGACGCTGCCGCCCGGATCGCCGCGCTGGAGCGCCGGGGCGCCTTCACCACCTCGATCGCCACCTGCACGGTGCTGCTGTTCCAGGGTGCGGCGACGGTCGGTGTCGGCCGGCTCGCGCTGCGCGCCCACGCGGCCGGTGTGCTGCCCGCCGTCCACCTCACCGTCCTCACCGTCCTCGCGTTGGTCTCCTTCGAGGCTCTCGCGCCACTGCCCGGCGCGGCCCGCCACCTCGCCGCGGTGCGGGCCTCCGCACACCGGCTGGCCGACCTCTTGGACACGCCGCCCCCGGTCACCGACCCGCCCGCCCCGGCCCCGCTCGCCATCGACGAGCCGCTCGACGTGGACATCACCGGCCTGCGGGTACGCCACCATCCCGACGGCCCCTGGACGTTGGACGGCGTGACCCTGCGGCTGCCGCCCGGCCGCCGGGTCGTGCTCCTCGGCGCCAGCGGGTCGGGCAAGTCGACGTTGATCGCGGTGCTCATGCGGTTCCTCCCGTACGAGGCCGGAAGCATCCGCGTCGGCGGACGCGAGCTGCGCGACTGCGCGGGGGCCGACGTCCGCCGCGCGATCACCGGCATGACTCAGGACGCGCACGTCTTCCACACCACGATTCGAGCCAACCTGCTCCTGGCCCGCCCCGACGCGCGCGAAGCCGACCTGCGCGAAGCGGCCCGCAGGGCGCGGCTCCTGGACTGGATCGAGTCGCTGCCCGACCGCTGGGACACCCTCCTCGGCGGTGACGGCGCCACGATGTCGGGCGGTCAGCGCAGGCGCCTGCTCCTGGCCCGCGCGCTGCTCGCCGACCCGCCCGTCCTCGTCCTGGACGAACCCACCGAGGGACTCGACCCGGACACCGCCGCGGCGGTGCTCGCCGACATCCTGGACGCCACCCGCGGCCGTACCACGCTCCTGGTCACCCACGAGCGCGGAGGCCTCGCCGGCGCCGACGAGATCGTGACCCTCGACCACGGCCGGATCCGCCCCGTCACCCGGGACGGGCTTGCACACATGGCGCTCGAGGCGGATGCCTAGAGACCCGGCTCCCGACGCTGTCGAACGGCTGGGGCGGCATGCTCTCATGCGGTACGGGCGCGAGCGCCGATGGCACGGGGGGCGGTGGCACGGGGGGCGGTGGCACGGGGGGCGGTGGCACGGGGGCGGTCAATGGCATGATCGGCCGGGCGAAGCCGGCCCTGTTCACGGGCTGTGCCGCCGTCGAATCCGGCACCCGGGGCCGTGGTCTGACCGACTTCTCCGGCACGGCACCGCCCCCCGCGCGGTCGTCGTCGGCCCCAGGCGGTTCGCCGCATCCGCTTCAACAAGGCCCGCATCCCCGGCGACACCGACCGGATCGTCCCACCGGCACCAACCGACGGCCACGAGCGTGAAACAGCCGAAAGGCCATATGGGCGGGTCAGCGACGCACAGACGTCGACAGCTGACTTCCGGGGCATCCGGCGGACCATCGCCGGGATGCCGGGGGGGTGCCCTCGTTCCGGGCCCGCCGAAATGGTGGCGCGGGTCGGCTGCGCCGCCTGGTGCGAGGGCGCCTATCTTTGCGGCTATGCAGTCCTACACGATCGGCCAGGCCGCACGGCTGCTCGGCGTCAGCCCCGACACCGCGCGGCGGTGGGCGGACGCCGGGCGGGTCCCCACCCACCGGGACGACAGCGGTCGGCGTCTCATCGACGGGAGGGACCTGGCCGCCTTCTCCGTGGAGCTGGCCAAGGGGGACGGTGGCGAGGAGGAGACCTCCCGCACCTCCGCCCGCAACGCCTTCCCCGGCATCGTCACCGCGGTGAAGCTCGGCGACGTCGCGGCCCAGGTGGAGATCCAGGCGGGCCCGCACCGGCTCGTGTCGCTGCTCACGCGGGAGGCCGTGGAGGAACTCGGCCTGGAGGTCGGGGTGGAGGCCACCGCCCGGGTGAAGTCGACGAACGTGCACATCGACCGCACCTGAGCGCGGCCGCCGCTCGGGTCAGAGGGTGAGCAGTTCCTCGTGGAAGCCGCCGAACTGGCGCCCCTCGTCGATGAGATGGATCTCCAGGATCCAGTGACAGCGGCGTCCGGCCTTGTCGGTGCGGCGCAGCGGGGTGCCGTTGGCGGGGGTGATGTACGACTCCACGTCGGCGCCGTCGATCCACTCGTGCGGGAACTCGCCGACCAGGTGCCCCGCGTGCCAACCTCCCAGCTTCCAGCCGGACTCGGCCGCCAGGTGCTCGATCTCGGCGTACAGGCGCGCGCCGGTGATGTCCGGGTCGGCCTCGAAGCGGCTCCGGCCCGCGGCGAAGATCTTCGGCAGGTCGTCGCGGAGGCGGTGCTTGACCGGGTCGTCGCCCAGGACGAAGGTGCGGCCGAAGTCGGCCTCGTACTCCTCGAAGATCGGCCCGAAGTCCGCGAAGACGATGTCGTCCGCGCCGATCACCCGGTCCGGCGGGTTCTCCCGGTACGGCTCGAGCGTGTTCGGCCCGGAGCGCACGATCCGTTTGTGCCAGTGCCGGGTGGTGCCGAACAGGTCGTTCGCCAGGTCCCGGATCCGGTCGCTGACCGCCCGCTCCCCCTCGCCCGGCACGACCAGGCCGCGCTCCCCGATCTCCGCGAAGAGCCGCTCGGCCTTCGCCTGGGCGTCCAGCAGCTTCGCCGCGCGCGTGGGTTCGTCATCCGCCATGGGGCCGACCGTAATCACCCCGATCGTCTCCGGCAACGCCATTCATCGACCCGCATGCCGTACAAACGCACATGCCAGCCTGATGGATCAGGCATCCGGCTCATGCGATGCGACAGGTGACTTCGCCCTTGTATCTGCGTCAGTATGATCGGCATCTGCCCGTGAGAACCAGGTCGTGTCCGTCAGGACCAGAGGAAGTGGACCCGTGATGATCCCTACCGTGCGCCGGACCCGCCTGACCGGCCCGACCCGTCGGACCCGCCGGACCCTTCGGGGTGTGCGGGTGGCCGGTGCGGGTGTCGCCGCGCTGCTGGCCCTGACCGCCTGCTCGTCGTCCGACTCGGACTCCTCGTCCACGAAGTCCGACTCCTCCGGCTCCTCCGCCTCGGACCGGCTCTCCGGCACGGTGACCGTCTTCGCCGCCGCCTCCCTCAAGGAGAGCTTCACGGCCCTGGGCAAGGAGTTCGAGAAGGCGCACCCCGGCACGAAGGTGACCTTCAGCTTCGGCGGCAGCGACTCGCTCGCCGCGAGCATCACCGGTGGCGCACCGGCGGACGTCTTCGCGTCTGCCAGCCCCAAGACGATGAAGATCGTCACGGACGGCGGGGACGCCTCCGGCACACCCGCGACCTTCGTGCGCAACCAGCTGGAGATCGCCACCCTGCCCGGCAACCCGGACAAGGTGGCGTCGCTGAAGGACCTCACGAACAAGGACCTGAAGGTCGTGCTGTGCGACAAGGAGGTGCCCTGCGGCGCCGCCGCGCAGAAGGCCCTCGACGCGAGCAGGCTGAAGCTGACGCCGGTCTCCTACGAGCAGGACGTCAAGGCCGCGCTGACGAAGGTCGAGCTGAAGGAGGCCGACGCGGCCGTCGTCTACAGGACCGATGTGCGCGCCGCGGGTGACAAGGTGGAGGGCGTGGAGTTCCCCGAGTCCGCCGACGCCGTCAACGCCTACCCGATCACGCTGCTCAAGGGCGCCCGGAACACGGACACCGCCAAGGCGTTCATCGCGCTCGTGCGGTCCGCCGAGGGCCAGAAGGTGCTGACCGGGGCCGGGTTCCTCAAGCCGTGACCCCGACCGACAGGGCCGATGCCGCGACCGAGACCCTCCGGGGCGGGCCGCGGCGCCGGCGTGTCCGGACGGCCGGCGGCGGCCGCGGGGTGCCGCTGCCTCTCCTGGTGCCCGCGCTGATGGGTCTGGCGTTCCTGATCGTGCCGCTGATCGCCCTGCTGGTACGGGCGCCCTGGCGAAGCATGCCCGAGCAGCTGACCAGCGCCGACGTGTGGCAGGCCCTTCAGCTGTCCCTGATCTGCGCCACGGCCGCGACCGCGGTGAGCCTGATCCTGGGGGTCCCGCTGGCCTGGCTGCTGGCCCGCGTCGAGTTCCCCGGCCGCGGTGTGGTCCGTGCCCTGGTCACCCTGCCGCTGGTCCTCCCCCCGGTCGTCGGAGGTGTCGCCCTGCTCATGGCGCTGGGCCGCAACGGGGTCGTGGGGAAGTGGCTGGACGCCTGGTTCGGGATCACGCTGCCCTTCACCACCGCCGGGGTCGTGGTCGCGGAGGCGTTCGTCGCGATGCCGTTCCTCGTCATCAGCGTGGAGGGCACCCTGCGGGCCGCCGACCCGCGCTACGAGGAGGCGGCGACGACCCTGGGCGCCTCCCGCTTCACCGCGTTCCGCCGGGTCACCCTCCCGCTGATCGCGCCGGGCATCGCGGCGGGCGCGGTGCTGGCCTGGGCGCGGGCGCTGGGCGAGTTCGGCGCGACGATCACCTTCGCCGGCAACTTCCCCGGCCGCACCCAGACCATGCCCCTGGCCGTCTACCTCGCCCTCCAGAGCGCTCCGGAGGCGGCCGTCGCCCTCAGCCTGGTCCTGCTGGCCGTGTCCGTGGCGGTACTGGCGGGACTGCGCGACCGTTGGATGACGGCAGGATGACACCGTTGGACGACAGCCGGATGACCGAGAAGCCCCGCCCCGCCCCCGACGCGACACCGGACGCGCCCGCCGCCCCCGGCGGTCTCGACGCCCGTCTCGTCGTGGACCGCGGGGCCTTCCGGCTCGACGTGTCGCTGTCGGTCGCCCCCGGCGAGGTCGTCGCCCTGCTCGGCCCGAACGGTGCCGGGAAGACCACCGCCCTGCGCGCGCTGGCCGGTCTGACCCCGCTCACCGACGGTCATCTACGGCTGGACGGCGCCGCGTTGGAGCGTACGCCGCCGGAGTCCCGCCCGGTGGGCGTCGTCTTCCAGGACTATCTGCTCTTCCCGCACCTCAGCGCCCTGGACAACATCGCCTTCGGGCCGCGCTGCCAGGGCGCGACCAAGGCGGCGGCCCGCGCCCGAGCCGCCGAGTGGCTGGACCGCATGGGTCTCGCGGCCCACGCGGGGGCCAGGCCCCGCAAGTTGTCCGGTGGGCAGGCCCAACGCGTCGCGCTGGCCCGTGCGTTGGCGACCCGCCCCCGGCTGCTGCTGCTCGACGAGCCCCTCGCCGCTCTCGACGCCCGCACCCGTCTGGAGGTCCGGGCCCAGCTCCGGCGCCACCTGGCGGAGTTCGAGGCCGTGGCCGTACTCGTCACACACGACCCGCTGGACGCCATGGTCCTCGCCGACCGGCTCGTGGTCGTCGAACACGGCACGGTCGTCCAGGAAGGCGCCCCCTCCCACATCGCCCGGCACCCCCGTACCGACTACATCGCCCGGCTGGTCGGCCTGAACCTCTACCGGGGCGAGGCCGAGGGGCACACGGTCCGCCTGGAAGCGGGGCCCGCGCTCACCACGACGGAGGACCTCACGGGCCCCGTGTTCGTGGCCTTCCCGCCGAGCGCAGTGACCCTCTACCGCGAACCGCCCACCGGCTCCAGCGCCCGCAACCACTGGCGGTGCGAGGTCGCCGGTCTGGAGACCCACGGCGACCAGATCCGTGCCGACCTCACGGGCGAACTCCCCCTCGTGGCGGACCTCACGGCGGTGGCCGCCGCGGAGCTCGACCTGCACCCGGGCGCGGAGGTCTGGGCGGCGGTGAAGGCGACGCAGACGCACGCGTACCCCGTCTGAGCGGCCCTGGGGGCGTGGGGGCGGGACGGGTCCCCAGGGCCACGGCAGTGACAGGACGAGCCCGCCCGCGGCCTGCGGCCCAGCCCCACACGGCGTGTGCCCGTGGACGGCCCGCGCCCGCCTGAACGGCTCAAAGGACGCATCGGCCCAGGTACGACACCTCCGACCGACGGCCTGGACCCGTGACCGCCACGCCCACCCGACCGGCCTGGACCCGTGACCCCCACGCCCACGCCCGACCGGCCTGGACCCGTGACCGCCACGCCCACGCCCGACCGGTCCGCAGACCTGACTGCCGCCCCGGGTCCGCTCCGCCCGGAGACTTGACCCCCGCGCCCACCCGACCGGTCCGGCGACGTGATCGCCCCCCGTTCGACCGGTCGGCTCAGTCGTGCCGCCGCTCCGCTCTCACTCGTACGGGCCTTCCGGGCAGGCTGCCCGGCGTGCTCGTTCCTAGCGTGAAGGCCTGCGTGGTGCGTCCGCACGGCCCGCTCCCGGCCCCGCCGGCCCGAAGGAGGAGACCATGGCCCTGGCCACCCTCGAACACGGTTCCGACGTCCCGGCGGTCGTGCGGTGACCGCCGGGGACGCCCCGCCCCCACTGCGGTGCGCGAGCCGGCACTCCGGTCCGCGGGACGGGGAGGAGTGCGGGGCCCGCGCCCGTTTCGCGATCTCCCGCCACGCCCGGCCACCGCTGGTCGTGTGTCCTCAACACCTCGGTCCCGCCCTG
>NZ_JBHVYZ010000034.1:23200-28918 GCF_042880295.1 Streptomyces sp. NPDC058307
CCGCCACGCCCGGCCACCGCTGGTCGTGTGTCCTCAACACCTCGGTCCCGCCCTGCTGTTGGCAGAGGGTGTGCTGTGGCCGCCGGAGATCACCCTCGTGCGCTGACCGTCAGGCGGCGCGCACGCGGGTCGCGCTCAGCCCTTCGTCAGCGTGATGTCCCGCTGCTCGGCCGCGTGGAAGCGGGGCAGCGGCAGGCCGCCCTGGAGGCTGAGCTCCATGAGGGTGGCCTCGACGTGGGCCGCACCCGGTTCGAGCGCGCCCGAGGTGACCTTGCCCGTGTTCTTCCAGGTGCGCTCCACGCCGTCGCACACCGCACGGGTCCCGCCGATGCCGTGCCGCACCGACGAGGAGCGCGCGCCCACGGAGGAGCTCACGAACACGGGGCCCGTACCGCCGGTACAGCGGTAGGTGCCGGACAGGGTCACGGTTCCGTCCTCGGCGATCCGGCCGACGGGGTCGACGGTGACGGTCTCGTACGGGTCGGCGCTCGCGGGCAGCGCGGGAGCGGCCAGCAGGAACAGCGCGGCACCGGCGGCGGCGGTGAGAGCGAGGCGAACAGGCATGGGGGATACCTCCCGGATGAGTGGAGTGAGGGCCTCCACTGCTACCGGGTACACGCCCGGACACCCGTGATCGTCACCCCTTCGGTGGCGAGTCCGCACCGAGCGTCGTGGAACCGTCCGAGAGTTGTCCGCGTGTTGTCACGCTTCATGTCGGACCGTTCCGATGAGTTCGCGACGGGAGCATGGTCTACCCATACGGATACGGCCCCCACAGGGACGGTCCAACCGACGTGGAGGTGCGCCATGTGTTCTCACCAGTCTTCGTGCGCTTCGTCCGACAACACCGCCGCGCACATCGTCGCCGCCCATCCCGAGCAGGGCTGGAATCTGCTGTGCGACGGCGCGATCGTCTTCGACGACACCGGCGAGCTGCTTCCCGACGGCCGGATCGTCGCCCCGCACCGGGTACCGACCGCACAGCTGACCGTCGCCGCCTGATCGTCGGCGGCACACGGCGGCACACTGCGGCCTCGCGGCAGAAGATCGGCGCCGCTAGGGCAGTACCGCAAACCCGTCGAGCTCCACCGCCGCCTTGTCGTCCCACAGCCGCACGACCTCGACGACAGCCATCGCGGGATAGTCACGACCCGCCAACTCCCGCCAGATACGGCCGAGTTCGCGGACATGGGTGCGGTAGGCGGTGATGTCGGTGGCGTAGACGGTGACCCGGGCGAGGTCGGACGGGGTACCGCCGGCGGCGGCGAGGGCGGTCAGGAGATTGGTGAGCGCCTTCTCGAACTGCTCCGGCAGGGAGTCGCCCACCACCTTGCCGTCGGCGTCGAGCGCCGTCTGCCCCGCCAGGAAGACCACCCGGGACCCGGTGGCGACGACCGCGTGCGAGAAGCCGGTGGGCGGGGAGAGTTCGGGCGGGTTGATGCGCTCGGCGCTCACGAGGCCTCCAGGTTCGCGTACAACTCCTTGGCGATGATGCCCCGTTGCACCTCGCTCGCCCCTTCGTAGATGCGCGGGGCGCGCACCTCCCGGTACAGGTGCTCCAGCAGATGGCCGCGCTGGAGAGCACGCGCGCCGTGCAGCTGGACCGCGGTGTCGACGACGTACTGCGCGGTCTCGGTGGCCAGCAGCTTCGCCATCGCCGCCCGCTTGGGCACGTCCGGGGCGCCTTCGTCGTAGGCCGTCGCCGCCGCGTACACCATGAGCCGGGCCGCGTCCGTGCGCAGGGCCAGCTCGGCGACCGTGTGGGCGACGCTCTGGAGGTCCCTCAACCGGCCGCCGAAGGCCTCCCGCCGGGAGGTGTGCGCGAGGGTCGCGTCGAGCGCCGCCTGCGCCATGCCGACCGCGAAGGCGCCGACGCTGGGCCGGAAGAGGTTCAGGGTTCCCATGGCGACCCGGAAACCGCGGTCGATCTCACCGAGGACGTCGTCGGCGCTCACCGGCACGGCGTCGAAGGCGAGGGCGCCGATGGGGTGCGGGGAGAGCATGTCCAGGGCGGTGCCGGTGAGGCCGGGACGGTCGGCGGGCACGAGGAAGGCGGTCACTCCACGGGCTCCGGCGCCGGGGGTGGTCCGGGCGAAGACGGTGTAGAAGTCGGCTTCGGGGGCGTTGGAGATCCAGCACTTCTCCCCGGTCAGCCGCCAGCGGGAGGGGCCGTCGGGGACCGCGGACAGGGACAGCGCCGCCGCGTCCGACCCCGCCCCCGGCTCGCTCAGCGCGAACGCGGCCACCGCGCTGCCCTCGCCGACCGCCGGCAGCCAGCGCCCCCGCTGGGCCGGGGTGCCGTGGGCGTGGACGGGATGGGCGCCGAGGCCCTGGAGGGCGAGGGCCGTCTCCGCCTCGGTGCAAGCGTACGCGAGGGACTCCCGCATCAGGCACAGATCGAGGGCCCCGGAGGTGAACAGACGCTGCAGCAGGCCCAGTTGACCGAGCTCGACGATCAGCGGACGGTTCACATGGCCCGGCTCGCCCTTCTCCGCGAGCGGGCGCAGCCGTTCGGCGGCGAGGGCACGCAGCTCCGCACACCGGGCGGTCTGTGACGGTTCGAGCGAGAATGCGGGCATTGCCGGTCCCCTCTCGTCGACAGGGCCCTACGACAGTATCGCGTGCCGTTGACTGTCGTCACCGACACGATACGCTCCTTGTGCGAGCCCGCCATCGACGCCCACCAGGCGGCCCACACGGCCCACACGGCCACAAGGCAAGGGGGCGACCCGCCATGAACGTCTCGGCCCACGTCGACACCTTCGCGCGCGACCACCTCCCGCCCCCCGACCAGTGGCCGGAGCTCCGCTTCGACCTGCCGGAGCTGAGCTACCCCGATCAGCTGAACTGTGCCGCCGAGCTGCTGACGGGCCCGCCCGACGACCGCCCGGTCTTCCACACCCCGGCCGGGGCCACATGGACGTACGGCACACTGCGCGCCCGTGTCGACCGGCTCGCGCATGTGCTCACCGGTGACCTCGGGGTCGTCCCCGGCAACCGTGTCCTGCTGCGCGGCCCGACCACCCCCTGGCTCGCGGCCTGCTGGCTGGCGGTGCTGAAGGCGGGCGCCGTCGCCGTCACCGTTCTGGCCCAGCAGCGGCCGCACGAACTGGCCACGATGTGCGAGATCGCGCGCATAGAGCACGCCCTGTGCGACATACGCGCCGTCGACGATCTCGCCAAGGCCGAGATACCGGGCCTGAGGATCACGACGTACGGCGGCGACGCCCCCGACGACCTGCTGAACCGCGAGGCGCCCGGAACGCCGTACCCCGCCGTGCTGACCGCGGCCGACGACGTGGCGCTGATCGCCTTCACCTCCGGGACCACCGGGCGCCCCAAGGGCTGTATGCACTTCCACCGGGATGTGCTCGCGATAGCCGACACCTTCTCCAGGCATGTGCTGCGGCCCCATGTGGACGATGTGTTCGCGGGCAGTCCGCCGCTCGGTTTCACCTTCGGGCTCGGTGGCCTGGTGGTCTTCCCGATGCGCGCGGGCGCCAGCTCCCTCCTCCTCGAACAGGCCGGGCCCCAGCAGTTGCTGCCGGCCGTCGCCGAGCACCGGGTCTCCGTTCTCTTCACCGCGCCCACCGCCTACCGCGCCATGCTCGACGGGCTCGACGCGTACGACGTCTCGTCCCTGCGCCGCTGTGTCTCCGCCGGTGAGAACCTGCCCGCGGCCACCTGGCGGGCCTGGCGGGAGCGGAC
This sequence comes from Streptomyces sp. NPDC058307, assembly GCF_042880295.1. NCBI lineage: Bacteria > Bacillati > Actinomycetota > Actinomycetes > Kitasatosporales > Streptomycetaceae > Streptomyces > Streptomyces sp. NPDC058307. The sequence continues at coordinate 26,909 of NZ_JBHVYZ010000034.1, forward strand.
CGGGCTGCGGATCGTCAACGGCATCGGCGCCACCGAACTGCTGCACATCTTCATCTCCGCGGCCGACGAGGACATCCGGCCGGGGACGACCGGGGTGCCGGTACCCGGATGGCACGCGCGCGTGGTCGACGAGAGAGGTCACGAGAAGCCGGACGGCGAGCCCGGACTGCTCGCCGTGCGCGGCCCCGTCGGCTGTCGTTATCTCGCGGATCCCCGGCAGCGCGAGTACGTGCGGGACGGCTGGAACATCACCGGCGACACATACATCCGGGACAGCGACGGGTACTTCCGCTATGTGGCCCGCGCGGACGACATGATCATCTCCGCGGGGTACAACATCGCCGGACCGGAGGTGGAGGACGCACTGCTGCGGCATCCTGACGTGGTCGAGGCGGCGGTCGTGGGGCGGGCCGACGAGGCGCGTGGTCAGATCGTCGTCGCCTTCGCGGTCCTGAAGGAGGGTGCCGAACGTGATGCCGACGCGCTGCGCACCTTCGTCAAGGGTGAACTGGCGCCCTACAAATGCCCGCGCGAGATCGTCTTCCTGGACGCGCTGCCGCGCACGGCGACCGGCAAGCTCCAGCGGTTCAGGCTACGCACCGGTGGTGACCAGCAGTGATCCACACGACCTAAGATGATCAACGTGTCCGACCAGCATGCACCACGGTCTCTCATCGTCACGCTCTACGGAGCCTACGGCCGCTTCATGCCGGGCCCCGTGCCCGTCGCCGAGCTGATCCGGCTGCTGGCCGCGGTCGGCGTGGACGCCCCCTCCGTACGGTCGTCGGTGTCCCGCCTCAAGCGGCGCGGGCTGCTGCTGCCGGCCCGCACGGCACAGGGCGCCGCCGGCTACGCGCTGTCCCCGGACGCCCGCCAGCTGCTCGACGACGGCGACCGGCGCATCTACGCGGTGACCCCGCCCGAGGACGAGGGCTGGGTGCTCGCCGTGTTCTCGGTGCCCGAGTCGGAGCGCCAGAAGCGGCATGTGCTGCGCTCACGACTGGCCGGACTCGGCTTCGGCACGGCGGCCCCCGGGGTGTGGATCGCCCCCGCGCGGCTGTACGAGGAGGCCCGGCACACGCTCCAGCGGCTGCGGCTCGATCCGTACGTGGACTTCTTCCGCGGCGAGCATCTCGGTTTCGCGGCGACCGTGGAGGCGGTCTCCCGGTGGTGGGACCTGGCCGCGATCGCCAAGGAGCACGAGGCCTTCCTCGACCGCCACGCGCGCGTGCTGCACGAGTGGGAGGAGCGGGCCGACACCCCGCCCGAGGACGCCTACCGCGACTACCTCCTCGCCCTCGACTCCTGGCGCCACCTCCCCTACGCCGACCCCGGCCTGCCCGCCGCCCTGCTCCCCGAGGACTGGCCGGGCGGGCGGGCGGCGGCGGTGTTCCGGGGCCTGCACGAACGGCTGCGGGACGCGGGGGCCACGTTCGCCGGTCTGTGATCCCGGGCCCGTCGCAGTCGCGCGGTACGCCGAGCAGGACAGCCCCTCAAGTCCCCAGCGTGAGCCGGGGCTTCGGGGCGTCCGCGCGGCCGGTCTGCGGCCGCCGGCTGCCGGCGCGGTACGGGTCCGGCCAGGCGACGCCGGGACCGTCGTACCCCTGCTCGGCGGCCGCGTGGAGGGTCCAGTGGGGGTCGTAGAGATGGGGGCGGGCCAGCGCGCACAGATCCGTACGCCCGGCCAGGATCAGTGAGTTGACGTCGTCCCACGAGGAGATCGCGCCGACCGCGATCACCGGGACGCCGGTCTCGTGGCGGATCCGGTCGGCGTACGGCGTCTGGTAGGAGCGTCCGTACTCGGGGTGCTCCTCGGCCACGACCTGGCCGGTCGACACGTCGATCGCGTCGGCGCCGTGCGCGGCGAAGGCGCGGGCGATCTCGACGGCGTCCTCGGCCGTATTGCCGCCCTCGGCCCAGTCGGTGGCGGAGATGCGGACGGTCATGGGCCGTTCCTGTGGCCACACTCCCCTGACGGCGTCGAAGACTTCGAGCGGGAAGCGCAGGCGC
>NZ_JBHVYZ010000034.1:29014-94331 GCF_042880295.1 Streptomyces sp. NPDC058307
GTTCCTGTGGCCACACTCCCCTGACGGCGTCGAAGACTTCGAGCGGGAAGCGCAGGCGCTTGGTGAGGGAGCCGCCGTAGGCGTCCGTGCGGTGGTTGGTCAGCGGGGAGAGGAAGCCGGAGAGCAGATAGCCGTGGGCGCAGTGCAGTTCGAGGAGGTCGAAGCCGGCTCGGGCGGCCCGCACGGCGGCCTGCGTGAACTGCTCGCGGATGTCGGTCAGTTGGGCACGGCCGAGCTCGCGCGGGGTCTGGTTGGAGGGCTTGTACGGGATCGGGGACGGCGCCACGACCGGCCAGTTGCCCTCGGGCAGCGGCTCGTCGATGCCCTCCCACATCAGCTTGGTCGAGCCCTTGCGGCCGCTGTGGCCGAGCTGCACACCGATCGCGGTGCCCGGCGACCGCGTGTGCACGAACTCGGTGATCCGTTTCCAGGCCGCGGCCTGTCTGCCGTTGTAGAGGCCGGTGCAGCCGGGCGTGATGCGCCCCTCGGGCGAGACGCACACCATCTCGGTCATCACCAGTCCGGCGCCGCCGAGCGCCCGGGCGCCCAGGTGGACCAGGTGGAAGTCGCCGGGGATGCCGTCGGTGGCGGAGTACATGTCCATCGGCGACACCACGACCCGGTTGCGCAGGGTCAGACCACGCAGCCGGAACGGGGTGAACATCGGGGGCGTGCCCGGCGGGCAGTCGAACTCGCGTTCCACGGCACCGGTGAAGCGGGCGTCGCGCAGGCGCAGGTTGTCGTGGGTGACCCGGCGGCTGCGGGTGAGCAGGTTGAAGGCGAACTGGCGGGGCGGCTGGTCGAGGTACAGGCCGAGGTTCTCGAACCACTCCAGGCTGGCGCGGGCGGCGCGTTGCGTGGAGGCGACGACGGGTTTGCGCTCCGCCTCGTAGGCCGCCAACGCCTGTGCCAACGACGGCTGTTCCTCGAGACAGGCGGCAAGGGCGAGGGCGTCCTCCACGGCGAGCTTGGTGCCGGAGCCGATGGAGAAGTGGGCGGTGTGGGCCGCGTCGCCGAGCAGCACGGTGTTGCCGTGCGACCAGTGTTCGTTGACCACCGTACGGAAGGTGGTCCACGTGGAGTTGTTGGAGCGCAGGGGGCGGCCGCGGAGCGCTTCGGCGAAGATCTTGGCGCAGCTCTCCGCCGACTCCTGTGCGCCGGCCTCGTCGAAGCCAGCGGCCCTCCAGACCTCCTCGCGCATCTCGACGATCACAGTGGAGGCGTCGGAGGAGTACGGGTAGCCGTGGAGTTGCATCACGCCGTGCTCGGTCTCGGCGATCTCGAACCGGAAGGCCTCGAAGGCGAAGTCGGCGGCGAGCCAGATGTAGCGGCAGTGGTGCGGGGTCACATGGGGGCGGAACACATGTGCACACGCCCCACGGGTGCTGCTGTTGACTCCGTCGGCAGCGACGACGAGGTCGTGCGTCTCTTCGAGACCCTCCGGGGCCTGCGTACGGAATCGGAGGTCCACGCCGAGCGCGCGGCAGCGGTCGTGCAGTATCTCCAGGAGTCGTCTGCGGCCGAGGGCGGCGAATCCGTGCCCTCCGGAGGTGTGCCGGACGCCCCGGTGCACGATGTCGATGTCGTCCCAGCGGACGAAGTCGGCCTGCATCGCCTCGTGGACCACCGGGTCGGCGTGCTCGATGCCGCCGAGGGTCTCGTCGGAGAGGACCACGCCGAAGCCGAAGGTGTCGTCGGGGGCGTTGCGCTCCCACACGGTGACCTCACGCCCGGGGTCGAGCCGCTTCAGCAGCGCTGCCGCGTACAGCCCACCGGGGCCGCCACCGATGACCGCGATGCGCCGAACGGAAGTGGACATGATCACCGCCCCTTCCACTTCGGCGGCCTCTTCTCCGTGAAGGCCGCGTGGAACTCCCGGTAGTCCTCGCCGTTCATCAGCAGGGCCTGGGTCGAGGCGTCCAGTTCCACCGAAGCCGCCAGCGGCATGTCCAGCTCCGCCGTCAGCAGCGCCTTCGTCTGGGCGTACGCCAGGGCCGGGCCCTCGGCCAGGCGGTGGGCCAGGGCCTGGGCTGCCCCGTCCGCGCCGCCCTCCCCCGTCAGTTCGCTGATCAGGCCGATGCGCTCGGCCTCGGGGGCGCGGACCGGTTCGCCGAGCATGAGGAGACGGGTGGCGTGGCCGAGGCCGACCACCCGGGGCAGCAGATAGGCCGCGCCCATGTCGCCGCCGGACAGGCCGACCCGGGTGAACAGGAAGGCGAAGCGGGCCGAGGGGTCCGCCACCCGGAAGTCCGCCGCCAGGGCGAGGACCGCGCCGGCGCCCGCCGCCACCCCGTGCACGGCCGCGATCACCGGGAACGGACACTCCCGTACGGCCCGCACCACCTGGCCCGTCATCCGGTTGAAGTCGAGGAGCTGGGCGGTGTCCATGGCGAGGGTCGCGCCGATGATCTCGTCGACGTCACCGCCGGAGCAGAAGCCGCGGCCCGCGCCGGCCAGGACCAGGGCGCGCACGGAACGCTCGCGGGACAGCTCGGCGAGCAGGTCGCGCAGGTCGGCGTAGGCGCCGAAGGTGAGCGCGTTGAGTTTGTCGGGGCGGGCGAGGGTGACCGTGGCGACGCCGTCGGCGAGGTCGACGCGCAGGTGCTGCCAGTCGGGGGTGCGGGCGGCGGAGCCGGTGAAGGGGCTCATGATCGTGCGGCCTCCTCGTGCTGGGAGTGCTCGGACGACGTGCGAGTGGCGAGGTTCCAGGTGCGCTCTGCCCTACGAAGCTATCACTCATCTTTGACTGTCGTCATGAGTCCGCGATAGGGGTGTGAGAGGTGTCCGGATGTGACCTGGCCCCGTCACATCCGTCACGGCTCGTCGACAGACCGGCAACGGCGGGATCAGCCGCGGGAGGCAAGCCGTTGCTACGGGTAAGCCGCCTGCCAACGGGGCCGAAGGTCCCGTACGGTGCCCGCCGGACGACTCTGCCGACGGCGCCGTACCATTCATCGGGTTGAAAGCAGGACAGCCTGCTCATGAACGGAACCGCCTTGCAAGATCGCCCCCCAGCCTCCGCGTCCTGGCGCATCGCGCTGCCGCATTCCGCCGCGGCCGTGCCCGTGGCGCGCGCTCTGGTCCGCGCCGCGCTGACCGAGCTGGAGCACGGGGCGGACTGCGACACCGCGGAGCTGCTGACGGCCGAGCTGGTGGCGAACGCCGTGGAGCACACGGCCGGCGACACCCCGATAGAGCTGGTCGTGGAGCTGCTGCCGACCGGCTGCCAGGTGGAGGTGCACGACCCGGACCCGGCACCCCCGGATCACCTCACCCGGCCGGACGCCGGGGAGCCGGACCCCTGGCAGGAGCACGGCCGGGGGCTGCTCCTGATCAGGGCGCTGAGCTCGTCGTGCGGTCACCGCCCGACCGAGACCGGCAAGGCGGTGTGGTTCCGTCTCGCGGTGGTGCCGCCGCAATGGCACCCGGCCTGAGCTCAGGCCAGCGTCGCGACCAGCACCGCCTTGATCGTGTGCAGACGGTTCTCCGCCTCGTCGAAGACGATCGAGTGCGCCGACTCGAACACCTCGTCCGTGACCTCCAGGGATTCGAGGCCGTGGGTCTCGAAGATCTCCTGCCCGACCTTCGTACCGAGGTCGTGGAAGGCGGGCAGGCAGTGCAGGAACTTGACGTCCGCGTTGCCCGTGGCCCGCAGCACGTCCATGGTCACCGCGTACGGCGACAGCGCGGCGATCCGCTCGTCCCACACGTCCTTCGGCTCGCCCATGGAGACCCAGACGTCGGTCACGACGAAGTCCGCCCCCCGCACGCCCTCCTCCAGTGACTCGGTGAGGGTGATCCGCGCCCCGCTGTCCACGGCGAGCGCCCGCGCCCGCTCGACGACGTCCTGCGTGGGCCAGTAGGCCTTCGGGGCGACGATCCGTACGTCCATGCCCAGCAGGGCACCGGTGATGAGATACGAGTTGCCCATGTTGAACCGCGCGTCACCGAGGTACGCGAACGCGATCTCCCGGACCGGCTTCGCGGTGTGCTCGGTCATCGTCAGCACGTCGGCCAGCATCTGCGTGGGGTGCCAGTCGTCGGTGAGCCCGTTGTAGACCGGCACCCCGGCGTACGCGGCCAGCTCCTCCACCTTCTGCTGGCTGTCCCCGCGGTACTCGATCCCGTCGTACATACGGCCGAGCACGCGCGCGGTGTCACGTACGGACTCCTTGTGCCCGATCTGCGAGCCGGACGGGTCCAGGTAGGTCGTCGAGGCGCCCTGGTCCGCCGCGGCGACCTCGAACGCGCAGCGCGTGCGCGTCGAGGTCTTCTCGAAGACCAGCGCGATGTTCTTCCCGCTCAGGTACCGGGTCTCGGTCCCCGCCTTCTTGGCGGCCTTCAGCTCGGCTGCCAGCTCGACGAGGCCGAGGAACTCCCCGGCCGTGAAGTCGAGCTCCTTGAGGAAGTGGCGCCCGGCGAGGGCGGTGGGGACAGTCGCCATGGGGGGCGCTCCAGAGGTACGTGATCAGACGGACCTTGGAAGTCTATACGAAGTTCAGCATTTCTATACAGGCAACTGTACGACTATGCGCCCGCGCGTTCTTTATACGGCCGCCCGTTCCACCGGACAGCTCATGCAGCGCGGCCCGCCCCTGCCCCGCCCCAGCTCACTGCCCGGGATCTCGATGACCTCGATGCCCTGCTTGCGCAGATGGGTGTTGGTGGTGGCGTTGCGCTCGTAGGCGATGACGACACCCGGCTCGACGGCGAGGACGTTGCAGCCGTCGTCCCACTGCTCGCGCTCGGCCGCGTGCACGTCCTGGGTGGCGGTCAGGACCCGGATCTCGCTCAGTCCGAGCGCGGCGGCGATCGCGCGGTGCATGTGCTCCGGCGGGTGGTCGGTGACCTTGAGCTCCTTGTCGCCGACGCCCGGTTCGATGGTGTACGACCGGAGCATGCCGAGCCCGGCGTACTGGGTGAAGGTGTCACCGTCGACCATCGTCATCACGGTGTCGAGATGCATGAACGCCCGCCGTTTCGGCATGTCGAGGGCGACGATCGAGTGCGCGGAGCCCTCGGCGAACAGCTTGTGCGCGAGCATCTCGACGGCCTGGGGCGTGGTCCGTTCACTCATGCCGATGAGGACGGCGCCGTTGCCGATGACGAGGACGTCGCCGCCCTCGATGGTGGACGGGTAGTCGGCCTGCCCCTCCGACCAGACGTGGAACGTTTCGTCACGGAAGAGCGGATGGTGGCGGTAGATCGCCTCGAAGTGGACCGTCTCGCGCCGGCGGGCCGGCCGGCGCATGGCGTTGACGGCGACCCCGTCGTAGATCCAGGCCGAGGTGTCGCGGGTGAAGAGGTGGTTGGGCAGCGGGGCGAGAAGGAAGTCGTCCAGGTCCATGACATGGAAGCGCACGGAGGTCGGCTCCGGATGTGCCTCCAGGAACTCCCGCTTGGTCATACCGCCGACGAGCGCCTCCGCGAGTTCTCCGGCGGGCAACGCCTCGAAGGAGGCGCGGAGGTGGTCGGTGGCCAGCGGGCCGTACTCCTTCTCGTCGAAGACCCGGTCGAGCACGAGCGACCGGGCCTCCGGGATCTCCAGGGACTCGGTGAGCAGGTCACCGAAGAGGTGTACGGCGACACCGCGGTCGCGCAGTACGTCGGCGAACCCGTCGTGCTCGGCGCGCGCCCGGCGCACCCACAGCACGTCGTCGAAGAGGAGTGCGTCCTTGTTGCTGGGGGTGAGCCTTTTGAGCTCGAGATCCGGCCGGTGCAGGATGACGCGGCTGAGCCGCCCGGTCTCGGAGTCGACATGGAATCCCATGCCTCCATCCTGACCAACGAGGGGCCGCTTGACCCGTGGTCCGCCCGGCTTTCTTGTTCTCGTCCCCTTGACGACAACTCGCCCTTCCGGTTATCGTCCAACAGACGAAAAGAGGGGACTCGATGGCCGACATCACCCGGCGCCTCGGCTGGCGCCATCTGCGCGGCGCACCCACGGCGCACATCCGGCACCACCGCGGCGGCACACTGCTGCACGACGGTCCCGGGACCAGCTTCTGGTTCCGCGCGCTGACGGCCGCGCTCTCCGAAGTCCCGGTGGACGACCGCGAGCTGGCCATGACCTTCCACGCCCGTACGTCCGACTTCCAGGACGTGGCGGTACAGGCGACCGTGACCTACCGGATCAGTGACCCGGCCCTCGCCGCCGCCCGCCTGGACTTCTCGATCGACCCGGACACCGGGGTGTGGCGGGGCGCGCCCCTGGAGCAGCTGGGCACGCTGCTCACGGAGACGGCCCAGCAGCACGCGCTCGACGTACTGGCCCGCACTCCCCTGTCCGTCGCCCTGGTCGACGGGGTGGCGGCGGTACGCGAGCGGGTCGCGGCCGGTCTGGACGCCGAGCCCCGGCTGCCGGCCACCGGCATCGAGGTGGTCGCCGTACGCGTGATGGCACTGCGTCCCGAACCGGAGGTGGAACGGGCCCTGCGCACCCCGGCCCGCGAACAGATCCAGCAGGAGGCCGACCGGGCCACCTACGAACGGCGGGCCGTCGCCGTGGAGCGCGAGCGGGCCATCGCCGAGAACGAACTGGACAGCCAGATCGAACTCGCACGCCGCGAGGAGCAGTTGGTGGACCAGCGGGGCACGAACGCCCGCCGGGAGGCCGAGGAGCACGCGGCGGCGGACGCGGTACGGGCCGAGGCGGAGGCGACGCGTTCGGTACGGCTGGCTCGCGCGGAGGCCGACGGAGTGCGCGCGGTCGGCGACGCCAAGGCGCAGGCGCAGGCCGCCTGGCTGCGGGTGCACGCGGAGGTCGACGTCGCCACGCTGCACGCCCTCACCGGGACCCGGCTCGCGGAGAACCTGCCGCACATCGACAGCGTGACGATCTCCCCGGACGTGCTGACGGGGCTGTTGGCCAAGCTGGGCGCACGGGAGCCGGAGTGAGTCTCGCGCCACGGGCGGTGCTGGTCCATCGCACCACCGAGTACGTGGAGTTGGTGGCCCACCACGGCACCCACGGCCAGGCCGCCTTCTTCCTCTCCTCCCGGGGCCGGGACATCGGAGAGGTCGCCGAACGCCACGAGCGCACCCGGCGGGCGCTCGCCGAGGTGACCTCGGCGATTCCGCTGACCTGGCGTCAAGCCCATGTGGAGCGAGCCGACTTGGACCGCTTCCTGTTCGCTCCTGAGGACGTCGTGATCGTGGTCGGCCAGGACGGACTCGTGGCGAACGTGGCCAAGTACCTCTCCGGCCAGCCGGTGCTGGGCATCGACACCGAGCCCGGCCGCAACCCCGGTGTCCTGGTGCGGCACCGACCGGGGGACACGGCCAAGTTGCTGACAGCGGTGGCCGGTGCGAGCGTCGACGAGTTGACGATGGTCGAGGCCGTGGCGGACGACACCCAGCGGCTCGTCGCGCTGAACGAGATCTACCTGGGCGCCGCCGGACACCAGACCGCCAGATACCGCCTGGGCCTGGAGGGCGACGGGGGTGTCGTCGAGGCCCAGGCCTCCTCCGGAGTGCTGGTGGGGACGGGGACCGGAGCCACGGGCTGGCTCCGGTCCGTGTGGCAGGAGCGGGGCGCCGCCCTACGGCTGCCGGCCCCGACGGAGACCCGCCTGGTCTGGTTCGTCCGCGAGGCCTGGCCCTCCCCGGCCACCGGCACCTTGCTGACCGCCGGCGAACTCCCCGCCCCCGCCCGCCTCCGCCTCACCGTCGAGTCCGAACGCCTGGTCGCCTTCGGGGACGGGATGGAGGGCGACTCGCTGGAGCTGACGTGGGGGCAGACGGTGGAGGTGGGGGTGTGCGGGGAGCGGTTGCGGCTGGTGGGGTGAGGGGCGACCGACAGGTCACCCCTCACCCCCGGGCTCGTGGCTCACAGCCGTGGGTCGACCGGCTCCGACTCCAGCGCCAGCACCCCGAACACCGCCTCGTGCACCCGCCACAGCGGCTCGCCCTCCGCCAGCCGGTCCAGGGCCTCCAGGCCGAGGGCGTACTCACGGATCGCGAGGGAGCGCTTGTGGTTCAGGAACCTCTTGCGCAGCCGGTCGAGGTTCTCCGGACGGGTGTACTCGGGACCGTAGATGATCCGCAGGTACTCCCGGCCACGGCACTTGATGCCGGGCTGGACCAGACGGCCCTCCGTGCCGCGGACCACCGCGCCGAGCGGCTTGACGACCATGCCCTCGCCGCCGCGGCCGGTCATCTCCAGCCACCAGTCGACGCCCGCCCGCACCGACTCCGGGTCACCGGTGTCGACGTAGAGGCGCCGGGTCGTCTGGAGCAGGCCCGTGCCGTCGTGCTCCACCAGGCGGTCAAGGAGGGCCAGCTGCTCGTCGTGCGGGAGCCCGGCGAGGCTGCGGCCCTGGACCGCGAGGATCTGGAACGGCGCCAGGCGGACGCCGTCCAGGCCGTCGGTGGTCCAGCAGTAGCGCCGGTACGCCTCCGTGAACGCGCCTGCCGCGTCGGCCCGTTCACGCTGGCGGGCCAGCAGGTCCGTCACGTCCACGCCCCGGTCCGCGGCGCCCTGGAGCGCGGCCAGCGCGCCGGGGAACACCGCTCCGGACGCGGCGCCGACGGCCGCGTACTGCGACCGCAGCAGACCGGAGGCCTTCAGCGACCACGGCATCAGCTCGGCGTCCAACAGCAGCCAGTCAGTGTCGAGTTCGGACCACAGGCCCGCCTCGCCGATCGCCTCGCGCAAGCGGTCCAGGATCGCCTCGGTCACCGACTCGTCGTCGAAGAACGGGCGGCCGGTACGCGTGTACAGCGAACCCGTCGGACCGTCGACGCCGAAGCGCCTGCGGGCCGTCTCCGCGTCCCGGCAGACCAGGGCCACCGCCCGCGAGCCCATGTGCTTCTCCTCGCACACGACCCGCTCGACACCGTCCCCGGCGTACTGTGCGAACGCCTCTTCCGGGTGCTCCAGGAAGCCTTCGACACGCGAGGTCGCCGTCGGTGCCATGGTCGGCGGGAGGTACGGCAGCAGCCGCGGATCCACCGCGAAGCGGCTCATGACCTCCAGGGCCGCGGCCGCGTTCTCCTCGCGGACCGCCACCCGCCCCTGGTACCGGGTCTCGACCGCCCTGCGGCCGTGCACATCGGCCAGGTCCAGCGGCCGGCCGTCGTGCCCGCCGGGCGCCTCGGACTTCAGCGGCTTCACCGGCTCGTACCAGACCTGCTTCGCCGGTACGTCGACCAGCTCCCGCTCCGGCCAGCGCAGCGCCGTGAGCTTCCCGCCGAAGACCGCGCCGGTGTCCAGGCAGATCGTGTTGTTGAGCCAGGTCGCCTCCGGGACCGGGGTGTGGCCGTAGACCACGGCCGCCCGGCCGCGGTAGTCCTCCGCCCACGGGTAGCGCACCGGCAGCCCGAACTCGTCGGTCTCACCGGTGGTGTCCCCGTACAGGGCGTGCGAGCGGACCCGGCCGGAGGTGCGGCCGTGGTACTTCTCCGGCAGACCGGCGTGGCAGACGACCAGGCGGCCGCCGTCGAGGACGTAGTGGCTGACCAGGCCGTCGATGAACTCCCGTACCTCGGCCCGGAACTCGTCCGAGACGCTCTCCATCTGCTCGATGGTCTCCGCGAGGCCGTGGGTGCGCTGGACCTTGCGGCCCTTGAGGTAACGGCCGTACTTGTTCTCGTGGTTGCCCGGCACACACAGCGCGTTGCCCGACTTGACCATCGCCATCACGCGGCGCAGCACACCGGGGCTGTCCGGGCCGCGGTCGACGAGGTCGCCGACGAAGACCGCGGTACGGCCCTCGGGGTGGACGCCGTCGACGTAGCCCAACTTGCCGAGCAGCGACTCCAGTTCCAGGGCGCAGCCGTGGATGTCGCCGACGATGTCGAAGGGGCCGGTGAGGTGGGTCAGGTCGTTGAAACGCTTCTCGGTGACGACGGTGGCGTTCTCGATGTCCGCCACCCCGCGCAGGACGTGCACCTTGCGGAAGCCCTCGCGCTCCAGGTGCCGGAGCGAGCGGCGCAGCTCGCGGATGTGGCGCTTGATGACCCGGACCGGCATGTCGGCCCGGTCGCTGCGGGCCGCGTTGCGCTCGGCGCACACCTCCTCGGGCACGTCGAGCACGATGGCGATCGGCAGCACGTCGTACTGCCTGGCCAGGTCGATCAGCTGCCGTCGGGAGTCCGACTGCACGCTGGTCGCGTCGACGACCGTGCGGCGGCCGGCGGCCAGGCGCTTCCCCGCGATGTAGTGCAGGACGTCGAAGGCGTCCTTCGTCGCGCCCTGGTCGTTCTCGTCGTCGGAGACCAGGCCCCGGCAGAAGTCCGAGGAGATCACCTCGGTCGGCTTGAAGTTGCGGCGGGCGAACGTGGACTTGCCGGAGCCGGAGGCGCCGACGAGGACGACGAGGGAGAGGTCGGTGACGGGAAGAGTCCGTCCCGTGCGCTGGGTCTCGGTCATGCCGCCTTCGCCTCCTTCTCGGTCCTGATCACTGCTGTGCTCATCTCGAAAACAGCCATCTGAGTGGGCGGCCCGACCTCCGGGTCGTCCGGCCCCACCGGGACGAACTCCACCTCGTAGCCGTGCCGTTCGGCCACCGACGACGCCCATGACCGGAACTCCTGCCGCGTCCACTCGAAGCGGTGATCGCCGTGCCGGACGTGCCCGGCCGGGAGCGACTCCCAGCGGACGTTGTACTCGACGTTCGGGGTCGTCACCAGGACGGTCCGCGGGCGGGCCGCGCCGAACACCGCGTACTCCAGGGCCGGCAGCCGGGGCAGGTCGAGGTGCTCGATCACCTCGCTGAGCACGGCGGCGTCGTACCCCTTGAGCCGCTTGTCGGTGTAGGCCAGCGAGCCCTGGAAGAGCTGGACACGGGAGGCCATCCGCTCCCCCATGCGGTCCAGCTTCAACCGCCGGGAGGCGATGGTGAGCGCCCGAACCGACACGTCGACGCCGACGATCTCCGTGAACCTCGGGTCCTTGAGCAGCGCCTGCACCAACTGGCCCTGGCCGCACCCGAGGTCGAGGACGCGGGCGGCACCGGCGGCGCGCAGCGCCTCCAGGATCGCCTCACGCCGCTGGACGGCGAGCGGGGTCGGCTTCTCCTCGGTCTCGGTCTCCGCCTCGACGGCGTTGTCGATGTCCTCGACCTCGCTGTCGTCGGCCTCGGCGAGCCGCACCAGTTCCAGGCGCTCCATCGCCTCGCGCGTCAGCGACCAGCGGCGGGACAGGTAACGGCTGGTGATCAGCTTCTGCTCCGGGTGCGCGGGCAGCCAGCCTTCACCGGCCCTGAGCAGCTTGTCGACCTCGTCGGAGGCCACCCAGTAGTGCTTGGCGTCGTCGAGGACGGGGAGCAGGACGTACAGATGACGCAGGGCCTCGGCGACGGTGAGCCGCGTGGACTCCAGTTCGAGGCGGACGTAGCGCGAGTCGCCCCACTCCGGGAACTCGGTGTCCAGCGCGACCGGTTCGACGGTCACGTCCCAGCCGAGCGGCTCGAAGAGACGCCGTACGAGCTCCGGACCGCCACGGGCCGGAAGCGCGGGCACCTCGACGCGCAACGGCCGCGGCTGCGAAGGGAGTTCGGGCCTGGTGGTGCACACCCCGCGCATCGCGCTGGAGAACACCGCGCTCAGCGCCACCGCGAGCAGCGAAGAGGCCGCGTAAGGACGGTCGTTGACGTACTGCGCGAGTGCCGCGTCCGGGGCGCCGCCGCGTCCCTTGCCCTTGCCGCGCCTGACCAGCGCCACCGCGTCGACCTCCAGCAACAGCGCCGCCGTGCAGCGCTGATCGTCCGCCTCGGGATACAGGACGTGCGCCCTGCCGTAGGAGGTGGAGAACGCCTGCGCCTTCTCGGGATGCTTGTGCAGCAGGAAGCCGAGGTCGGTGGCGGGATGCTCGGGAGTGCCGGTGGTACTGATCGTCAGAAACATGCGAGTGGCCTTTCCGGCCGGTGGACGGGACAGGATGCCGCGCGCGCGAAAGCCCCCGAGACGGTGATCCCGGGGGCTCGGCAGGACGACGCTCCCAGCTTCCCACAGGGGGTCCCACCTGCGCCTTCGATTAACCAGGAGGCGCAGCTCTACGACAGCTGCGACTGGACCCGCGCGGAGATCAGCTCCAGGTGGTCCAGGTCGTCGAGATCGAGGACCTGGAGGTAGAGGCGGCGGGAGCCCACGGCGGCGTAGCGGCCGATCTTGTCCACGACCTCGGCGGGGGTGCCGGCCAGGCCGTTGGTCTTGAGCTCGTCGACCTCACGGCCGATCGCCGCGGCGCGACGGGCGACCTCCTGGTCGTCCTTGCCGACGCAGACGACGAGGGCGTTGGAGAAGGTGATCGCGTCGGCCGCGCGGCCCGCCTCGCGGGCGGCGGCACGGACCCGGCCGAACTGGGTCTCGCTGTCCTCCGGCGAGGCGAACGGCATGTTGAACTCGTCGGCGTAGCGGGCGGCGAGGCGCGGGGTACGGGTCGTGCCGTGACCGCCGATCAGTACGGGGATCCTGTCCTGGGCGGGCTTGGGCAGCGCGGGCGACTTCGTGAGCTCGTAGTGCTCGCCGTGGAAGTCGAAGGTCTCGCCGGGTTCGGTTGCCCACAGGCCGGTGACGATCGCCAGCTGTTCCTCCAGGCGGGGGAACTTCTCCTTCGGGAACGGGATGCCGTACGCCGTGTGCTCCTCCTCGAACCACCCGGCGCCCAGGCCCAGTTCGACACGGCCGCCGGACATCTGGTCGACCTGGGCGACCTGGATGGCGAGGACGCCGGGGAGCCGGAAGGTGGCCGCGGTCATCAGGGTGCCGAGGCGAATGCGCTTGGTCTCCCGGGCGAGGCCGGCGAGGGTGATCCAGGCGTCGGTGGGGCCGGGGAGGCCGTCGGCGTCACCCATCTTCAGGAAGTGGTCGGAACGGAAAAACGCGTCGAAGCCGAGGTCCTCGGTGGCCTTGGCCACGGTGAGGAGGGTGTCGTAGCTCGCGCCCTGCTGGGGCTCGGTGAAGATGCGGAGATCCATGACTCCATCCTGCACGCAGGAGTGCGCCGGGGTCCCACCGGTCCCGGTGGCCCCGCCAGTGACCGAGCCCTTTGGTGATCGTTGGCTCAGGCGGAACCGGCTTGTCGTCGCCGGTGCGTGATCCGTTACCCGCGTCGGTCCCCCCGCCGGGATCCTTGGGCCGAGGAGGCCGTCATGTCCGACGAAACCGTGCCGCTGACTGCGGGGGCTGGGCAGCCGAAGGGTTGCTGCAGCAGATGGAGGAGTTGATGGCGGCGGGTGAACGCGGATCTTTCGGCGCTGGATGCGGATCTTCAGGGGGGCGGGGGTTCGGGGCGGGGGGTTGGTGAGGAGGGGGTCGGCCGAGGACGGTCTTCGGCTACGGGTGCGTCGTGGCTGGTCGCGCCCCGCGGCGGAGCCGCTGATGTCACAGCCCCGCGCCCCTGAGTGGGTGCACTCGGAGCAGGCCCAGCTGTACCCACCTAGGGGCGCGGGGAACTGCGCAACAACCCACCACCGGACCCGCAGCCGAAGAGTGCCGTGACCGCGTTGGTTCGCCGGGTTGGTGGTGGTGGCGGTTGGATGTGCGGTGACGTCCGATCCGACCGCTGGAGGTGCGGTGGCTGAGCCTGTCCGTGTGCGCAGACTGACCGACCAAGAGGGGCAACGGCTGCAGCAGATTGTGCGTCGGGGCAGCACCACCTCGGTGCGGTACCGGAGGGCGATGATGCTGTTGGCCTCGGCCGGCGGTAACCGGGTGCCGGTGATCGCCCAGCTCGTGCAGGCCGATGAGGACACCGTCCGAGATGTGATCCACCGGTTCAACGAGATCGGCCTGGCCTGCTTGGACCCTCAGTGGGCGGGAGGCCGTCCCCGCCTGCTCAGTCGTGACGACGAGGATTTCGTCGTCCAGACGGCCACCACTCGCCCCACCAAGCTCGGCCAGCCTTTCACCCGCTGGTCGCTGCGCAAACTCGTCGCCTACCTGCGGAAAGTCCACGGCCGGGTGATCCGCATCGGCCGCGAGGCGTTACGCGGTCTGCTCGCCCGCCGCGGTGTCACCTTCCAGCGCACCAAGACATGGAAGGAATCCCCCGACCCTGACCGTGAGTCGAAGCTGGACCGGATCGAGGAGGTCCTGGACCGCTTCCCGGACCGGGTGTTCGCCTTCGACGAGTTCGGCCCGCTCGGAATCCGACCCACCACAGGCTCGTGCTGGGCCGCACGCAAGCATCCCGACCGGGTGCCCGCCACCCACCACCGCACCCATGGGGTGCGCTATTTCCACGGCTGCTACTCGGTCGGCGACGACCGCCTGTGGGGTGTCAACCGCCGCAGGAAAGGTGCCGTGAACACGCTGGCCGCGCTGAAGTCGATCCGCACTGCCCGGCCCGACGGCGCACCGATCTACGTGATCATGGACAACCTGTCCGCCCACAAAGGCTCCGACATCCGCCGCTGGGCGAAGAAACACAAGGTCGAGCTGTGCTTCACCCCGACCTATGCCTCGTGGGCGAACCCGATCGAGGCGCATTTCGGACCGCTGAGGCAGTTCACCATCGCCAACTCGAACCACCCCAACCACACCGTCCAGACACGGGCCCTGCACGCCTACCTGCGCTGGCGCAACGCCAACGCCCGCCACCGCGACGTCCTGGCCGCCGAGCGCAAGGAACGCGCCCGCATCCGCAGCGAGAAGGGCATCCGCTGGGGCGGACGCCCCCTCGCCACCGCGGCCTGAGCAACCCGGCGAACCTATGGTCAGAGCACTAGCATTCCCTGTCGTGAGCAACTCGGAGAGTGTTCTTGACTGGCTGCAGAACTTGTACGCCGCGCAGTGCAACGAGGACTGGGAGCACGAGTGGGGCGTGAAGATCGCCACGCTCGATAACCCCGGCTGGACCGTCACCATCGACCTGGAGGAGACGGACCTGGAGCAACATGAGTACCCCCGCCAGGACGTCAACCGCAACCCTTACGACTGGGTCTGGGCTTGGACTTCCGAGAAGACCTTTCACGCCAGATGCGGCCCCGGCAACCTCACCGAAGCCCTCGCCTTGTTCCGGTCCTGGGCGACCGCGAACAGTCCCTGAGCAATCACACAGCGGCAGGCCACAGAACCCGGTGAACCTATGCGGTCAGAGCAAGAGTCACCCCGCCTCCGGCAACTCCTCCCCCCGGTCCGCCAGTCTTCGCAGCATCTGCAGCACCCGGTCCCGCGCCTCGTCCGCCGCGTCGATCGCCTCCATGCACTGCCAGTACGTCGTCTCGTCGTCGGCCGCGCTGGCGAGGCCGACCAGGGCTATGCCCACCTCACCGAGGAGGCCGCCGAGGTAGAGAAGGGCCTGGCGGGCATCGCCGAGCTCGGTGAGCTGCGCGGCCCGCAACTGCGCCACGGCGATGTCGGGACGGTCCAGGACCCCGCAGCCCCGGCCCGCCAGCTCGGTCAACCCCAGGGCCTCGCCCCTGAGTTCGGGGGGCCCGGCGACCGCGAGGCGGCTCCCTATCGCCTGGGCCAGGGCCTGCGCCTGCCACACCTCCGCCATGACCTGAGGCGCCTCGCCGCCCCCGGCCAGGGCACGCCTGCTCGTCACGATGAGCCGCACCGCGTCCATCGGCTGCCCCCGTCTGTCGCGACGTACCCCGGGCACGTCGGCCCGAACTCCCTTGTCCACTACCCAGAGTGAGGTCGCCTGGAACGAAAAACCAGAGGTAGACGGAAATCTGTGGACAACAAATCGGTCTCGGAGCCGCTTTTCATCACGGAGAGTGAAAGTGGACTGAGTCCTTCCTCAGGGTGCCGGAAACCGCCGCTCGTTGCGGTCGATCTTCGCGTCCAGCGCGGCCAGCGGATCGACGCCGAGCACCTCGCACAGCTGGAGCAGATACGCGAGGACGTCGGCGACCTCGTCCGTGACGCGGTGCGCGGTGTCCGGGTCGTCCATGACCCGCGTCGACTCCTCGGGCGTCAACCACTGGAAGATCTCGACCAGTTCGGAGGCCTCCACGCTGAGCGCGGCGACGAGGTTCTTGGGGGTGTGGTACGGCTGCCAGTCGCGGGCCGCCGCGAAGTCGGCCAGGCGGCGCTGCAGTTTCGCCACGTCGAGAGGTTCTGTCACGGCTCCAGGTGTACCACCGTGACCCCGTCCACCCCTGCGGTCCACGAGGCGTCGCTCACCGCGCCGACGAGCCGGATGTGCCCGCGCTCGCACATCCGCACGGCCAGCCGCAGCAGTTCGGTGCGCTGCCGTGGGTCCAGGCTCCGGTCGAGGTTGTCGGTGAGCACGGTGAGCGTCTGCATCGCCGCGGGCACCTCACCGGCCGGGTCGACCTCCAGCACCCCGGGGCCGGTGAGCAGCACCAGGGCCAGGGCGAGATACCTCAACTCGCCGTCGCCCAGCCGCCCGAGCTCGGTCCGGCTGCCGTCCCCGCGGTCGAGCAGGGCCCGGACCAGGCCGGCGGGCAGGGGTTCGGCGAGCACGTCGGCGACCGGTCCCGCGCATCCGGCGCGCACCGCGGCGACGAGTTGCGCGTGCCGTCGGCCGCACTCCGTGCGGGTGCGCCACAGGACGTCGGCGAGGTTGTCGCAGCCGCCGAGCAGTCGTCCGGAACCGGTGGGGACGGGCAGGCGCATGCGTCCGGGCCGTGGGTCGCAGCCGAAGACGGAGCGCAGGGCGACGACCATCTGTTCGGCGGCGGCGAGGACGCGCCGCTGTCCGTCCGTCTTGCCGGCCACGCGCAGCGGCAGGAGAGGGGTGCCGAGCTGGTCGTCCGGGAGCGGGGCGCGGGTGACCGGCGCGGTCCCGGCGGTGTGCCAGGCGGCCTGTACGGACCGGCGGGAGGGGTCGCGCAGGGCGGTCTCCAGCAGGACGAGCCCGCCGGAGGTCAACCGCTCTCCCACGATGCGCAGTTCGGGCTCGGCCTGGACGGCGACGTCGAGCCGGACCGGGCCTTCGGGACCGTCGGCCGTGCAGCCGATCCGGAAGCCGCGGCGGTGCTGTGCGTCGGGGCGGGCCCGGTCGGGGACACAGGCGACGGGCCGGGGGAACGCCTCGTCGAGGCTCGCGCCGCCACCGAGCCTTGCGAGCGCCTCGTATGCCCTGAGCGCGCTGGTCTTGCCGCTCCCGCTGGGCCCGGCGAACAGGGTCAGCGGCCCGAGCGGCAGCCCGGCCCGCCGGTGCCCGGCGTACGCGGAGAGCCGCAGTTCGGTGAGGCAGGGCCGGTCGGGCCGACGCTGCGGCGGCTCCGCGAGCGGCGACGCGGACCGAGCCGGCACGATGGAGGAGGTGGGGGACACACGCATATCCGGACCGTAGGACTCCGCCACCGGGCGAACCGTTCCTCCGCGGCGCCCTTCCCACGAACGAGCGAACGCCGTCCCGGCCGGGCGTGACGTCCGTCCTGAAGCGGCCCGCCCCCACGTCGACCGAGCGGAGGCCGGAACGGACCCGATCCCGGACCACCAAGCCGACCCGTAACCGCCTCACCCCGCCTCCAACCAACCGCTACGCCCCCGGCATCCCCGCACTCTCCATCAGCCCCGTCACCTCGGTGCCGGCCGGAGTGAGCAGGAACACGTTCCGGTCGACCCGGTGCATCCCGCTGGCCAGTCCGAACACGACCCCCGTGCTGAAGTCGAGGACCCGCTTGGCGACGTCCGTCTCCGCGGTGGTGAGGTCGAGCAGGACCGGGATGCCTGCCATCAGGGTCTCGGCGACCTCGCGGGCGTCCGCGAAGACGTTGATCCGCAGGACCACGAACCGGCGCCGGGCCTCGGTCACGGCCTCCGGCACGGACCGGTGGTCGACCGCGGACGGCCACGCGTCCCGCCCGCGCAACGGAACGACCTGGGCGAGCCCCTCCCACTGTTCATCGGTGACGTCGTACCTGTTCACCGGTTGCCCCCGCTCCGACTCGCCTTCAATGCCTGCACCAGCCAATTCTTACGCCAAGTCACCCGTTCGGCCCAACAGCGACACGGTCCGCGACGGACTCGGCGGACAATCACGTCATCCCCGACCATGACGAATGGGTCTTACCCCCCTCACACCGGACTCTTGGCCTCCGCCGCCACCTCGCTCACCGGGTCCGATTAGCGTCCGGTGCCGTGCTCCTGGCAGATACTCAGCTGTCGGCACCCGGCCGGCCGACCCAGCCGGCGGTGTCCACCGCCCCGGAACCTCCCACGCAGTGGCATCGCGTCCTGACGCTGCTCGCGGACCTCAGCCTGTTCATCGGCACGCGCGCGGTGTGGACCCAGGCGGCCACGCACCGGCCCGCCGTGGCCGCGGTCATCTCGGTCTGTTACGCCTCGATCCTCGTCTGCGGTGTCCTGGCCCTGGTCGTGCGCGACAGGCGGTCCCTCGCGCGCGTGGACCTGTGCGTGCTGGTGACCGGCCTGACGCTCGCCCTGTGCGCGTTCGTGCTGTTCCATCGCGGCTCCGACGAGTCCGTCCTCACCGCCCAGGCGGCCCGCGACCTGGTCGCCGGGCACGGGATCTACGGCCGTCCCTGGCCCTGGCTCTTCGGCGGCAACGGCGTCGCGGTCACCCCGACCGTCACGGGTGGCTACGACTACACGTACGGCTATCCCCCGCTCGCCCCCCTGCTGACCGCCCCGTTGCTGTGGCTCGGCCACGGCGGGCTGCCGGCCATAGCGATGACCACGGGCGCGCTGCTCGTCGGTACGGTCGTGCTGTGGTGGCTGCTGCCCACGCCGTGGCGGTCGGCGGCGACCATGACGTGCCTGGGATTCTCGATGATTCCGATGTACGGCCGGCTCGGGTACCCGGCGATCCTGGCGCTGGCCCTGCTGGTGCCGGTGGTGGTGCGCTGGCCCCGGATCGGGCGGGGCGGGCGGCTGGGTCCGGCCGGGGTGGCGCAGGCCGCCTGTCTGGGCGCGGCGTGCGCGGCGCAGCAACTGCCGTGGTTCCTGGCTCCGTTCCTGCTCGCCGGGATCTACGCGGTGCGGCGCGGGGAGCTCGGCGCGCGGGCGGCGGGTCTGGTGGTGCTGCGGCTCGCCGGGGTCGCCGCCGGCGTATGGCTGCTGATCAACGCGTACTTCGTCGTGATCCAGCCGGTCGCGTGGCTGAAGGGGATTGTGCTGCCGCTGATCCAGGGCGCGGTGCTGCACGGCCAGGGCCTGGTGGGCGTGTCGCTGTATCTCACGGGCGGCAGCGACCGGCTCGACTGGTACGGGTACGCGAGTCTGCTGCTGCTCGCCGGTCTGCTGGCGCTGTTCGTGCTGTTCGTGCGCCGCCTCGGCCCGGCGGCGACCGTGCTGCCGTGGCTGGCCTTCTGGCTGGCGACGCGTTCGCAGGACGGCTACTACCTGATGATGACCCCGCTGTGGCTGGCGGCGGCGGTCACCGCGCCCGCGGCGGAGTTCGCGGGGGCCTGGCAGCCGTTCACCCGTCGGCTCGCCGGCCCGCTCCGGCGTCCGGTGCGGATCGCCGCGGCCGTCCTGCTGCTGAGTCCGGCACTGGCGAGCGCGGCGCTGGCGGCCACCGGGGCACCGCCCCTGCGCATGGAGGTCACCTCCGTGCGGCACGACGACCGCACGCTCTCCCGGCTGACCCTCCGTGTCACCAACACGGACGACGAGGCCCTCACGCCCCACTTCACCCTCACCCGGGGTCAGGGCATGTATCCGTACTTCTCGGTCCTGCGGGGGCCCAGGACGCTGGCCGCGCACGCGACGGTGACCTATGAGCTGCGGCCGCCCGGGGGGACGTACGCCCTCCCGAAGCCGGGTCGGCGGATCCGGCTCCGGGTGTTCACGTCCTCGCCGCAGACGCTGTCGAGCACCTACATCACGCTGCCGACCGCTTGAAGCGGAGCGAGGCGGTGACCGTGGTCAGGCCGCGGATCATGCCCAGCTGGTTCCAGCCCAGGCCGAACTGGTCGCGGTCCACCGAGAACTCGGCGTTCAGCGTGACCGCGTCGGCGCTCACGTCGCCGACCTTTGCGGTGAAGGACTGGGGGCGGCTGACGCCGCGCGCGGTGAGCTGGCCGATCACGTGCACCTGGTCGCCGTCCCGCAGCTCGGCGCTGCGCACCGCGAAGGTGATCTCGGGGTGGTTGTCGACGTCGAAGAAGTCGGCACCGCGCAGGTGTGCGTCGCGCTTGGGGTTCTTGGTGTCGAGGGAGGCGGCGTCGAGGGTCACGGTGCCGACCGCGGACCCGTCCGCCCGCACCTCGCCCTGACCGTCCACGGTGGCGAAGGCGCCCTTCACGGTCACCAGGCCCCACATCGTCCTGTGCTTGAGCGCGACGGTGGTGGCGGTCCGGTCGAGCTGCCAGGTTCCGGTTTCGACGGCGACGGTCATGGTGCCTCACTTCGTAGTCCAAATTTGGATGACATCACGCTAGCGCATACTCCAAATTTGAACAACAGCTACACTCGACGCATGGCCGATGCATCCGAATGTCCCTCCGCGTCCGGTGGACTCCTGCCCCCTGAGCTGCACGCATGGATGCTGATGCTGGCCGCGACGGGAGCCGTCGAGCAGGAGCTGCGCTCCGTAGTCAAGGAACGCCTGGACGTCTCGCACGACGAGTTCCTGGTCCTGTCGCTGCTCGGCGCGCACCCCGACCCGGCCCTGCGCATGACACAGATCGCCGAACTCCTGGGCCGCCCGAAGACCCGCCTCACCTACCAGATCGCCTGCCTGCAGCACGCCGGCCTGGTCACCCGCAGGTCGGTCTGCGGAGACAAGCGGGGCATCGAGGTCGCCCTCACCGAGAGGGCCCGGGGGCTGCTCAAGGACGCCTCCGACGCACTCGCCGAGACGGTCAAGGAGGCCTTCGGGCGCTTCATGGGCCCCGCGCAGCGCCAGGCGATGTGCGCGCTGATGCCGGACCTCGCCGCGGAGCCGGCGCCGGAGTAGTCACCGGTGCGGTCGCGGGTACCCGGCCGGGGTCCGCGCCGACACCGAAGGAGGACCTCATGACGACCTCCGACCTGCCCGTCCCTGTCGTACGGCGGCCCGACGCACCCCCGCCGGACACGGGGGCCCTGGAACGCGCGCTGCACGAGCGGGTCGACGGCGAGGTCCGCTTCGACGCCGGGAGCCGGGCCGCCTACTCGACGGACGCCTCGAACTTCCGCCAGACCCCGATCGGCGTGGTCGTGCCCCGTACCCCCGAAGCGGCCGCGGAGGCGGTGGCCGTGGCCCGCGAGCACGACGCGCCGGTGCTGTCCCGGGGCGGCGGGACCAGCCTCGCCGGACAGTGCACCAACACCGCCGTGGTGATCGACTGGTCGAAGTACTGCGACCGTCTGGAGTCCGTGGACCCCGGCTCCCGCACCTGTGTCGTCCAGCCCGGCATCGTCCTCGACGAACTCAACCGCCAACTCGCCCCGACCGGACTGCGCTTCGGCCCGGAGCCCGCCACCCACGCCAACTGCACCATCGGCGGCATGATCGGCAACAACTCCTGCGGGGCCACCGCGCAGGCGTACGGCAAGGTCGTCGACAACATCGCCCGCCTGGAGGTGCAGTTGTACGACGGCACCCGGTTCTGGTGCGGGGAGACCAGCGACGAGGAGTACGCCGAGATCGAGCGGCACGGAGACCTACGGGCCTCCCTGTACCGGCAGTTGCGCGCGCTGCGCGACACCTACGCCGACGAGATCCGCGCCCGCTTCCCCGACATCCCGCGCCGTGTCTCCGGCTACAACCTCGACTCGCTGCTCCCGGAGCACGGCTTCGACGTCGCCGGGCTGCTGGTCGGCAGCGAGTCGACACTGGTCACGGTGGTGCGCGCGGAGCTGGAACTGGTGCCGGTGGTCAGGGAGCGCACCCTGGTCGTCCTCGGGTTCCCCGACATCGAGACGGCCGCGGACGCGGTGCCGACGATCCTGCCGTACGAGCCGATCGCGCTGGAGGGCCTGGACGCGCGGCTGATCCGGGACGAACGGATCAAGCGCCTCAACCCCAAGGCCCGCGCCGAACTCCCCGAGGGGAACGCCTTCTTGATGGTGCAGTTCGGCGCGGACACCCAGCAGGCCGCCGACGAGCACGCCCACCGCATGCTCGACGGCCTCCACGAGTCGGAGCACGAGCCCGAGGTCGCCTTCCTCGACGACCCTTCCCACGAGCAGGAGTTGTGGCAGGTCCGCGAGGCCGGACTCGGCGCCACCGCGCACATCCCCGGCCGCCCCGACACCTTCGAGGGCTGGGAGGACTCCGCGGTCCCACCTGACCGGCTCGGCGACTACCTGCGCCGACTCCAGCGCCTGTACGACGAGTTCGGCTACCTCAGCGACACCGGGCCCAGTCTCTACGGCCACTTCGGGCACGGCTGTGTGCACACCCGCATCCCCTTCGACCTGTACTCCGCCGACGGGGTCGCGGCGTACCGGAGGTTCATGGAGCGAGCGGCCGACCTGGTCGTCGAGTTCGGCGGCTCGCTCTCCGGCGAGCACGGCGACGGACAGAGCCGGGGCGAGCTGCTGCCCCGCATGTTCGGGGAGCGACTGGTCACCGCCTTCGGCCAGTTGAAGGCCATCTTCGACCCGCTCGACCGGATGAACCCCGGGAAGGTCGTGGCGCCGTACGGACTCGACGAGAACCTTCGCCTCGGCGGTGACTGGGCGCCGTACGACCCCCGCGGCCTGCACTTCCGCTTCCCGCACGACGGCGGTTCCTTCACCGACGCCGCCAACCGCTGTGTGGGCGTGGGGAAATGCCGTCAGCACGTCACCGAGGGCGGCGCGGTGATGTGCCCGTCCTACCAGGTCACCCACGAGGAGGAGCACTCCACGCGCGGGCGGGCCCGGCTGCTGTTCGAGATGCTCGACGGGCACGGCGACAGCCCGGTCCGGGACGGCTGGCGGTCGGAGGCGGTCCGGGACGCACTCGATCTGTGTCTGGCCTGCAAGGGCTGCAAGAAGGACTGTCCGGCGGACGTCGACATGGCCACGTACAAGGCGGAGTTCCTCTCCCACCACTACGAGGGCCGCTGGTGGCGCAGGCCCCGCGCCCATCTCTCCATGGGCTGGCTGCCCGCCGTGGCGCAGGCCGTCGGGCGCACCCGGCTCGGGCCCGTCGTCAACGCGGTGACCCACACCCCGCCGCTGTCCAGGGCGGCCGTGGCGCTCGCGGGTGTCGAGAACCGCGAGATCCCGCTGTTCGCCGGCGAGACACTGCAGCAGTGGTTCGCCCGGCACGAGCCGTACGGCGACGGGGCGCGCGGCAGCGTCCTGCTGTGGCCGGACACCTTCACCAACCACTTCCACCCGCACATCGGACAGGCGGCCGTGACCCTCATGGAGCACGCGGGCTGGCGGGTCGTGCTGCCCGAGGAGCCGCTGTGCTGCGGGCTGACCTGGATCTCGACGGGACAACTCGCGACCGCCGAGCGGGTTTTGGGCAGGACCGTGCGCAGGCTCGCCGAGCATGTCCGGGCGGGCGGTCTGGTGGTCGGACTGGAGCCCAGCTGCACGGCCGTGTTCCGGTCGGACGCGCCCGAGCTGTTCCCCACGGACCGTGACGTACGGCGGTTGCGCGATCAGACGGTCACGCTCGCCGAACTGCTCACCGAGCACTCCCCCGGCTACGAACCCCCGCACGTCCCGGAGCGCTCCGCGAAGGCCCTCGCCCAGGTGCACTGCCACCAGCACGCGGTACTGGACTGGCAGGCCGACCAGGAACTCCTGCGCCGCGCCGGAGTCGACGCCGAACGACTCGACTCCGGCTGCTGCGGTCTCGCCGGCAACTTCGGGTTCGAACCGGGCCACCTGGAGGTCAGCGAGGCGTGCGCGGAACGCGTACTGCTCCCCCGGCTGCGCGAGGAGCCCCCGGAGACGGTGGTCCTGGCGGACGGCTTCAGCTGCCGCACCCAGATCCACGAGTTCGACAGCGGCGACCACGAGGCGGTGCACCTGGCGGAGCTGCTGGTGAGCGCCGTCCCGGGGGCACCGGGCAGCGCGTACGGCGTGGCGCCGGGCGCGCGGCCGGCCGACCCGAGCCGGAGGGCCAGGGCACTGACCTTGGCCGGGGCGGGGCTCGCGGGTCTGGCCACGGCGGCCACGGCGGCCCGGTTCATCCGCAAGCGGTGACTGGATCTCCTCTCAGGGGCGCGGGGCTGCATCGATGTGCGGCTCCGCCGCGCGGGCGCGACCAGCCACGACGGACCGGCAGCCGGATAGCGCTCTCAGCCCGCCAGTTCCATCAGTTCCCTCCTGGCCCGCGCCACCCGAGACCTCACCGTCCCGACAGGACACCCACTCATCACAGCCGCCTCCTCGTACGACAACCCCAGCATCTGCGTGAGCACGAACGCCTCCCGCCTCTCATCGGACAACGCGCCCAACAGATCGAGCAGCGCTATCCCGTCGTCGAAGCCGGGCACCCCCCGCGGCTGGGCGCGCTCGACCGCGGCCTGCCAGTCCGCACCGTCGTACCGGCGGGGCCGGGCCGCGGCGTACCGGAATCCGTCGATCACCGCACGGCGGGCGATGGACAGCAGCCAGGCCCGTGCCGAGGACCGCCCCTCGAACCGGTGCAGGCTGCCGAGCGCCCGCAGGAACGTGTCCTGGGCCAGGTCGTCCACGGCCTGGGGGTCGGCGCAGAGGTAGGAGACATAGCGCAGGACGTCATGGTGCAGCGCGCGGACGAACTGCTCGACGGCGTCGGCGTCACCGGCACGGGCGGCGAGCGCCCAGGCGGTGGCGGAGGCGTCGGCCAACTCCCGTTGAGCGCGGGGGTCGGCATGGGAGGGCAGGGCGGAAGTGATCACCAGGTGTCCTTCTCGGGTCAGCCGTGATCCGGACCGCCACCTGTGCACACGGGGGTGCGGGGTGGTCCGGTGAGGAGATGCGGTCGTACGGCGCCGGCGTGCATGTGCTCGTGGGCGTACGGCCGGGGGCCGAGCCGCGCAGGGGCGGCCTCGGCGCACTGGCTGTCGTCAGGCGACAGCGATCCCCCGGGGCGGACCGCGATGGCTGATCGCGTGGACGAGAAGGAGAAGGTGCGGCTCCCGCTGCGAGCGGGGCCGGCCTGCCCGCGGACGCGGGCGGTCGGGGGTGGCGGGCAGGGCGAGCAGCAGCCGCAGCGGGGCGACCAGCCGTGCCGCGACGGCCCGCAGGATGCGGAACGCGGCCCGCTCGCCGTACGCCAGCCAGAGGCCGGTGATGAGTGCGGCGAGCAGGTGGGCGGCGTACATCCCGAAGGGCACGAGGAACGAGAGGGCGCCGACACCGGATGAGGTCCCCATAGGGGCCGCACTGACGGAGTCCATGCCGCTCATGTGCATGGACTCCGTGTGCATCCCGCCCATGTCCTGCGCTGCCCCTGTGGGCTGCGCGAGGGAGAACGCCAGGTGGAGGGCTGTCTGGGCGCCGACCACGACGGCCACGATCAGCGGCAGCCCACGTTCACGGCCGGCCAGACACCAGCCCGCGCACCCGGTCGCGACCAGGCCCGCCGCCAGTGTCCGGCCCGGCACGGGGGCGCCGGACATGAGGACGTGGCCCAGGGCGGCGAGCAGCACACAGACGGCCGCGAACACCGCGGCCCGTACTGTGCGTGAACACCACCCTGCGGTCATGGCGCCTCATCCTCCCATCCGGGCACTCGTCGTCACCTGTGGGTACGGAAATCCACGGTTTCCCGCTCACTGCGCACGGCGGCTCCGTACGACGGCGAAGGCGCCGGCCGCCAGCCCCAGGACGCCCACGACCAGCCCGGCGACGCCGAGACCACGGGCGGTGGAGTCGCTCGCGGAGGCCTTGGGAGACACGGCCGCGGTGGTCTTCGACGCGGTGGCCGACGCGGTCGTGGCCGCCGTCAGCTTGAGGACCGGCGCCGGGTTCTCCGGCTCGTCGTCGCCCTGCGCGGCCTCCTCGATCCAGCGGACGACCTTGCCGTCGGAGTAGGTCTGCAGGGTCTTGAAGGTCAACTGGGCGGTGTCGTCGGGCAGTTGGCCGAAGGCGACGTCGAAGTCCTCGTAATGGCCGGGGCCGATCTTCCCGCCGGTCCAGGTGATCTCGGAGACCGCGTCGGTGATCGTGCCGTCGTCCGTCTTGACCGGGGTCTTGAGCTTGGTGTCGGTGACCTTGGCGGTCCAGCCGTCGTGCGGGGCGACGAGCACGCCGAGCAGGGGGTGGTCGGTGGGCAGGAACAGCTGGACCTTCGTGGTGCTCGCGGTGTCGCTCTCGTCGGGTACCCGGAAGGTGAGGGCGCCGTCGGTGGCTCCCTTGGCGTAGCTGTCGGGGTGGACGGTGACATGCGCGGAGGCGACGCCCGCGGCGGTGAGGACGGCGCAGGCGGCGAGGGCGGTGCCGAGGCCGGCGCGGCGCAGGGCGGTGCGTGCTGAGGACATGGGTGAGGGATCTCCGTACTGACAGGAAGGGGTGGAAGGTCAGAGCGCGTACGGGATCCTCGTGGGCGGGCCGCGTCGGTGGACCGTGTGGCGGAGCAGGACGGGGCGGAGGGTGCGCGGGCCGTCGGCCGGTGGGTGGACGGGGTCCGGGGCGACCGGTTCGCCGTATCCCTGCCACCAGGCCGCGAGGCCCGGCACGAGCGTGCCCGCCCGGCGCAGGAGCGACCACAGCGCGGCCTCACCGCGCCGCAGCCACCAGGTCAGCAGGACGGCGGCCGAGATGTGGGCGGCGGTGGCGTGCGCGGTCAGGGCGTGCGTGTGCGTGTGGGTCATGCGCATGCCGTGCATGACCATCGCAGTGTGGGGTCGCGCTGCACCGAAGGCCAGATGCAGGCCGCCCTGGGAGGTGAGCGTCGCCGCGCCGATGGCCCCGAGTGACCGTTCCCGGCCGCCGAGCAGCCACCCGGCCGCGAACACCGGTACGAACCCGGCCGCCTGCGTCCACACCGGCGGCGCCATGCCGGTCGCCAGCGTGTGTCCGCCGGCGGCCAGCAGCACACAGAGCGCGGCGAACACCGCCGCGCGCAGGCTCCGGACCGCTGGGGACGCCCTCATGGCGACCGATACTGCCACGTGTGGCCGAAGCCCCGCCCACGGGTGCGGTCAGTAGATGTCACGTACATAGCGCTTCTCCGCGGCGAGTTGCTTCACATAGGCCGCCGCGCCCGCCTCGTCCAGTCCGCCGTGGAGGACCGCGATGTCCCGGAGTGCCTGGTCGACGTCCTTCGCCATGCGGGAGGCGTCGCCGCACACATAGAAGTGGGCGCCGTCCTGGAGCCAGGACCACAGCAGCGGGCCGTGCTCGCGCATCCGGTCCTGGACGTAGACCTTGGCGCGCTGGTCGCGGGAGAAGGCGGTGTCCAGGCGGGCGAGGGTGCCGTCCGCGAGGAACCCGGTCAGCTCGTCCTCGTAGTAGAAGTCGCTCGCCCTGTGCTGTTCGCCGAAGAACAGCCAGTTCGGGCCGCGGTGGCCGAGCGCCCGGCGCTGCTCCAGGAACCCGACGAAGGGCGCGACACCGGTGCCGGGGCCGACCATGACCATGGGCGTGGCGGAGTCGGCCGGCGGGCGGAAGTGCGGGGAGCGCTGGACGTGGACGGGCACCGGGGTGTCCGCGGCGGCGTCGGCGAGGAAGGGTGAGCAGACGCCCTGGCGGGTCCTGCCGTGCAGGTTCTCGTAGCGCACCACGGAGACGGTCAGCGAGACGAGGTGCGGGTCGGTCAGCGGGCTGGACGATATGGAGTACAGGCGCGGCTGGAGGCGTCCGAGGGTCTGCG
This sequence comes from Streptomyces sp. NPDC058307, assembly GCF_042880295.1. Classification (NCBI taxonomy): domain Bacteria; kingdom Bacillati; phylum Actinomycetota; class Actinomycetes; order Kitasatosporales; family Streptomycetaceae; genus Streptomyces; species Streptomyces sp. NPDC058307. The sequence goes on from NZ_JBHVYZ010000034.1 coordinate 56,577, forward strand.
CCCACTCCTGCGGGCCGGCCTTCACGGCGTACTCCGTGATCACGTCCACGGCCTGCCTGCCCCAGCCCCACTTGGCGAGCTCGTCCTTGTTGTCCGGGCGCAGGAGCTTCTTCAACTCCCTTGCGTCCCTGGTACGTTCGGCGACGAACCGGAGCAGGCCCGGGGTGATCCTGGTGATGTCGAGGTGGCGCCGGAACGCCTCCCCGAGCGCGACCTCGCCCACGCCGTTGACGTCCACCGCGGCCCGGGCGTCCAGACCGGTGACCGCGAGCCACTCCTCGACCAGTTCGGCCGAGTTGAGCGGCCGGATGCCGAGGGCGTCGCCCGCCTCGTACAGCAGCGGGCTCTCGGCGTCCCGGGTGTCGAAGGTGAACCTGCGGACCTCCTTGCCGGCGCCGGGCAGGCTCAGCAGGCGGTTGCCGGTGAGGCGGGCGAGGACGGGGGCGGGCTTCTTCGGGCGCGGGCGCGGGCTCGGGGGCGCCGCGGGGAGGGCGGGGGCGGTGGTGGCGGTGGGTCGCGAGGTCGGACCGGCGAGGGCAACGGACGTACCGGAGGCACCTGTTGAGGTGCCGGAGTGTGCCTCGGCCTCGTCGGACAGCGCCGTCAGCACCTGGTCCAGCCACCCGTGCGCCGCGTCCTCGAAGTCCGGCTCACAGTCCGTGCGCGGGGCCAGCCGCAGCGCGCCGAGTTCGTCGAGGCGCTGGTCGAGGCGGCGGCCGTGCCCGCAGAAGTCGTCGTACGAGGAGTCGCCGAAGGCCAGCACGGCGTACCGTCGGCCCTCCAGTCGGGGTGTCCCGGGGTCGGCCAGGGTCTCCCAGAAGCCGCTGCCGTTGTCGGGGGCGTCGCCGTCGCCGAAGGTGCTGGTGATCAGCAGCAGGTCGGCCTCGGCGGGCAGTGTGCCGAGATCGGCCTCGTCCATGCCGAGCAGGGAGGCGGGGTGGCCGACCGTCTTGAGCCGCTCGGCGGTGGCGGCCGCGAACTCCTCGGCGTTGCCGGTCTGCGAGGCCCACAGGATGACGACCTCACGGCGCAGCTGTGTGGCCGAGGGCTGTGTGGCCGCCGCCCGGGAGTACATCCCGGCGAGTGTGCCGTTCACCCACAGTGCGTGTTCGGGACTGAAGGGCGCGTCGGGCGGCAGCACCGGTACCCCGGGCGCCCCGGCAGGGACCCCGGCGAGGAAGCCGACCAGGTACTGGCGCTCCTGCGCGGTGAGGACGGGCGGCGGTGCGGGGTCGAGGCCGAAGACGGACGCGGCCGTGGACGGGGCCGTGGACGCGGCCGGCGCAACCTCGGTGACCTCGTGCCCGGTTGCCGGACCCGGAGCCGCCACAGCCACCGGTGTCCGCAGGGCCACCGGCGTCGGCACCTTCGTCAGCGACACCGCGCACACCTTGAACTCCGGCTGGAACGACAGCGGATCGACCGCGTCGTTCGTGACCGCGTTGACGCTCAGGTACTCCCCGAACAGGTCGTTCCAGTGGAAGGGCGCGAAGCAGCACCCCGGCCGCACCCGGTCCGTCACCACGGCCGGCAGTACGGCCCGCCCGCGCCGCGAGGCCACCTCGACGGAGTCACCGTCGGCCACCCCGAGGGCCGACGCGTCCTGCGGATGCAGCTCCACGAAGGGCCCGGGGTTCAGCTTGTTCAGCTTCGCCACCCTGGCCGTCTTGGTCAGCGTGTGCCACTGGTGCTGGAGCCGCCCGGTGTTCAGGACGAAGGGATAGTCGTCGTCCGGCATCTCGGCCGGCGGGATGTGCGGCCGGGCGTAGAAGATGCCCCGCCCGCTCGCGGTGGGGAACGTCAGCGAACCGTCCTCCCCCACGTACCGGATCGGGTTCCGGTCCGGCCCGTCCGCACTCGCCGCGGGCCACTGCACCGGCGTCTCCCGCAACCGCTCGTAGGAGACCCCGCGCAGGTCCCAGCCCGTCTTCGGGTTCCAGGCCCGCTTGATCTCCTCGAAGACGTCCTCGGCGCTGTCGTAGGAGAACCCCTTCTCGTACCCCATCTCGCGGGCCACGGCGGCGATGATCCGCCAGTCGGCCATCGCCTCGCCGGGCGGGTCGGCCACCGCCGGGGTCAGCGTGAGGTTGCGCTCGCTGTTGACGAAGACGCCCTCGCCCTCCGTCCACAGCGCGCCCGGGAGCACGACGTCGGCGTACGCGTTGGTCTCGGTGTCGGCGAAGACGTCCTGCGTGACGACGAACTCGGCGGCTTCCAGGCCCTCGATGACCGTGCGGCGGTTGGCGACGGAGGCGACCGGGTTGGTGCAGATGATCCAGCAGGCCTTGATCTCGCCGTCGGCCATCTTCTGGAACATCTCGACCGTGCCCTTGCCGACGCCGTCGGCGCGCAGGGTGTCAGGGGGCAGCTCCCAGAGGTCCTCGATGAAGGCCCGTTCGTCGTCGACGAGGACGGACCGCTGACCGGGCAGGCCGGGCCCCATGTAGCCCATCTCCCGGCCGCCCATGGCGTTGGGCTGGCCGGTGAGGGAGAAGGGGCCGCTGCCGGGACGGCACAGGGCGCCCGTGGCGAGGTGGAGGTTGACCAGGGCGTTGGTGTTCCAGGTGCCGTGGGTGGACTGGTTGAGCCCCATGGTCCACAGGCTCATCCACTCACCGGCAGAGCCGATCAGCCGTGCCGCCTCCCGGATGTCCTCCTCGGCGAGACCCGTCATCGCGGCCACCGCGGCGGGCGTGTAGTCGGCGAGGAACTCCGGCATCGCCTCCCAGCCCTCGGTGTGCGCGGCGATGAAGTCGGGGTCGATGTCGCCGTTCGCGTGCAGCAGATGCAGCAGTCCGTTGAGCAGCGCGAGGTCGGTGCCCGGCTTGATCTGGAGGTACAGGTCCGCCTTCGCGGCCGTGGCGGTGCGCCGCGGGTCGACGACGATCACCTTGGCGCCCGCCGACTTCACCCGCTCCATCATCCTGAGGAACAGGATGGGATGGCAGTCGGCCATGTTGGAGCCGATGACGAAGAACAGGTCGGCCTGCTCGAAGTCCTGGTACGAGCCGGGCGGGCCGTCCGCGCCGAGCGAGAGCTTGTATCCGGTGCCGGCGCTGGCCATGCACAGCCGGGAGTTCGACTCGATCTGGTTGGTGCGGATGAACCCCTTGGCGAGCTTGTTGGCCAGGTACTGGGCCTCCAGGCTCATCTGCCCGGACACATAGAGCGAGACGGCGTCGGGGCCGTGCTCGTCGACGATCTCCCGCAGCCGCCGGGCCGTACGGCTGATCGCCTCGGCCACCGGGGCGGGCACGGTCTCCTCGCCCCGCTCGGGGCGCACCAGGGCCGTGGACAGCCGCCCCGGTGCCGCGAGCAGGTCGGCGGTGGTGGCGCCCTTGGTGCACAGCTTGCCGAAGTTGGCGGGGTGCTCCTTGTCGCCGGACGCCTTCAGGACCGTACGCCGTCCGTCCGGGCCGGTTCCTATGTCGAGGACCAGGCCGCAGCCCACGCCGCAGTACGAGCAGACCGTCCGCACCACGGGCACGCCTCCTGACCTCAGCCGACTCGATCTCCCCCGACCGTACGAAACGCCGATTACACGGAGGTCTCCCGTGCCGTTCATCAGGGGTTACACCGCCCGCACACCGGAGCGGCCAGTGTTGTGAGCGCCTTCGTGGCCGAGAGGGGCCCCGATCCGACGCGCCACAAATTTGGAACGGTTCCATTTCTTGAACCATTCGTGTTTGTAGGGGTAGGTTGGTCCCATGACCGCCCCCCAGCTTCCGAACACCGCCGATGAGCTGCGCGGTGCCGGCCTGCGGGTGACGGCCGCGCGCGTCGCACTGCTCGAGACCGTCCGGGCCGGTGACCACCTCCCGGCCGACGCGATCGCCACCGGTGTGCGCGACCGCCTCGGCCACATATCCCTCCAGGCCGTGTACGAGGCCCTGCACTCGCTCACCGCGGCGGGTCTCGTGCGCCGCCTCGAGCCGCCCGGCAGCGCGGCACGGTTCGAGGGACGGGTCGGGGACAACCACCATCACCTGGTCTGCCGCTCGTGCGGGGCCGTCGTCGACGTCGACTGTGCCGTCGGTCACGCGCCCTGCCTCACGGCTTCCGACGACCGCGGCTTCTCGATCGACGAGGCCGAGGTCATCTACTGGGGCCTGTGCCCCGACTGCTCCGCCCAAAGGCTTACTTCAGCACCCTGATCAAGGCTTACTGCAGCACCGTGATCAAGGCTTACTTCAGCACCGTGATCCACCCAGTTCGGAAGGACTTCCATGTCTGAGAACCACGACGCAATCGTCACCGATCCCAAGCCCGAGGGCACCGGCGGCTGCCCCGTCGCGCACGAGCGCGCCCCGCACCCCACCCAGGGCGGCGGCAACCGCCAGTGGTGGCCGGAGCGGCTGAACCTGAAGATCCTCGCCAAGGACCCCGTCGTGGCGAACCCGCTGGGTGCGGACTTCGACTACGCCGAGGCGTTCCAGGCCCTCGACCTGGGCGCCGTGAAGCGGGACATCGCCGAGGTGCTCACCACCTCGCAGGACTGGTGGCCGGCGGACTTCGGCAACTACGGCCCGCTGATGGTCCGGATGGCCTGGCACAGCGCCGGCACCTACCGCATCAGCGACGGCCGTGGCGGTGGCGGCCGTGGCCAGCAGCGCTTCGCGCCGCTGAACAGCTGGCCGGACAACGGCAACCTGGACAAGGCCCGCCGTCTGCTGTGGCCGGTGAAGAAGAAGTACGGCCAGTCCATCTCCTGGGCCGACCTCATGATCCTCACGGGCAACGTGGCCCTGGAGACGATGGGCTTCGAGACGTTCGGCTTCGCCGGCGGCCGCGCCGACGTCTGGGAGGCCGACGAGGACGTCTACTGGGGTCCCGAGACCACCTGGCTCGACGACCAGCGCTACACCGGCGACCGTGAGCTGGAGAACCCGCTCGGCGCCGTCCAGATGGGCCTCATCTACGTCAACCCCGAGGGCCCCAACGGCAACCCGGACCCGCTGGCCGCGGCCCGCGACATCCGCGAGACCTTCCGCCGCATGGCGATGAACGACGAGGAGACCGTCGCCCTCATCGCCGGTGGCCACACCTTCGGCAAGACCCACGGCGCGGGCCCGGCCGACGCGGTCGGCAACGACCCCGAGGCCGCCTCCATGGAGGAGCAGGGCCTCGGCTGGAAGTCCACCTACGGCACCGGCAAGGGCGGCGACGCCATCACCTCCGGTCTCGAGGTCACCTGGACCACCAAGCCCACCCAGTGGAGCAACGACTTCTTCGACATCCTCTTCGGCTACGAGTGGGAGCTCACGCAGAGCCCCGCCGGCGCCAACCAGTGGGTGGCCAAGGACTCCCAGGAGATCATCCCGGACGCGCACGACCCGTCGAAGAAGCGCCGTCCGACCATGCTCACGACCGACCTCTCGCTGCGCTTCGACCCGATCTACGGCGAGATCTCCAAGCGCTTCCACGAGAACCCGGACCAGTTCGCGGACGCCTTCGCCCGTGCCTGGTTCAAGCTGACCCACCGTGACCTGGGCCCGAAGTCCCTGTACCTGGGCCCGGAGGTCCCGGCGGAGACGCTGCTGTGGCAGGACCCGCTGCCGCAGGCCGAGGGCGAGACCATCGACGCCGGCGACATCGCGTCCCTGAAGGCCAAGGTCCTGGAGACCGGCCTCACGGTCTCGCAGCTGGTCTCCACCGCATGGGCCTCGGCGTCCACCTTCCGCGGCAGCGACAAGCGCGGCGGCGCCAACGGCGCCCGTCTCCGCCTGGAGCCGCAGCGCGGCTGGGAGGTCAACGACCCCGAGCAGCTCACCCAGGTCCTGCGCGTCCTGGAGGGCGTCCAGGCCGAGTTCAACACCGGCGCCAAGAAGGTCTCCCTGGCCGACCTGATCGTCCTCGCGGGTGCCGCGGCGGTCGAGCAGGCCGCCAAGGACGCCGGCTACTACGTGGAGGTCCCCTTCACGCCGGGCCGCGTGGACGCCACCGAGGAGCACACCGACGTCGAGTCCTTCGCGGCGCTGGAGCCGGTCGCGGACGGCTTCCGCAACTACCTCGGCAAGGGCAACCGCCTGCCGGCCGAGTACCTGCTGCTCGACAAGGCGAACCTGCTCACGCTGAGCGCCCCCGAGCTGACCGTCCTCGTCGGTGGTCTGCGTGTTCTCGGCGCCAACCAGGGCGGCACGGCGCACGGCGTCTTCACCGACCGTCCGGGCGTCCTGACCAACGACTTCTTCGTCAACCTGCTCGACCTGGGTACGACGTGGAAGTCCACCTCCGAGGACCAGAGCGCCTTCGAGGGCCGCGACGCGGAGACGGGCAAGCTGAAGTGGACCGGCACCCGTGCCGACCTGGTCTTCGGCTCCAACTCCGAGCTGCGCGCGCTCGCCGAGGTCTACGCGAGCGACGACGCGAAGGAGAAGTTCGTGAAGGACTTCGTCGACGCGTGGGTCAAGGTCTCGAACCTGGACCGCTTCGACCTGGTCTGAGCACCTGCCTGAGCACCTGTCTCAGCACCTGAATGACGCGGGGGCCGGTCCACACGGACCGGCCCCCGTGCCATGCCTGGGCAAGCGACGTCTGGGGAAGCGATCTCTAGGCGAGCGTGGCCAGGAACTTCCCGAGCCGCGCGATCCCCTCCCGCAGCTCGTCGGCCGAGGCCGCGTAGGACAGCCGTACATGCGTGTCGGCGGTGGCCACCCCGAAGTCCCGCCCCGGCGTGAGCGCGACGTGCGCCTCCCGCAGCGCCCGCCCGCAGAACTCCCACGAGGTGAGCCCGGTGCCGCTGACGTCGAAGTAGACGTAGAACGCCCCGTCCGGCGGCACGGGCACCGGCAGCCCGATCTGCTCGAGGCCGTCCAGGACAAGGGCCCGCCGCCGTCCGAACTCGGCTCGCCGCTCCTCGCACACGGCGAGCGACTCGGGTGTGAAGCAGGCGAGCGCGGCGTGCTGGGCGGGGGTGGAGGCACAGATCATGTAGTTCTGGGCGAGCCGCTCCAGGGCGGGCACGAGCGCCTCGGGCACCACACACCAGCCCAGCCGCCAGCCGGTCATCCCGAAGTACTTCGAGAAACTGTTGATGACCACGGCTTCCGGGTCGTACGACAGCACACTGCGCGGCGGCCGCCCGTGCTCGTCGTGGTCGCCGAGGTCGAGGTAGATCTCGTCGACGATCCGCCAGGCGTCCCGCTCCCGGGCGAGCTCGCAGATGCCGGCCAGCTCGTCGGCCGGGACGGAGGTGCCGGTCGGGTTGGAGGGGCTCGCGACCATGATTCCGCGGGTGCGGTCCGTCCAGTACGACCGTACGGAGGCCGCGTCCAGCTGGTACCGCGAGTCGGCGCTGGTGGGCACGAGCGTGACCTGCGCCCCGAAGCTCTCGGCGATCTGCCGGTTGCAGGGGTAGGAGGGGTCGGCGATGAGCACCTCGTCCCCGGGATCGACGAGCGCGGCGGCGCCCAGCACCAGCGCGGCCGACGCCCCGGCGGTCACGACGACCCGGCCCGGATCGACGTCGACGCCGTGCCGCTCACCGTAGAACCGCGCTATGGCCAGCCGCAGTTCGGGCAGCCCGAGCGCCCCCGTGTACGTCATGGGCCTGCTCCCCACGGCCCCCCGCAGCGCGTCCAGCACGGCCGGCGGCGCCCCGAAGTCCGGTTCCCCCAGACTCAGTTTGACGACGTGCTGCCCCTCGGCCTCCAGCGCCGCGGCATGCTTGCCGAACTCCATGGCGTAGAACGGCGCGACGGACTGGGCGCGTTGCGAGATCCTCATACGGCGGGCCTCCCGGGGGGCGTGTGATCGAGGGCTCCAGAAGGGCCACGCAAGGGTGCGGTGTGTCAGCGACATCGTGCCGCAGGAACCCGGAGCCGGGGTAATCGTGTGCCGCGGGGTCCACCGGGAAGGTGGTTGTTCGGGCTCGCTCGGCCCCGTGACGTTCCCGCTTCATGACCCCTTCGGAGACCCGGCGTGACACTCGGCGGCATACCCGCACCTTCCGCACAGGACACCGCTCCCGACCCGGAGGCGCGCAAGCAGCGTCTGCGCCGTCGCCTGGAGCGGTTGATCGGCGTGGCCGCCACCGAGGGCAACGACCTGGTGCCCCTGCGCAACGGCGACGAGATCTTTCCCGCGATGCTCGGGGCGATCCGTTCGGCTCGGCACACCATCGACATGATGACGTTCGTGTACTGGCGGGGGCAGATCGCGCACGACTTCGCCGACGCGCTGGCCGAGCGCGCCCGCGCAGGTGTGCGGGTGCGACTGCTGCTCGACGGCTTCGGCGCCAAGGAGATCGAGCGCCGGTTGCTGGATCTCATGAGTGCCGCGGGCGTGCAGGTGGCCTGGTTCCGCAAGCCCGCATGGCTGTCGCCGTTCAAGCAGAATCACCGCTGCCACCGCAAGGCCCTCGTCGTCGACGAGGGCACCGCCTTCACCGGCGGCGTCGGCATCGCGGAGGAATGGTGCGGCGACGCGCGCAACCCCGCCGAGTGGCGGGACACGCACGTCCAGGTGCGCGGTCCGGCCGTCGACGGCATCGCGGCCGCGTTCGCGCAGAACTGGGCCGAGTGCCACGACGAACTCTTCGACACCCGGGACCGATTCACGGAACACGCGCAGGCGGGGTCGTCGGTGGTACAGGTCGTCCGCGGCTCCGCCAGCATCGGCTGGCAGGACATGCAGACGCTCATCAGGATCATGCTCAGCTCCGCCGAGGAACGCTTCAGGCTGGCCACCGCCTACTTCGCTCCGGACGCCTACTTCATCGACCTGCTGTGCGGGACCGCTCGTCGCGGCGTGCGGGTCGAGATCCTGTTGCCCGGTCCCCACACCGACCAGCGGGCCTGCCAACTGGCCGGCCAGCACCACTACACGCGTCTGCTGCGGGCCGGGGTGCACATACGTCAGTACCAGCCGACCATGATGCACGCCAAGATCATCACGGTGGACTCGGTGGCCTCGCTCATCGGATCCACCAACTTCAACCGCCGGTCCATGGACCACGACGAAGAGGTGATGCTCGCCGTCCTGGACGAGGAGTTCACCGCCTGCCTCGACCGGGACTACGAGGCGGACCTCGAGCGCAGTGTGGACATCGACCTCCATCGGTGGAGACGGCGGGCCGTGCTGCAACGCGTCGGGGAAGCCGCTGTCGGACCGATCCGCCGCTTCCTGTGAAACGCACGAGGCGGCGCGGTGACCACGGCACACGGACAACGCCGCCCTCTCCGCCAGAACCGACAGAGAGTCCTGCCATGGATGACGCAGACGGTCGTACCGCCCGTTGGTGGACGGCGCTGCGCCGGACGCCGGTGGCCGTCTGGAACGACGACGTCACCGACTGGGCCGCGGCGCTGACCTACTACGCGGTGCTGGCCCTGTTCCCGTCGCTGCTGGTGATCCTGTCGATTCTCGGTCTGGTCATGCCCACCGCCGAGCCGGGTGTCATCGACCGCATGGTGCAGGCCACTCCTGCCGCGTCCCGTGCTCTGTTGCGCGGCACCCTGCGGCAGATGGCCGGGCAGGAGTCGACGGCGTGGACGCTGATCTTCGCCGGAGGGACGGGTGCCCTGTGGTCGGGTTGCAGCTATCTGAGCGTTTTCCGTCGGGCGCTGTACTCCATGCACCGCATCGACGCGGACCGGCCGGTCTGGCGTACCGCTCCGCGCATCGTCGCCACGGCCCTGGTGCTGCTCGCCCTGCTCCTCACGTCGACCCTCGCTCTGCTGCTCAGTGGCGGCCTCGTCCGGCGTCTGGGCAGCGCGCTGGATCTCGGCACCGGACCGCAGGCCGCCTGGGACACACTGCGATGGCCGGTCATCGCCGCGGTGGCCGTCGCCCTGGTACTCGTTCTGTACCGTTCGGGCCCGGGGTGCTCCCGCCCCGTCGGACGGATGGCGCCCGGCGGCACCTTGGCGGTGGCCCTTCTGCTGGCCGTCTCCCTCGGGTTCGCCCTGTACACCTCGCATGTCGGCACGTACAGCCGTCTGTACGGCTCGCTCGCGGGCGTCGTGGTCTTCCTGATCTGGTTGTGGCTGTCCAACCTGGCACTTCTGGTCGGCGCCCAGTTCAACGCCGAGCTGGCGAAGGAGCCCGGTCACGTCGAGCGGGAGGCGAACGCCCGAGCAGCGGTCACGGGCCAGGCCGAACGCTCCCGTCGGCCGGTGGTGGACGCCTCGCCGGGTTCGACCCGCACGCCGCCGACCGGCTTCCGCCCGAAGGGCCCAGCGGGCGACGGGCACATATCCGCGACTCCTCCCACGCAGGCAGCCGGGCAGGCCTGGGACCAGCCCGACTGAACTCCGCGAGCGGGATGCCAGTGCCCCACGACACCCCGAGGACCTGCGGGCCGCGCTCGCGCTCGGGGTGGGCCCCCGGACGGCCGCCGCCGCGGCGCGGTTGCTGAAGCCGGGGACCCAATCCGCCCGCCGCTCCTCCCGCCCGCACGCGCGGCGATCACGGCGGCGGTGATTCGCGCCCTCCCGGGCCAGGCGTCGCGGCAGCCCGGCGACCGGCTCGAACAGCACGGTGCGGTCGAAGGCACCCCGCGCCGGAGGCCCTACGAGTAGTGGCTCCACGACACGGTCGGGAAACTCGGCCTCAAGCTCCGACTCGACCTGAACGACGCCGACAACCCACGCCGAAGCGGGGAACCAGCTTTCGCCGGCACCCGCACTTGCACTCTGAAACCGATCGGTTTACTGTACTGGAAACCGATCAGTTTCTCATTGTGGAGGCGGACATGACCGCACCGAAGCCCGGCCAGAAGTCACGCCCCACGATCGACATCCCGGGGACCACCAGCCACACCCTGGCCCCGCGCGCAGGACGTCACGCTCACGAGGGAACCCTGCGCTACCTCAAGGCGGGCACCGGCGCTCCCCTGGTCCTGCTGCACACCGTGCGCACGCAGGCCGAGCACTTCCGCCTCCTCATCCCGCTGCTCGCGGACCGGTACACCGTGTACGCCCTCGACCTGCCGGGGATGGGCTACTCCGAGATCGTGCCCGGGGCGTCCTACGACGAGCCGGCCATGCGCGCGGGCGTCGAGCGGCTCCTGACCGAACTCGACCTCCACGACGTGACACTGGTCGGAGAGTCCATGGGGGCGGTGCTCGCCCTGACCACCGCGGCCGAACTGCCGGAGCGGGTACGGCGCGTCGTCGCGGTCAACACGTACGACTTCCCCGGCGGAATCGCCCGGTCCAGCCTTCTCGCCCGCGTGGTGGTCAGCGGAGTTCTCGCACCCGGAGTGGGCCCGGTGATCGCCGGGGTGGAGCCCAGGCCGGCCCTCCGCAAGATCCTGCAGGGCGGCCTCGGCGACAAGAGCGCCCTGCGGGAGGACTACGTGGACGAACTCCTCCAGGTGGGCGCCCGCCCCGGCTACCCGACCGTCGCCCGGGGCGTGTACCAGGCCCTGCCCAGCCTCATCGCGGCCCGCTCCCGCTACCCGGAAGTCAAGGCCCCCGTCCACTTCGTCTACGGCGAGAAGGACTGGTCCCGCCTCTCGGACCGCGAGGCCAACAGGCAGCTGCTGCCGACCGCCGGCTTCACCCAGGTCCCGAAGGCGGGCCACTTCATCGCCCTGGAACGCCCCGACGTCCTGGCCGACCTGCTGACCTGCTGACCTGCTGACCTGCTGACCTGCTGACCTGCTGACCGCGGTGGCGTAGCGCCCGGGACACCCGCGGCACCGGGGCGCGCCCGCCGACGGACCGTGACCGGCCCGGCCGAGACGGCGGCCCGGCGCGGTCTCATGGTGGGTCAGGAGCCCTTGGCCACCGGCTCCAGAATCGCCACGCACTCCACATGATGCGTCATCGGAAACACGTCACACGAGGCGGAAGAGGAATAGTCCCAGGTCAGCATGGGTGCACGCCTACTCTGAGCGGCTGTCTGTCCGTCAAGAGCGTCAAACGAGCGTCACGACCTGTCAGAGCATGGCTTTGCCCGAACCTCTCCACCGGGGACATCCGCGATTGGCAGTCTCCGCAGCCCTCTGAGATCCCACGGCATCTAGCGATGGGCTGGGACCACGAGTTCCTCGTCTCCCCCTCTGCAGGGTGGATCCGTATGTCAAGGTCCCCCGTGGCCTTCCTCTGCCCAAGTCCATACCTCCGATGGCGAACCGTCCGGCTCGAGACCGTGCCCCCAGACCTGTCCCAACGAGAAGGTGGTCACCTCGTCCCCGAAGTCGGCAGCGCGCACTAGGAGCCGGACCGCGTCCTCCCGGTTGCCCTCCCTCGCCTGCCGGTTCGCCAGCGCGACCAGGGCGTCGGCATACCCCTCCGCGACCAGCCGCCAGCGGATGCGCTCCGCCGCATCGAGATCGCCGACTTCCTCACGACGGTCGGCGAGCGACGACAGCACCTCCGGGACACCGGCATCGGCTACCTGGCCTGCGAGTTCTTCGGCCTCGTCGCGATCCGTCCGTACGTAGAGCAGGGCCAGACGCAGCAGAGCGCCACCCTGACCCGCCTCGACCGCCCGCTGCAGCAGGGGCAGGGCCGACTCTTCGTCCCCGGCCTTCTCATACAACTCCGCAAGTTGAACGAGCGCCAGTCCGGAACCGGCGTCGACAGCCGATTGCAGGACGGACACAGCGCCGGCCGAGTTGCCGGCGTTCTCCCATGCTTCGGCGAGCCGGAGATAGCCGATGTGGTCGCCGCACTCAGCGATCCTCCGGGCCAGTCGTTCGGCGCCCTCCGAGTCTCCGGTCTCGTTGCGGAGGATGGCCACGGTGGCCACGGCGTCGGTGTGGCCCGCCGCGAGTGCTTCCTCCAGCAGTCGTACGGCTTCATCGTGCTCGCCCGCGCACTCGGCCATCCATGCCAGTCGCGAGAGGGCCGTGTCGTCCCCTTGGCCCGCAGCCTTACGGAAGAGGGATCTCGCCTGCTCCAGATCGCCGCGCTCCTCCACCAGGTCACCGAGCAGATTCCACGCGCGAGTGCTCCCTCGCCGCGTGACGCGAGTAGCGATCTCCTCGGCTCGGTCGCGGTCTCCTTCAATCATCCGCAGGGCAGTCAGCTGAGCCAGTCCCTCGGTGTCGTTCGCCTCGACGGCCCGATTGACCAGGTGTTCGGCCTCGTCCTGGGCCCCGTCCTTGGCGCGGGCCCGAGCCAGCAGGATCAGGGCCTCCATGTCGCCGGCGTCCCCCGCCTGCCGAAGGTTGCGCTCCGCTCCCGCCGTATCGCCGGCACGCAGTCGGCGTTCACTCAGTCGGCGCAGACCGAACGTGCCGCCCTCAGCGGATGCCAGCAGGGAGAGCCGTTCGGCCTCGGCGAAATCGCCCGTGTGCTCGGGGATGAAGGCGAGGGTGTAGAGACCCCTGAAGTCGCCCTGGCCGGCAGCCTCACGCGCCAGCCGCTCAGCGGCTTCCCGGTCTTCGGACCACAGCTGCCGCGCGCACTCCGACATGGCCCGGCCGCTGCCAAGCTCAGCGGCCCTGCGCCAGAGGCGGCAGGCCCACCGCTTCCGCATACGGTTGTCTGCCTCGCCAGCGAGGGCGGCGAGATCGTCGGGGCGCGTCAGATGCCGGTATGCGGCTTCCCAGAATGAGAGCGGCGGGCAGTCTGCCCGGTGGGCACGGCGGCCGTGCTGTGCCAGGTAGTCGGCGAGCCGAAGCCCCCTGGGCTCCACGCCCATACCCGAGGTGATGGCGATGTCTTGGAGCGCCCGGGTCGTGTGCTTGATGTCGGTGCGGGCGTAAGCGAGGGCGTGAGTGAACCAGTCGGGGCCGACAGCGCGGTCGGCCGCGTCGAGGTAGCCGGGGGCGGCCTCCTCCAGCAAGGCGAGGGGCAGCGGGCCGGTGACTCCCAACCGGTGGGCGTCCATGGCTGCGCGCATCAGGGCCCGGCCGTGCACACCGGCTTGGCCGGAGGGGTTCTCATAGTGATCGACGAGATCGGGCCCGGCGGCAAGCACCTGAGTCAGCTCATCAGTGCCAGTGCGAAGGGCGTCGGCGAGCGCCGGGTCGTCCCGGGCAGCATCGCGTACGGCCTCCAGACTGCCGGCAAAGCTGCGGGGGACGACGACCCTATGTGCCTGGGCCAGCAAGGCCCGAGCTTGTCGGTGCGAGTCCTGCTCGCCGAAAGGGACGGTCGCTGTGAGGCTCTCGCGGTGATCAGGCCACAGCGTGGCCACGACCAGGAACGGACCGTCGCGGTCGAGTCGTCGCAGCAGAGCGGCGGCGACGGCTTCCCCATCAGGGCCGGCGAGAAAGTCCTGGGCTTCGTTGAGCCACAGCACGCTGCCCGGCCGCAGCGCGTCCGCGGCCAGCGCTTCGAGCAACCCGGCCGGGTCCGCAGGAAAGAAGAGGCCGAATTCGTCGGGCACCTCGGCCTTGACTGCTTCGAATGCTGCCCGGGACTTGCCCGTGCAGGACCCTCCTTCCACGACCACGAGACAGGGGGCCGCTCCGGCGGGGGTCGCTGCGGACAGGTGGGTCCGCAGCTCCGCGTCGTGCGGACGGGGTACATACCGGGGCAGCAGGAACCCGCTGCCCGGGGCGACGGAGTGCCCCTGAATCGCAGGGTGCACCCCGAGCCGCCGCGCGCTCCACGCGCGCACCGGGCGGGGCGGGTCGGAGAGCGCGGCTAAGCGGGCCCGTACCGCCTCGCGCTCCATGGCAGTCCTGGCCTTGTGCCGTTCAGTGTCGGCCCGGGACTCTTGTGCCCTGCGTTCGCGTTCCGCCTCGAAGGCGGTGTTCCAGCGCTCTGCATCCAGGAGTTGGGCGACGGTCTCGCCAGAGACGTCATCAACAAGACAGTCCAGAACCCCTCGGGCAGCGGCCTCGGCTTTGATTGCGCCAAGGGCTCTGATCAGCCCGTCGCGGTCCTGAGGAAACTGCGCGCCCTCCAACCATCGGCCGGCAGTGCCGTGGGAGACGCTGGCGAGTCGGGCCAATTGGCGATCCGACGGTTGACCTGACAGCCGTACGCGCTTGAGGGCCCCCACCCGCTTTAGATCACTGAAGATGTCCCCCACGTGCCCGTCTCTCCGCCGGCTACCCGATCATGCTGCGCCGTCTGGTGAACGATGTGTCCGATCGACCACCAGTTACGGCACTGATTTTAGGGGGCGTTGTAGGGGTGAGCAGCGCGAATCAGCTAGCCCTGTCGTGTTTCGGCTTGGAAGGCAGTCGGACACCTCACCGGACGGACAGCGTGTCGGCAAGTGAGCGGTGCGCATTCGGCCACCCCGACTCCGAGAGACTCGAACCTCTATGACTATCCTTCAGCTGATTTCCCTGCTTCTTGCCCTGTCTGTCTCCGTCCACATCGGCTGTGTCTCCGCGTTCGTCGCTTGGCGGAGCGGGGTGCGGCCCGCCACGGCTTTTCTGATCGGCGGAGGTTCGTGCGGCACGGCCTGCGGGCTCTATTTGGCTGCGGTGAGTGCCTACCAATGAACACGGAGACGAGCATGCCCTCAGGACGGAGGGCATGAGGCCCGACCGCTCCGGTACACGCCTCCGCCCTGTTCAGGCAGGACAGGGCGGAGAATCGAGTCGGCGAGCGGCCGGCCGGCCTCAGAATGCATCGTTCGCGTCGCATCCCGTCCGGTGACCGTGGTGGAACAGGTCGCCGTGGGCGGTTGCGCCGACAAGCGGTTCGCCGGAGAGGCACTTCGCGAGGCACGGCGCTCTTACCAGTTGTGGCAGAGGTGCCTGGCCGGGAGCCGACGGGACCTGAGCCAGGAAGGTGACTCACACAACACCGGTGATCTTGAAAGCAGCCCAGAACAGCGGGTTCTCGGCGACCTGTTGATCCAGGTGGCTTCGCCAGTCCGGAAGCATCGAGTCGATGGCCGACTCGGCGGAGAGCAATGGCCCTCCATGGCAGGGGACTTGCCAGTGACCCGCCCGGAGGTATCGAGCGGTGTCAGCGAAAGCGGTGTGCGGGTCCACGCCGGCTCCCAGATAGGCATGGAGTACGGCGGAGAAGACGACGCCTTGCAGATCCGTGATCTCCCACAGTGTGGAGACGACCGCCTTCGCTCCGCGGGCCAGGAACGCGGACTCGAGACTGCGCAGGGTCTGCACGGTACGACCGGCCCCTTCATGCGTGCCCGTTCTGCAAGCATTCAGGATGACCAGGTCGACGCTGCTGAAGGTGCCTTCGGCGAGGATTCTGCTTGTGGTCAACGTGGCTGCTCCCAGCGAATCGCCTTGCAGCACGACTCCAGCAGCCCAACGGTTGAGATGCGTCAGGCCGTGCGATGCCACATGAACGATTCGTGCCCTGGACATCGCCTCCAGAGCACGGTCGGGGGTCGCCTCCTCTTGCGCCAGGACCTCCGCATGGTCGTAGAGGTCAGCGATCAAGTCAGCCTCACAGAGCGGCCCGCCGATCGACTCGAAGCCGGGTACGCCATCACCGCTGTGTGCCACCACCAGGACCTCAACTGCGGCCACACGACGCTGGGACCTTTTGATGGCCGTCGCGAGGCGAGCTGTGGGAGCGTAAGCCACGTGATCAAAAAGGTCGCTCAGTGTCACGGTTCGCGGGGCATGAAGCGTCGCGGCATGGAGCGGCAGCAGCTCCAGCGGAGCAGCGGGACTGAGCATCAATCGACGAAAATCATGACGCGCCATCATTTCGGCGATTATTTCTGCTATTTCACTGCATTCAGCGAGGACTTGTTCCAGAAACTGATACCACATACGTCCGGGAGCATTCTGAGGCTGCTTTGCCCATTCATTTACGACTTCAGGTAGATGCCCGAGGGAAATCTCCTCACATGAAACAAGGTCAAAGTGCGCGCGGCCTGCACGGGTCCTGCACGCGGCGAGTTGAAGCGTCCCATACCGGTTGATCAGGTGCACGAAAACCGTTTGTTCGTCCAGCAGAGGTATGTCGGCTTCGCCGATGGAACCCGTTTTCACCTTCCCTCGGCCCGCGGTTGCCCTGAGGAGTTCCAGAGTGCGCTGCCGCTCTTCGACAGCGGTCTTCAGCTCCACGTTCGCCCCATGCGCCTCTTCCCCATCGAGCAGGCGCGAGGCCAGCCATGCACGCGCACCGGCGAGGCGGCGCGCGGCGGACATGAAGTGTCGGAATTCAGCGGTGTCGGAGGCCAGGGAAAGTTCGTCCTGGATATCTTCACTCTTCGCGTTTTCACAGCTCCGGAAAGCCGTCTCGGCGGCCTGGTCGACGCCTTCGAGGGCGATCCTCTGATTTATGTTCTGTGTCTCGTCACCAACCAGTCGGCGGAGCGCCGTGATCGCGGCGTCCTTGCACCCGACGAGCAACTCTTCCGGTAGCTCTAGCCAGATGCTGCTCACAGCCCTCACTTCACCGTCGCCCACAAGCCGGACGACGCTGAGGCGGGTGTATCCGACGGTCGCGAGATGCAGAAGTTCCCAGGCATGTTCCACCCAGGTCAGGGAGTAGGTGTACGGAGCGCGCATCGGAGGGCCCGGGTCGCCGGGAGGCAGGGGAAACTGCAACCAAATCCTGATGCCGTCGCTGTAGTCCTCGGTTCCGAAGCCGTACCGCGTACCCGTCTCCATCAACGCCCGCACGGCAGCCAGATGAGAGTCCGTCTCGGCTGTGGCCAGCCAGACTGGGTGAGGACCCACCCGCGTATGAAAGAAGCGGGTCCCGCAAGTGACGATTTCTTCGACCATCCAGTCCGGTACCGAAGCGCTCAGATCGCTTGGCTTCGATTCCCACAAAAGAGCATCGTCTTCCAGCAGTGGGGCTCTATAAAAAGCCCTTCCTGCCACGAGACACTCTTCCGCATACTGATCGTCCCCCGTCTCGGATTGCATCAATGCGAGCTCGTATGCCGTCAGGTGGGACACGACCCCGCCCATCTGGGCGTCCCATGCCTCAAGATCCTCACGCAGCCCTGCGAGGAATTCCGCTGAAGGGTTCCTGATGCGATCTACCGCGTTCTCCAGATCCATGCGGCGATGCAGGCGCTTCGCGACCTCCGCGAGATCAGGCCTGTCAGTCAGCCCCGGTCTGGCTCGCAGGACGTCCTCCGTCCGGGTGATCTTGACCCAGCCGCCGGAGACAAGGGCTTGCAAGCACGCACTCGCCCTGCCGGTGGCTGATTCGTGAAGGAGGTCCGGCGGCAACGAGGCATAGGGATCTGCCGCATTACGAAGGACGGTTTCCACGGCTTGGTCCGGGAGGCACCATACGCTCGTCAGTTCCTCGCGTACCGTATCCGCGGGTTGAGTCGAGAGTCGGTGTCCCGCCCACAACTCGACGAGCAGCACATGAAATCCGGCAACGTCCCACCACCGTTGCCACGGAACGCCTTCGTTACGAACCGTGCGCAGAACAGGCATGACGAGGTCTTCAGCAACCACGTGACCGGGCACCCTGGAATCGACGAGGGAGGTCGATCGCAGATGGTCGCTGATGGCCTGCGGAGAGCTGCCCCTGATGTCCTCAACAGCGATGCGGGCCAACAGGGCGGCGAGCGCCGGCGGCTCATCTGCGACCCAGGAGGGAAACATGTCGTAACGGCTCGGGTCGGGCCCGAGCTCGCGACAGACCCGCGCCGTGAGGCCGTCGACCCAAGTGGTACGCATCCGGAACAGGTTGTCTCGCATCAGGCGCCCCCCAACTTCGCAACTATGCACAAGTGCCACGGCAGTATGTCTGTGACGCCCGCAACTTGCCGCGACACCGAGGGACTTCAGGCCACAAGGTCAGCTGCAAAGGTTCCTGCACGAGCTATCCGGAAGGACGTACGGCGATGCCGCACGCGCCAACAACAGTCGCCCAGGTAGTGATCGTTCTTCTCCTGGTACTTCCCGGCGTGACCTACCAGTTCGTCCGCGAACGCGCGCGCGGCCTGGCTCCGGTCCACAGAGACCTGGGCGAACGCGTACTCCGAGCGGTGACGGCGGGCATCGCTCTCGACACCGTCTATGTCCTGCTCGCAGGCCCTTGGTTGGTGCACCTGGTCTACGACCGTCGCAATGGCTGGCTGAGGGGTGCGGCAGAGAATCCGCGTGTCGCCGCCCTGACGGCGGCAATCCTGTTGATTGTCGTTCCAGCTGTTGCCGCATGGCTGACGTCGTGGCTGGGCTCGCGAGGCAGCGGGTCTACCTATGACCCGACCCCCACGGCATGGGACCGGGTCTTCCAACGTCGGAGCCACTGCCTGGTGCGGGCGCGGCTGAAGAGCGGCCGTTGGATCGGCGGGTACTACGGCGAAGACTCCTACACGTCGAGCTACCCGGAAGCCGCAGACCTGTATCTGCAGACCGCTTGGGCTGTGTCCCCCACCGGACTGTTCGAACGCCCGCTGGAACATTCCGGCGGGCTCTATATTCGGATGGATGATGTCGAGTATCTCGACTTCGTCGAAGTACCTCCCGTGACTGCAGACGGAGACACGACCAGTGACCGAAATTCGACCGCGGTTGGACCCCAACGGGAAGAGGGGCTACAGGCCCGTCGGCAGACGGCCGGAGCCGACCCAGGCTCCGCCCACGCCCCCTCCGACCACTGAGCCGGACACGGGTGCGTCCGACGAAGGGTGACTCGGCAGACGCCCGCTGCACGGAGTCGCCCGCCCCGCGTGCGGGGACGGGGCTAACGTGCCGATGAACCCCTGCCCCGGCAGCCAGTCCCGACTGTGAGGACCCACGTGCACATCGCGCCCCTCAGCCCCGACGACCCCTCCGAGCTGGGCGGATACGAGTTGCTCGGGCGGATCGGGCAGGGCGGCACGGGGCTTGTGTACCTGGAAAGTCTCCAAGCGGGGAACCGGCTGCGGTGAAGGTGATCAAGCCGTCCGTCGTGGACTCCGAGACCCGGCTCAGACTTGCTCAGGAGGTGGAGATCCTCAAGGCCATGTGGGGAGCCCGCATGGCCGCCCTTCTGGACGCCGACCCGGACGCGGACCCGCCGTGGCTGGCGACCGAGTACGTCGAAGGGCTGGACCTCAGCAGGCATGTGGGCAGGAACGGCCCGCTCGACTCCTTGCTCACCGCCTCGCTGGGTGCAACGCTCGCGGAGGCGCTGGCGACGGTGCACAAGCAGGGGGCTGCTCGACCGTGATCTGAAGCCCGCCAACGTGCTGCTCGGCCCCAACGGGCCCAACGTGATCGACTTCGGACTCGCGGTGTTCGCGGAGTCCAGCGTGTCACTGACCGCGGCCAACACGGTCGTCGGCACTCCCTCCTGCATGCCGCCCGAGCAGGCGAACGGCGAGAAGCCGCTGACACCCGCGGTCGACGTACGCGTTGGGTGCCGTGCTGCTGTTCGCGGCCTCGGGGCATGCTCCCTACCGGGCCGACAACATCCACCTCCTGTTCCACCAGGTCGTCGATCCCGCGACCGCGCCCGACCTCTCGGGGGCGCCGGAGGAGCTCATGCCGCTGCTGACAGCCATGCTCGCCCACCGTGCCGAGGACCGGCCGACCCTCGACGACGTCGTACGGCAGTGCCGGGCCCTGATCGAGGCGCAGGGGCTCAAGGTCGCCCAGGCACGGCGCAGGCTCACGAACCACACGGCCGCTCCGGCGCACGAACTTCTTCGAAGCAGCAGGTGAGGCATGCGGCGCGAGCCTGCGACGCACTCCACGCGATGGACGGAGGGAAACAGGTCGGGCACACCTCGACGCACCTGAGCAGTCCAAGAAACCCGCAGGTCAGGAGCCCTTCGCGGCCGGCTCGAGAATCGCCACGCACTCCACATGATGCGTCATCGGGAAGGGATCAGCCTGGACGAGTCACAGAAATGACCAGGTCAGAGCCGGTTTATCGACCCGCTGCCCTGCGTGCGGGCACCCAGAGCGTCAGAGGAGCAGCACGGCCGATGGCCCGTCCATCCGGCTCGCGGCAGACCGAACTGCCACAACAAGCACCTGGCGGGCTCCGCCTCGCTCACTCCAGACACCAGCTCGTCATCATGACCCGCGCCACGTCTTCGGCCTCCATAATGGAGTCATGCGCTCCAGCCGACAGCACCCCGCACACACCCCGAGGGACGTCTCGGGCACGGACGCCGAAGACCTCGCGCTGTACCGGGAAAAGTTCCGGCTCCGGCTGCCGGAGTCGCTGGACGAGTTGCACGGCCCGACCCAGGGGGTCGTGGAGCTGCCGCTGCACATGGCCTGGTCCGGGATGACCTCATACGACCTGGGCAAACCGCGCCAGCGTATGGGCCTGTACCGCACCATCCTGCACGAGGGCCTGGACGACGACCTGCCTCGCTACCTCAACCAGGACCTACTTCTCCATCTGTGGCCGGTGCTACGCACCCTCGTCGGCCGCACCGTGCGCACCGTATGGGAAGACGCCTTCCCCCAGCTCGCCACCCGCGCCCGGGCAGCCGCGTGACGGACATGCCGGAGCTGCATGCGCGGCTCCTGGCGGATGTGATCGCGCTCGGCTCCCCGTATCCCCTTGTTCTCACCGGCGGATACGCCGTGCGGGCGCACCGCCTCGTGGACCGCCCGAGCCAGGACCTCGATGTCGCCACCGAGAACCCGGCGCCCATGGCCGACATCGCGGGCGTGGTTCGCGCCGGCCTAGAAGCCCGGGGCTGGAAGGTGCAGTCGCTGGAGACCGCCCCATTGTCCGCCCGCTTCACAGTGTCCGACCCAGCCACCGGGCAGGAGTGCGAGGTCGACATCCTCAAGGAAGTCTTCTGGCGGCCAGTCACCCAAAGCCGGTACGGACCCGTCCTGGCGGCGGAGGATGTGATCGGGACCAAGGTCCGTGCACTTGCCGACCGGGGAGCGCCGCGCGACCTCATCGATGTGTTCGCAGCGTCCCGCCGCTGGAACACTGCCGATCTCCAAGAATTCGGCAGAAGGCACGCCCGCGGCCGCTTCGAACTCGAAGACCTGCAGGCAAACCTCGCCGGAGCCGAGTGGACTGATGACGAAGCCTTCGCTGCCTACGGTCTCAGCGAAGCCGCGATCTCCGCTCTCCGAGCGTGGGCTCTGGAATGGGCCGACGGTCTCGCAGCCCGGCTACTCAATGAATCCGACGAACCAGACACTCACTGACAGGCACCCCAAGCGCAACTCGTAGAACTCGCGACGAAGGGAACACGCCGTGAGGGCCGCCTGAAGCCATACATCGTGAACACTTCTTGGAGCTGGGAGTCCCTGGCACCCCGTACGGCCGCGCGGGGTGCCCTCCAAGCACCGCCGCGAGGAGAGGGGCCTGCGGCCATGACGCACCCGCCGGCGGCGCCCCCTGTGCTAACGGAGATTTTTTCACCAGCTCATTCCCAACGCCTGGCAAGCCTGCTCGAGCCGGTACACATCTCTGTCCTGCACTCCGAACTCCTGTCTGAGTCGATCCAACGCAACCCGGCAGCGCTCAGCACTCTGCAATGTCCCGTACGCCTCGAAGTGCACCAGTTCCAAGCCCGCAGCCGTGCGAGCCGTAGCGGGGTGGTCGTCACCGAGTACCCGCCCTTGCAAAGGAAGTGTCTCGGCGAAGAGATCGAGTGCGTCTTTCGTGTGCACCCCTGACTCGTGGTAGGCGCAGGCCAGTTCGTAGGCGGTGGAAAGGACGTCAGGATGCGCCCGCCCCAGGACGTGCTGCTGCGCTTCGAGTACAGCTTCGCCCGTCGCCACGGCGTCCCGCCAACGCCCCGCCACGCGTTCGGCAACGGCACGACGGCTCTTGGTGAGCAAAGTGTCCTGATGATCGGCGCCGAGCCGGGTGGCCTGTGCGACGAGGGTCTTGTGGGCAAGTTCCACAGCGTCCGCGACGTATCCGCGGCTTCCCAGCGGGACGATCATGGCCGAGGTGCACCTCAGCGTGTCGAGTCCCGTGGGTCCACACACCGAGATGCGGCGCTCTCGCAGCACCGACCCCAGCTTCACCGCATCGGCATAGCGGTTCGCGGACGTGTATGCACGCAGGAGGACATCACCGACGTGCAGCACAGCCGCATTATCCTGCGTAAACAGCTCCATCCCACGTCGGTACAGCACCTCAACCCGCGCCAGGATCGCCTGCCAGCGCCCCAGGTCGGACATGTGGTCGTATGCCGCGGCCATCACGGTTAGGGCCTCACGAGTGACGAGCTCTTGGGGATGGCAGGCGAGGAAAGACGGCAGCACGAGCTGCCATCGCTCCCTCGCGCGGCCCCGGTCCGGCACAGAGCCACGGGGGTCCAACGCCACCAGCAGGACATCGGCCCAGCGGGCGGCTTGGCGCTTCTCTTCCTGTGCAAGGAGCCCTCGAACGGTCGTACAGTACACCGGGCTGACGTGCAGAAGAGCGTCATCAAACGTACTCAGGCCGCACTTGCCCAGAACGGGAAACGCCTTGCACAGCTCAGCTGGATGGAGAGCGATCTCCGTACTGAGCATGTCATCGTCAGGGCGGTACAGCGGGTGCGGCCCGATGGAGCGGGCGGGCAAGGGGGTGGGGCCGAGCAAGGCTGCCGCGTCCAGCAGGTGGACCATCCATCGGTCCGTAGACGCCAGGGAGTTGCGTGCCTCTTTGATTCTGGCGATGAGAGATCCGGGGTAGCGGTCAGGGCCGGCTCCGCCGAGGACGGCCTGCGGGCGGTCACGCAGCGCATTGAGGAAACCGTCGACTGTGCAGCCGCGCATGAGCCATGCTTCCGCGTAGGCAAGTGCCAGGGGGAGGTTGCCGAGGACGGCCGCGATTCGCCCGGCATCCTCGGTACAGAGCGAGCCGATGTTCGTACGGAGATAGTCGATCGCCTCTTGTCTGTCCCAGGGGCCGACGGGCACGACCTCCGCCCACCCACCCCACTGGGACGCCGATCCGGAGGATGTGATCAATACATGTCCGGCTGTCTCACCTCCCTGAAATCGGTCATAGTCGGTCCAGCTGCGCAGACCGTCGATCACCACCAGTGCGGGCTTCTTGCCGACATCTGGTGAGCTCTCTGCCTCCGCCGCTGGGTTCTCCTGGGCCAGCTTGCCGTCCCTAGCCCTGATCCAGTGCACGGATCCGAATCGTGAGGCGTTGAGGTGCGCCCACTCAGCGGCGATGTGGCGCTTGCCGACACCGAACGGGCCGACGAGGACGGTCGTCCCCCATGGAGCCTGGGACAGGCGCCGGTCCAGCACGGCCAAGTGGTGCCGTCGTCCCCAGAAACGCGGATTGCGCGGTGGTACAACGCCCGGTCCGTGCCCCGGCCCCGGTTCAGAAATACGTGCCCGTGGGGCGGCCGTCTCATTGCTCACTCGGGCTCCCCCGCAGTCATCGCATGTCCGCCAACCAGTCGTTGGTGGAGCTCAGATGACGGAGCCCCACGCCTTCCTGCGCCCATCGCTCCCCCTTCACAAGAACGTCAATAACGGGTTCGAAGTGATGGCTGTCGCCCAGCCAATCCACCAAGGTCTCCGCCTCCTCACGCGTACGGCTGCACTCCTTGCCTGGGAGAGGAATGCCCGCGGTGACCAGGTCCCGGTAGAGCACACGTGTGGGAACCAGCTTCAGGCCCAGGCCGACGGCTGCGTCCATCGCCTTGAGTGGGATCTCCAGACCGCTGACGTCGAGGTCACCGAAGTAGCGGATCTCCCTGAACCGCTCTCTGGCGTGCCCATCGGCACCGTGGTGGGTCGAGATGCTGCGCACCGAGGCCGTAAAGGAGCGGCCGACTCCCCAGGCCACACAGCCAATGCGGTGCTGGTGCTCAAGCTCTCGCAGCCGACGTACGAGTGACGTGTACGTGGCCGAGTTCTCGACGACGAGCAGGATGTCACCGCTACTCAGCGACGTACTCTGAGCGCCCGGGCTGAACCTGGAGAAACGGGCGTTGAGAAGAGGCGGGTCGGTAGGGAAAGCCCAGATCAACTCATAGAAGTGAGCACGCTTCTCGAACAACGGACCACCGAACCCCTTGTGGTCCAGACATTTCTCGGGCTCCGGGAACTCCGCGGTGTACTCACGCTTCCCGAAGATCTCCAGGGCACGTTCCCTCAGCGGCACCTTCAGCACCGGGCCACGCAACGCGTGCAACCAGTTGCTGATGGCCCTGTAGGCCATCTCCTGTCTCGGAGTGACCTTTCGCTGTTCCTTGATCAGCGCATGGAGCGAGGGGTGATGAAGGGGCCGTCGACTCCCGCTGGATTCCGGCGCCGCGCGCACGGGAAGCAGGTGGATCCCCGGCGGCTCTCCCGCCTTCTCGCGCATAAGCTGGACACGTCCGGAGGAGGCGAGGACAGCCAGGCACCGGCGCAGTGTCTCCTCCTCCGGGTCGCTGTCAGGCCCTGCCCGATAGACGGCTCGAAGAGCTTCGAGCAGCTCCGGCACTCGGACCTGCTTCGCTTGGTAGCCGTTCCACCTTCTCGACTCGGCCCACTGGTGAAGACTCTCCAACAGGTCTTCGGACAAGCGCTCTAATCCCGACATCACCCGACCGTCGCTTCCCTGGACGGGCGCTGGAAATAGCGGACGGCTGTGATGTCGCCCCCGGCTCCGTCCCGTAGGGAGGCGATGTGACGCCCCACGGACCGGTCAGCCACCGAGAGGTACCGCCGCCGTGCTCTGAGGTCGGCGTCGTTGCGCATCCTGATGACGAGCGGGAAGACGTCCAAGGCGGCCTTGTCGTACAGGCCAGTGGTGTAGATCAACTGGACGCCGAGCGC
The DNA here is from genome assembly GCF_042880295.1 of Streptomyces sp. NPDC058307. Taxonomy (NCBI): domain Bacteria; kingdom Bacillati; phylum Actinomycetota; class Actinomycetes; order Kitasatosporales; family Streptomycetaceae; genus Streptomyces; species Streptomyces sp. NPDC058307. The sequence goes on from NZ_JBHVYZ010000034.1 coordinate 82,087, forward strand.
CTTGGCCACGGCTTGCTGGAGGCGGAGCAGGTAGAGGGCCGAGGCCCGGCCGATCGGGTTGTCAAGAAAGAGCACCCCGGAGTACTGGTGGCGTACCTGTCCCCGATCGTTGGCTCGGAGCGCGGCCATCGTGCAGTACAGGACGATGGCGGCAGTGAGAATCTGGCCCCCGGAGAAGATGTCCTTGGTCTGCGCCACCCTGACCCGCTCCACGGCCAGCCCGATGTCCGGCTTGAGGACGGTCACGCGGAAGCCTTTGGGCGCGACCGCAGCCTCGACACCCTTCAAGACGAGTTGACGGGCATCCCTGCTCCCCCGGCGGGATTGCCCTTCCACCGCGGCGTCGTCGACGACCCGGCCCAACAGTTCCGCGAGCACCTCGTCGGTGACCTCAGGGAATCCGATTTGCAAGAACTGCTGACCGGACCAGCTGCCGAGTCCTTCCGGCAGCTGGGACAGTCTCCGGGCGCGCTTCAGGGTACGGAGCGCGTCCCGGACCTGCTGAACGAACTGAAGCACGATCTGCTTACGGTGCCGGCCGATTGAATCCAGGTCGATTTCCAGCGTCCGCAATCGGGGCCGTAGGTCCGCCGCCCATGTCCCGGCATGGACGGGCAGGTCATCCCGCGCCGTGCTGAGCATGACGCGGCGGCTTGGAGACTGCAGTTCCTCGAACCGGGAGTCAGCCGCATGTGCAGCGAGACGGTCGGCCAGCGTCCGCTCGGCCGTCTGCGCCTCTGCTGCGGCTCGCTGGGCCTTGTTGTGCTCGGAGAGGAACAGGTCGTGACGCTCACGAGCAGTGGCCGCGTCACCTTCATACGCCGGGACCGTACCGAGCAGTTCGGCCTGTTCCTCGGACGGCTCCCCGAAGAGATCGACCAGGATCTTGAAGGCGCGTGCCGTCTGACGAGCATCAGCCTGCTCCTGAACCAACTTCTCCAGGAGATGCCTCAGCTCGACGGCGAGCGCCGCAGCCTCATCCCGTGCCTGGTCCGCCGCCGCAACAAGCCGTTCGCCGTGTGCGGCATCACGGGGTGGCCCGAACGGCGCCAGATCGACGGGACTCGCGTCGGAGGACGCTTCGCCGATTGCATCCAGCGCGGTCCGGCATCGCACCACGACCTCGTACAGCGCGTCCAGTTGGGCGCGCGCCGAAGCCACCTGTCGCTGAGCGCGTGACCGGCCGGCGTTCAAGGCGGCGGTGTCCACCCCGTCGGAGCTCTTGAGCAGTTCCCGCGCCATGACGCGGTCGCGCTCGTCGAAGCGGGCCAGCGCTTTCCCGGCAGCCTCTTCTTCCCGTTCGGCTTGGTCCAGGTCAGCCTTGAGACTCGCGCCCACTGCCACTCGGTCGTACTCATCGGCGGCCGCACGGTAAAGGCGGCGCAGCACTTCTAGCGGCTGTTCCGGCATAGTGTGCTGCTCGGTCGCATCGCATTCGGATTCCCGGACGGGCAGAGTGGCCAGTTCCTCCTCGGTACGGGCTACCGTGCCCCGCAACACGTCGACCGTGCGCCGGGCGTCGGCCGCGGCCTGTCGGGCAGTCTCGGCCCTGACGCGGGCATCGGCTGCGATTTGCCGGTGCTCGCGGGCCGCACTACGCATGTGCAGCGCTTCACCTTGCCAGTCCGCGATGCGTGCCGCCGAACGGACGAGCGCCCGAAGCGCTTCGACACGGCGGTCCAGACGCAACTGGGCTTCCCCCAGGTCGGAAAGCTCTTCGCGTGCCGCCCGCAACCGCTCGGCCGTTACCTCCCTGAGGTCCTTCGCGGTTGCTGCCGTAGCGCGGGCTGTAAGGACCTTCTCCTCTGCGGTCACCATCGCGTCGTGCAGCGCGGCGATGCGCCCCGGTGGGTATGTCTCCCGCCACTGCGCGAGTCGGGCCGCAAAGAGCCCATGGGTGCGTAGCGTCTCGTCCAGCTCCATCAGTTGCCGGTGGTGCTCGTCCCGCCGGACTGTCAGCTCGAGACGTTCCGACTCACCGGCGCGCTCGTCGTACAGCGCAGGATGGGACGGTACGGCAAAGGAAGATTCCGCGGCCGGACCGCCCTCCCCATGGAGTGCGGTCGTCGTTCCCAGGGCGAGGAAGCCGGTCACCGTGGCGCCCTCGGATCCGATGATCTCAGCGGCGAGCTCAAGCTGGTCGGCATCATTGCAGAGCACACCCGTTACCAACTGGGGATGAAGCTCGACTAGTTCCGCGCGGCGCTCCACGTCAGGGATTGAAGCGAGGTACTCCCACCCCGTGCAGGCGGGGACCTGGCGCTCGTGCAACAGATCACAGATCCGCACCGCCTCCAGAGACGAAGGCAGCAGGTCGTTCGTCTCCAATGAGGTGAGTGCGCGCTCGTCGGCCGCCATGGCGATGCGGACGTCGATCCGAGCGGTCTCGGCATCCCGCTGCGTCCGGGCCACCCGGTCCGCGAGCCCTGCGGCCTCGATGTCGAGTTCGCCCGCCTCACCGCTGTAGAGACCGGCGTGCTGTAGATCTTCGGCGAGCCGTCGCATGGTCTCGTCCGCGGCCTTGTGCTCGCGGCGCGCGATGTCGTGGGCGTGATCGGCTCCGGCCAGCTCACTGCGAGTTGTCTCGTACTCCTCTTCTGCCTGCTGGTACACGCGTTCCAAGCGCTCTACCGCTCGCTCGCCTTCGACTACTCGCTCACGGTGAGCGGTGGCTTCGGACTGGGCCTGGGCAGCGGCATCCGTTACCTCCAGCCCGTCGGGTACCAGCCCCTCCCGCACCGCGGCCGCGATCTCCTCCCGCACCTCGGTGACACGGCCATCCAGGAACCCTGCCTTCGCCTCCCGCTCCGCTGCCGCCGCAACAGCCGAGTCGTGCTCCGTCTGCGCGCTGTAAGCTCCCCCGTCGAACAGGGTGGCGCGCTCACCGAGTTCGTCCGCCTCATCTGTCAGGTTGCTCACCATGCTGCGCAGCGCTTGCGACAGGACACGCGCGGCCTCGTTGCGAAGGTCGAGCACGGGGCGGGCCGCTGCCTCCGTCTCGGTGATACGCCTCCGTAGCCGCTGGGCCACGGCGACGGCTTCCAGGTCCCGGAGCACAGCGGGGAGGGCCTGCCAACCCTTCTCGATCGCTATGGCCTTCTCCCACTCCTGCTCGGCCGCCCTATGGTTCTGCTCTGCCTCCTCCAGCTTCAACTGGGCCAGCAGCCTCGATAGTTCGGCGGCGACAGTGACGGCGTGTTGGCATCTGTCCTGCGCCCTGCGGACCTCATCCCTCAGCTGTACGACCCCTTGGTCCCGGTCCGCGAGCGCCTGCTTCTCCTGCGTGGCACGCGCCCTGATCTGTTGGATGAAGCGGTCCAAGGCGAGCCGTGTACCCCTCTGTATCGCATCGGCAGCGGTTCGCTTCGCGCGTGCCTCGCTCAGGGGCGCCAATACCGCCAGGGCTTCCTCGACGAACGTCTTCTCCAGCTCCATGACACCGCGGTCCGCCAGTTTGTCGGCGTACGTGCCCAGGACCTCGGCGAGGTCCCGAGCCGGCTGGAGCGGCAAAACGGCACTGAGCAGGAAATTGACGAACGCCTGGTCGCTGCCGAGTGAGAAGGCGTCGGCCGCCTCACCCTCGTCGTTGTTCATTGCCCGCTGGTAACGGAAAAGCTCAGGGTCGAGGCCCAAGGCCATGAGCCGATCCGTCCACTCTCCGTGGAGCTGGAAATTGCGGTAGCCGAGTGCGGGTTCTTCGATGTCGGCGAGCCTGAGCCGCTCGCAGTACTCGGCGAGGCCGAGGTAGTTGCCATTCTCCTCGACCGGAAGAGTCTCTAGGTCGAGCGTGTGTCCCGGGCGGAAGTGGTACCAGCGTTCGACCAGATCAGACTCGTCGGATGTCCGACGGTCCTTCCACTGGCTCACCTTTCCGGTTACCAGCCGTTTGCCGCTGGCTGCGTGGGTCCATTCCAACACGACGTGCGCCACATCTCCGCGTCGTACGAAGCCTTCCAATGTCTGGGGGTTGCGGGTGCCCACGGCGTTTCGGCGCCCAGGGAGCACGACGGAGAATATGAGCTTGATCAGCACCGACTTGCCTCCGCCGTTCTCCAGGAACAGCACACTCGCCGGTGAGGGACGGCGCGGTGACTCTTCGGCGTCGAAAATTTCGCCCTGCCGACTATTGGCCACTGGGGCGCCGACCCCGCTGAAATCGAGCAGGACGTTCTCGTATCGAGCGGCCTGCGGTCCCACCCCTCGCAGCAGGACGCGGGACAGCTCATACATGGAACAGTCCCTCGTCCGCCGCACCTGGTGTCGTTGTGTCAATGCTCCGATCCGCAGAGTCCTGCGGGGCTGTCCGCAAGGTGCCATGTGAGGAGATCGGTACGACTCCGAGAGCAAGCAGTTCCTCGAACGCGCTGGTCGCCGCCAGTTCACGGACCTGGAGTTGGTAACGCTGGGTCGTCCGGTACCAGCCGTCCTGTTCCGCACCCGCGACCATCAGGAATCCCTGCTCGGTGAGGAAGTTGAGGGCTCTGGTGATCATGCCCTTAGTCGAGTTCATCGCCAGCCTGCCGTCCTTGGTCAGTGCCGCTTCCGGCCGACGGGCGTACGCAGTCCACACCTTCTCCAGTTCAGGTGAGTCGGTGGGGGTGTCCCCTCCAACCTCCGCGGCAGCAGCCTTCTCACGCAGCCGGTCGCACGTGTCGCGTACGGCCGTGTCCACGGCTTCGGCACTGACACGCCCTGTGTAACCGTCGTTGGCCAGATCGTCGGGACGCGGAAAGGCCAGGGCAGCAACCGCGAGATGAATGATGCCGTGCAGCAGTCTCTCGCCCTCGCCACGCTGTCTGGCGACCCGCACGTAGTCCTCGATCTTCGTCTCAAAGACCGAGTAAGGCAGCGCTGCCAAGGCCACACCGATGTCCTCGGTGGCACCGAGAACCTTGAGTCCGAGGCCCCGAGCCGTACGTTCCACCAGGCCCTGGAAGTCGCTCTCGCTTCGGTACCTGACCACCAGGTCCCGGTAGGCGCGGTCTTTGGCAGGCCGCTGCCGCGGACGCATGCCGAAGGCGATGAGCTTCGCGGCGTCCTCGGCGTCATCCATCGTGATAGCCGACGTCACTCGTCAAACTCCTCGTCTCGCGAACAGTCGTCGTCCCACTCGCCCTCCGGCGCCTTCAAGTGCACCCGTGAGATGAGAAGTTCATCGCCACCCACCGAAGGACTGTCGAGTTCGCCGACCGCCGGGACCGCGATCAGTACACTGCTGTCACTGCGGAGCATGGCTTCACTGAGAGCCGGACTGAACGCGTGTACGGCATCGTGCAACACAAGCCGCTCGACCATTGGTCCGTAACTACGCGCCTCGCTCAGCAGGGCGCTCAAGGGCCGGGTCTCGTCCACAGCCAGGTCGATGAGCTTTCCCGCGATGCGCTGGTCCGCTTCGCTGAATCGCGGGGCGTCCCCGTCTCGTCTCACATCGGGTACGGGCACGACTCCGGCGTACACACTGTCATCCGAACGCACCGTCAGCAGTCGACCCACGAGTGTGCTCAGGGAGGTCACCGCTGGCGCTGCGGGCGCCACCCCGGACCGGAAGAAGTCGGTCACCGGAGCCACGGCGAGGCCGACAGACAAGCCGAGAAGCGGCACCAGTAGCTGGTTGAAGACATCGACCGCCGCGCGTTGGGGAGGCCCGGAGAATTGCTGGCGGTCCTGCTCCTCCCGGAACAGCGCTCCTGCGCCCTGCAATCTGGTCTGCAGCTGCATGTGCCGATGAATGCAGTCCCGAACAATGTCAACGAGTCCAGCTGCTTGCTGCTTCTTCCGCGCGTCACGCGCCCCATCACGGTGTTCAGTGATGTTGGTCAGGATGGCGCTCTCGTGCCGGTACCGTGCCTCGATGTGCTCCAGCGCCTCCTCCAGCAGGGTGGGAACCTGCTGCTCCCAGTCGACTGTTCGCACGTCCCGCCGGGTCGCGTCCAGGTATTGCCGCAGGTACTCCCCGTACTGAACAGTCCGGTATCTTGCCTGCTCCGCAGCGAGTTTCGCGTCTTCCAATCGACCGCGGGTGATGAGGTATTCGAGCTTGTGCTCGGCGGCTACCTGCGCTGACTCCACATCCGTGTCAAGCGCACCCACCAGAACGTTGATGGCTTCGTCTGTGACCCGTAAGTACACCTGCCCGTCGGAGGTGGAGTGCTCCACGAGCAGCTTGAAGTCAAAGTCGTAGCGGCTGTAGGCACCTTCCCCATCCACCCGTCCGTACGTCCAGGTGAACCCTCGGTCGAGAGTACCGATGTTGATGAGTTTATGGAGCACCCACTCGGCTACGGCGCGATGCTCGTGCTCCCGCTGCTCCGGTGCCTGGACAGCAGCAAAGTGACTGACCTGTTCGATGACCTTGGCGTGCTCCGCCCCTCTGTCGAAGTCCATGGCCATCGCGACCTGGTCGATGGTGTGCAGGGCGAGTTCCACCATGTGGTACGGGCGGGCGTCGACGCGCCCGAGGCTGCCCTTGTTGTCCTCCAGAGCCTGCAGTGGCGCAGTGCAGGCCAGTGCTTTAACCCGGCGGACGAGCCCGTCATCCGGCATGTTCACGGATGACTCCGCCGATTCACCACGCACAGCAAGCACTGTAACTATGCGCCAACCCGCTCGGGCGAGAAACGCGTGGTTTCAGTCTCCCTCCAGGCGACGACTACTTCCTCTACTGAGCCCGGTGCGAGGCCGCGCCCGCTATTCGCCGCACCACCGGCCCCGGCAGGGTTCTGCCCGAGGCTCCCGCGACGACCGTCTTCGAGCGAAGGGTCATACCCTCACAATGGGGATCCCAGCTACCTGACATTCACTCAGGAAGGGCGTCATATGAGCGTCGGAATCTCCCAAGGCCACGGTGACGCTGCCACCGGCTGGAGCGCCACTTCACCATAAAGGTGCAGGTCATGCCACCTCTGGCAAGCACACGGCCCGCTCGACCTGTTGGATAGCGGGAAACAGGTCGAGTGACATGCCCGGACTGCAAATCCCCAGGTCAACGCCAGTTACTTCACCGGCTCAAGGATCGCCACGCACTCCACATGATGCGTCATCGGAAACAGATCGAACACCCGAAGCATCCGCACCCGGTACCCCCCGTCCCTGAAGTACCCCAGGTCCCGCGCCAGCGCGGCCGGGTCGCAGGCGACGTACGCGATGCGCCGCGCGCCCAGGGACGACAGGTGTTCGACGGTCTTACGGCCGGCCCCCGCCCGCGGCGGGTCGAGGACGATCAGGTCGACCTCCGTGATGCCGGTGCGCGGCAGCACCGACTCGACCTTGCCCTGTTCGATGCGGACCCGGTCGAAGGCGGCGAGGTTGTGGCGGGCGTCCTCGACCGCGCGCTTGCCGGACTCGATGCCGAGGACCGCGCCCTTGTCGCCGAGGCGGTCGGCCAGCGCCCCCGCGAACAGGCCCACTCCGCAGTACAGGTCGAGCGCCATCTCGCCCTTGCGCGGCAGCAGGCCCTGCATGACGGCCTTCACCAGGGTGTCGGCCGCCTGCGGGTGGACCTGCCAGAAGCCGCCGCTGCCCACCCGGTGGGTGCGGCCGTCGGCCCGCTCGCGCACGAAGGCGCGGCCGTGGACGCGGTGGATGCCGCCGTCGTGCTCCTCGACGCGCATCACCGACACGGGCTTGTCCAGCTCGACGAGCGGCAGCCGGGCGCCCGGGCGGGGCTCCAGGATGACCATGCGGTCCTGGGAGCCGGTCGCCGCGATCGCCTCCACGGACGCCATCCCGGACCAGTCGCGCTCCTCGATGCCCAGCTCGCTGACGCCCGGCGCCGCGATCATGCAGTGCTCGATCGGCTCGACCTCGTGCGAACGGTGGCGGCGCAGACCGGCGTTGCCGTCGGCGTCCACCGCGTACTGCACGCGGGTGCGCCAGGCGGGCACCTCGCCGGCCGGCAGCTTGTCGCCCTCGGCCGGCATGACCGTGCCGTCCCAGCCGGCCTCCTCGGGGGTGAGTCCGGCGAGCCGCTTCAGCTGCTCGGCGACGACCTCCCCCTTGAGGCGCCGCTGCGCACCCGGCTTCGCGTGCTGCCAGTCGCAGCCGCCGCAGCGGCCGGGACCGGCGTAGGGGCAGGGCGCCTCGATGCGGTCCTTGGACGGCTCCAGCACGGAGACCGCGTCCGCGCGCAGGAAACGCGCCCCCTCCTCGCCCTCCGTGACCCGGGCCACGATCCGCTCACCGGGCAGCGTGTGCCTCACGAACAGCACCTGGCCGTCGTCCGTGCGGGCGATGCAGTGCCCGCCGTGGGCGACGGGGCCGACCTCGACCTCGAACTCCTGCCCCACCAGCGATTTCTTCGGTTCTGCCTGCATGGCGGGGTGACTCCACAACGTCAAGGGAAGCGGTGGGCCGACAACCCACCAGGACAACAGCCGACCAGTCTACTTCGGCGCCGGCGTCTCCTTCGCCCGCTGCTCGGCCGGACCGCGCCGCACCGCGCCGGGCGCGTTCCACTCCTGCCGCCTGCGAGCGCGCTTCTTCGCCGCCTCCGAGGACTGCAACTGGTACGGCACCGACGTCACCATGACCCCCGGCGTGAAGAGCAGTCGGCCCTTGAGCCGGAGCGCGCTCTGGTTGTGCAGCAGATGCTCGTACCAGTGGCCGACGACGTACTCGGGGATGATCACGGACACCGCGTCGCGCGGCGACTCCTTCCTGAGCCCCTTGACGTAGTCGATGATCGGCCGCGTGATCTCGCGGTACGGCGAGTCCAGCACCTTCAGCGGTACGTCGATCCCGCGCCGCTCCCATTCGGCGCGCAGTGCCTTGGTCTCGGCCGGGTCCACGTTGACGCTCAGGGCCTCCAAGGAGTCCGAGCGCATCAGCTTGGCGTAGGCGAGGGCACGCAGCGCCGGACGGTGGATCTTGGAGATCAGGACGACGGAGTGGACGCGGGAGGGCCGCAGGCTGTCGTCGCTCGGGCCCTCGGGTGCCGCGATCTCCTCGGACACCCGGTCGTAGTGCTTCCGGATCGCCGTCATCGTCGCGTAGAAGATGCACATGCCGAGCAGGGCCACCCAGGCGCCGTGGGTGAACTTGGTGACCAGGACGACGACCAGGACGAGCCCGGTGAAGAAGGCACCGAAGGCGTTGATCGCGCGGGAGCGGATCATGTGGGTGCGCTTCGCGGCGTCCTTCTCGGCGGCAAGGTGGCGGTTCCAGTGCCGGACCATGCCGGTCTGGCTGAGCGTGAAGGACACGAACACGCCGACGATGTAGAGCTGGATCAGCCGGGTCGAGTCGGCGCCGTAGATCCACACCAGGAGTCCGGCCGCGCCGGCCAGCAGCACGATGCCGTTGGAGAAGGCGAGGCGGTCGCCGCGGGTGTGCAGCTGGCGCGGGAGGTAGCGGTCCTGGGCGAGGATCGAGCCGAGCAGCGGGAAGCCGTTGTAGGCGGTGTTCGCGGCGAGGAACAGCACCAGCGCGGTGGCCGCGGCCAGCACGACGAACAGGAAGCTGCCCTTGCCGAAGACGGCCTCGGCGACCTGGGAGATCACCGGATTCTGGACGTAGTCGGAGCCGAGGGCGACACCGTTGTGGATCAGGTCGACGGCCGGGTTCTCGGCCATGCGGACCTTGGTGACCATGGCCAGCACGATGATCCCGCAGAACATGGTGACGGCGAGCAGGCCCATCATCGCGAGCGTGGTCGCCGCGTTCTTCGACTTGGGCTTGCGGAAGGCCGGCACGCCGTTGGAGATGGCCTCGACGCCGGTGAGCGCGGCGCAGCCGGAGGAGAAGGCGCGCAGCAACAGGAAGACAAGGGCGAATCCCGCCAGGCCCTGGTGCTCGGCCCTGATGTGGTAGTCCGCCGTCGGTGCCCGCATGGTGTCGCCCAGCACCAGACCGCGGAACGCACCCCACGCGATCATGATGAAGACGCCCGTGACGAAGACGTACGTCGGAATCGCGAACAGCGAGCCGGACTCCTTCATGCCGCGCAGGTTCATCAGCGTGAGCAGGAGGATCACGGCGATCGCGCACAGCACCTTGTTCTGGACGACGAAGGGCACCGCCGAGCCGAGGTTCTCGATGCCGGAGGCGATGGAGACGGCGACCGTGAGGACGTAGTCGACGAGCAGGGCGCTCGCGACCGTGAGGCCTGCCTTGGGTCCGAGGTTGGTGTTGGCCACCTCGTAGTCGCCGCCGCCGCTCGGGTACGCGTGCACGTTCTGCCGGTAGGAGGCGACCACCGTGAACATCAGCACGACGACCGCCACGGCGATCCACGGGCTGAAGTGGTACGCCGACACGCCCGCGATGGACAGGACCAGCAGCACCTCGCCGGGCGCGTACGCCACGGAGGACAGCGGGTCGGAGGCGAACACCGGAAGGGCGATGCGCTTCGGCAGGAGCGTTTCCCCGAGCCGGTCACTGCGCAGTGCGCGCCCGATGAGGATCCGTTTGGGCACGTCGGTCAGTTTGGACACAACAGAGAAGCGTAAGCGTTCGAACGAGAGAACAACCACCCGGCACCCCGCATCTGCTCTCCGGGTGAAATCCGGACCCGCTCCGGCTACGGATTGCGCAGGTGAGCGAGGCGGCGTGCCTATATGACAAGACCCCGTCCCTACTCCTGACGGCCCCGTCCCCCCTGCTCCCGGAGGTTCCATGCACACGACCGCAGAGCTCATCGGCGCCGCGGCCGCCCTCGTCGGGCTCGGGATCCTGACGCTCGCGAGCGTCCGCAGCATCAGCCGCCGCTGACCTACCCGAAGTCGGGGCAACCGTGCACAGGGGTGCCGTCGTCCTACCGCCCGTGTGTAGCTTGGGCGTCGGTCTGAGACCCTGATGTGGCTGAGCAGTACTTATTGACACCGGAAGGACGGTCGTGCACATCGTCATCATGGGCTGCGGGAGAGTGGGTTCCGCTCTCGCCCAGACCCTGGAGCAACAGGGGCACACGGTCGCCGTGATCGACCAGGACCCCACCGCCTTCCGACGACTGGGCTCCGGTTTCGGCGGTCGTCGTGTCACCGGAGTCGGCTTCGACCAGGACACCCTGCGCGAGGCGGGCATCGAGGAGGCCGGCGCCTTCGCCGCCGTCTCCAGCGGCGACAACTCCAACATCATCGCCGCGCGCGTGGCCCGCGAGATGTTCGGCATCGAGAACGTCGCGGCCCGCATCTACGACCCCCGGCGCGCCGAGGTCTACCAGCGCCTGGGCATCCCGACGGTGGCCACGGTCCGCTGGACGGCGGACCAGATGCTGCGCCGGCTGCTGCCCTCGGGCGCGGAGCCGTTGTGGCGTGATCCCACCGGCGGGGTCCAGCTGGCCGAGGTGCACGCCTCGACCGCCTGGGTCGGCCACAAGATCAGCAGGTTGCAGGAGGAGACGGGCGTCCGGGTGGCGTTCCTGACCCGCCTCGGCGAGGCGATGCTGCCCACCTCGCAGACGGTGCTGCAGGAGGGCGACCTCGTCCACGTGATGATGCGTACTGACGACATCGAGAAGGTCGAGGCGTCCTTCGCCGAGGGCCCCGAAGAGGAAGGCGGTCACTGATGAGGGTCGCCATTGCCGGTGCCGGTGCGGTCGGCCGCTCGATCGCGGGCGAACTGCTGGAGAACGGCCACGAGGTCCTTCTCATCGACAAGGCGCCGACCGCCATCTCGGTCGAGCGCGTCCCGCAGGCGGAGTGGCTGCTCGCCGACGCCTGCGAGATCACCTCCCTGGACGAGGCCGCGCTCCAGCGCTGCAACGTCGCGATCGCCGCGACGGGCGACGACAAGGTCAACCTGGTCGTCTCCCTGCTGGCGAAGACGGAGTACGGCGTCCCGCGGGTCGTCGCCCGGGTGAACAACCCGAAGAACGAGTGGCTGTTCAACGAGTCGTGGGGCGTGGACGTCGCCGTCTCCACCCCGCGTCTGATGTCCGCCCTGGTCGAGGAGGCGGTGAGCGTCGGCGACCTGGTCCGCCTGCTGCGCTTCAGCCACGGCGACGCGAACCTGGTCGAGCTGACCCTGCCCGAGGAGTCGGCCCTGGCCGGCACCACGGTCGGCGACGTGGAGTGGCCCGAGGACACCTCCCTGGTGACCATCATCCGCGGCACCCGCGTCCTCACCCCCTCGCGGGAGGACTCGCTGGAGGCCGGCGACGAACTCCTGTTCGTGGCCGCCCAGGCCCGCGAGGAACAACTGGAGGACCTGCTGTCGGTCCGCCGCGAGGAAGCCTCTTAGGCGGTCACAGGCGGCCCCAGGCGTCCTGGGCGGTACGACGGCGGAGGGCGCCCTGCACACGCAGGGCG
>NZ_JBHVYZ010000035.1:0-93905 GCF_042880295.1 Streptomyces sp. NPDC058307
TGCATCGCGGAGATCCAGCTCCGCAAAGCCCCCGTTGTGTAGCGGCCTAGCACGCCGCCCTCTCAAGGCGGTAGCGCCGGTTCGAATCCGGTCGGGGGTACGCAGTAGTTTAAATTGCAATGGTCTATGGTGTAATTGGCAACACTACGGTTTCTGGTACCGTCATTCTTGGTTCGAGTCCAGGTAGACCAGCTCGGACCTGCGGCGTTGTAAATTAAACGCGTGCAGGATCGCTAGGGCCCCCGTTGTGTAGCGGCCTAGCACGCCGCCCTCTCAAGGCGGTAGCGCCGGTTCGAATCCGGTCGGGGGTACAGGTTGAAGGCTCTTCGCTCAGGCGGAGGGCCTTCGCTGCGTCCCGGGTTCATTCGAGACCGTATCTCCGCGTCGACTCCTCCTCCTGGGCCAGCCGGTGCAGTGCCCGGAGCATCGGCTCGACGAGCACCGCGCCCAGCACCGCGACCTCGGCCTTCTCGGCCTCCGACCCATGCGACTCCATGAACGCCATGTCCAGCTCGGCCACCTGACGCATCAACCGCGCGTACGGCACGAGCATTTCGGGGCTCCAGTCGTAGCCGAGCCGGCGCAGCGCGGCCGCCGCCACCACCAGGGAGCGGAACGAGGGGGAGACGCTCGTCATGGCCTGGGCGTGGGACCACCCCAGCGTCCTGAGCAACTCCTCCATCGCGGCCCGTGCGCCCCGCATGAACTCGTCGTCCGCGTCCGGCTCCGGCACCTGCGGCAGCGCCCAGACCGCCGCGCCCAGGCGCATCGCGCGGGGCAGGGAGTCGTCGTCGACGTGTCCCAGCACCTCCCTGACCGTGGCCACCGGCACCTTGCCGACCTGGATCATCGCCCGCACCAGCCGCAGTCGGCGCAGATGGTCCTCGTCGTAGTCGGCCGTCGTGGCGTTGATCTGGCGGCCCGGCGGCAACAGCCCTTCGCGCAGGTAGTACTTGATCGTCGCGGCGGACACACCGCTGCGCTCGCTGAGTTGGGCCAGTCGCATCTCTTGTGCCCCCTCTCGGATACCGGCACTATCCAACCAGTCGCCATCGGATAGTGCAGCTCGCCAACGAGGGGGTCCCATGCTCGGGATGAAGGTCACCGCAGGCCGCACCACCGCGTCCACGCAGGGAGACGTGGTCGTCCTGCTGATCGGCATGCGCATCAACCACTTCTGGGCCGTGCACCACTGGGGGCCGGTCCTCCTGGCCATGCCGCGGATGCTGCGGGAGTTGCAGCGGGCGCCGGAGCGGGGACTGCTCTCGCACGTCCTGCTGACGGCCTCACCGCGGACGTACTACGTCGTCCAGTACTGGGAGTCGAAGGAGAAGCTGTACGCGTACGCGCACTCGCCTGAGATGTTCCACCACCGGGCGTGGGCGATGATCAACCGCAAGGAGAAGGCGGGGAAGGCGCGTCAGCACGTGGGCCTGTGGCACGAGGCGTACGTGGTGCCGGAGGGGTCGTACGAGTCGATCTACGCGGACATGCCGGCGTTCGGACTGGCGGCCGCGCACGGGCAGGTTCCGGTGGAGCGCAGGGGGCGGTCCGCGAAGGAGCGGTTCGCCCACAAGTCCGGGAGTGTGACTCCCTAGGGGCGCGGGGAACTGCTCGACCAGCCGCGACGGCGGGTCGGACGGCTGACGGCCGGTGGGGGTTGGGCGCGCAGTTCCCCGCGCCCCTGGGTGGGGCATCTTCCCGTCGGTACAAGACCTGCCGCGGCGTTGAGGCCGGTCTCGTTCCGAGGGAGTCCTCCTCAGCCCGTGCGGCGCAGTGCCTCGGAGAGGCGGGCGGCGGCGTCGATGACCGCCTGGGCGTGCATGCGGCCCGGGTGACGGGTCAGGCGCTCGATCGGGCCGGAGACCGAGACGGCGGCCACCACGCGGTTGGACGGGCCGCGTACCGGTGCGGAGACGGAGGCGACGCCCGGCTCGCGCTCGCCGATGGACTGGGCCCAGCCGCGCCGCCGTACGCCCGAGAGGGCGGTGGCCGTGAAGCGGGCGCCCTGGAGGCCGCGGTGCAGGCGCTCCGGCTCCTCCCAGGCCATCAGGATCTGTGCCGAGGAGCCCGCCTTCATGGTGAGCGTCGAGCCGACCGGCACCGTGTCTCTGAGGCCCGACAGGCGCTCGGCCGCGGCGACGCAGATGCGCATGTCGCCCTGGCGGCGGTAGAGCTGCGCGCTCTCGCCGGTGATGTCCCGCAGATGCGTGAGCACCGGGCCGGCCGTCGCGAGGAGGCGGTCCTCGCCGGCGGCCGCGGCCAGCTCGGCGAGGCGCGGGCCGAGAATGAAACGGCCCTGCATGTCGCGTGCCACCATGCGGTGGTGTTCCAGAGCCACGGCCAGCCGGTGGGCCGTGGGTCGTGCCAGTCCGGTGGCCGCGACCAGTCCTGCGAGGGTGGCGGGTCCGGACTCCAGAGCGCTCAGCACAAGGGCTGCCTTGTCCAGAACGCCGACGCCGCTACTGTTGTCCATGAAACGATACTCACGTCTCACTCTGTGAAACGCAAGTTCCTTTTTTCGTGAGACGCGCAACCCTTGTAGGCACAGCGGCCCGCAGACCAACGGGCCTGGCGGCGGGTGCCCGGGAACAGGGGCCATGGGCGTCGCCTCCACAAGAGCTTCTAGTTGGGTCGGCGCAGCTCTGGCCGACCGGAGGGAAAGCGATGGGTAGGACACTCGCGGAGAAGGTCTGGGACGACCACGTCGTCCGGCGCGCCGAGGGCGAGCCCGACCTCCTCTTCATCGATCTGCACCTGCTGCACGAGGTGACCAGCCCGCAGGCCTTCGACGGACTGCGCAAGAGCGGTCGCCAGGTGCGGCGTCTCGACCTGACCATCGCCACCGAGGACCACAACACCCCGACCCTCGACATCGACAAGCCCATCGCCGACCCGGTCTCCCGGGTCCAGCTGGAGACGCTGCGCAAGAACTGCGCCGACTTCGGCGTGCGGCTGCACCCGCTGGGCGACGTCGAGCAGGGTGTCGTGCACGTCGTCGGCCCGCAGCTGGGTCTGACCCAGCCCGGTATGACGGTCGTGTGCGGTGACTCCCACACCTCCACGCACGGCGCCTTCGGCGGCCTGGCCTTCGGCATCGGCACCTCCCAGGTGGAGCACGTGCTGGCCACCCAGACACTGCCGCTGGTCCGCCCGAAGACCATGGCCATCACGGTCGACGGCGAACTGCCCGACGGCGTCACCGCCAAGGACCTGATCCTCGCGATCATCGCCAGGATCGGCACCGGCGGCGGCCAGGGCTACGTCCTGGAGTACCGCGGCTCCGCCATCGAGAAGCTCTCGATGGAAGCCCGCATGACCATCTGCAACATGTCGATCGAGGCCGGCGCCCGCGCGGGCATGATCGCCCCCGACCAGACCACCTTCGACTACCTCGAGGGCCGCCCGCACGCACCCAAGGGCGAGGACTGGGACGCGGCCGTCGCGTACTGGAAGACCTTGAAGACGGACGAGGACGCCGAGTTCGACGCCGAGGTCGTCATCAAGGCCGACGAGCTGGCGCCGTTCGTCACCTGGGGCACCAACCCGGGCCAGGGAGCGCCGCTTTCGGCGAACGTCCCCGACCCTGCTTCGTACGAAGACGCTTCGGAGCGCCACGCCGCCGAAAAGGCCCTGGAATACATGGGGTTGGAGGCCGGCCAGCCGCTCACCTCCATCAAGGTCGACACCGTCTTCGTAGGTTCGTGCACCAACGGCCGTATCGAGGACCTGCGCGCCGCCGCCGAGCTCGTCAAGGGCCGCAAAGTCGCCGACGGCGTACGGATGCTGGTCGTCCCGGGCTCCGCGCGGGTCGGTCTGCAGGCCGTCTCCGAGGGCCTGGACGTCGTCTTCAAGGAGGCCGGCGCCGAATGGCGGCACGCGGGCTGCTCGATGTGCCTGGGCATGAACCCCGACCAGCTGGCCCCCGGTGAGCGCTCCGCGTCCACCTCCAACCGCAACTTCGAGGGCCGGCAGGGCAAGGGCGGTCGTACGCACCTGGTGTCGCCGCAGGTCGCCGCCGCGACCGCCGTGCTGGGCCATCTGGCCTCGCCCGCCGACCTGTCCGACGCCCCTGTCGCCGCTGGAGTCCGATAGCCATGGAAGCATTCACCACGCACACCGGCCGAGCCGTCCCGCTGCGCCGTTCCAACGTCGACACCGACCAGATCATCCCTGCTCACTGGCTCAAGAAGGTGACCCGGGACGGTTTCGAGGACGGGCTGTTCGAGGCCTGGCGCAAGGACGGGAAATTCATCCTCAACCAGCCCGAGCGCAAGGGCGCCACGGTCCTGGTCGCCGGCCCCGACTTCGGCACCGGCTCCTCCCGTGAGCACGCGGTGTGGGCGCTGCAGAACTACGGCTTCAAGGCCGTGATCTCCTCCCGCTTCGCCGACATCTTCCGCGGCAACTCGCTCAAGAACGGCCTGCTCACGGTGGTTCTCGAGCAGAAGATCGTGGACGCGCTGCAGGAGCTCACGGAGAAGGACCCCACGGCCGAGATCACGGTCGACCTCGAGGCCCGCGAGGTGCGCGCCGAGGGCATCACCGCCGCCTTCGAACTCGACGAGAACGCCCGTTGGCGGCTGCTGAACGGCCTGGACGACATCTCCATCACCCTCCAGAACGAGCCCGACATCGCCGCGTACGAGGCCAAGCGGCCCTCCTACAAGCCGCGCACGCTGCAGACGTGACGGCGCCCCTCCTTCGGAGCAACTGAACAGGTCGAGTTTCGGCCACCTCAACACCCCTGCCGTACCCCCGATCAGCCCGATCGGGGGTACGGCCGTGTCTGCCTCCGGACGGCCTCGTACCGCGCGACACGCCCGCTCAACTTCCCACGTTACGGCGGGTGTTGTCGGGGTACGCGTCCCTTGTAGCCGTGACTTCCGGATGTGCCTGGAAGGCCGTTTGAGGCGGCAGTTGCACCCCTAGCAGGCGACAACTCGCCCCAGATGGCACAATCTGTGCATGGAACACGACGGCCAACTCGAGCTCTATGCGGCAGTCGCGGACCAACTGAAGGAAGCGCACGCAAGAGTGCGCGCACTGCAAGTCCCGGAGGGCGTACGGATGGCGCTGACCCGGAAGCTGCTGGTCATTACGGCCGCGGCCAAGCACGACGTCGTCGAAGCGACAAGGCGTCTGGAGGGGTTCATGGCCGACCTCGACGCGGGGCGAATCCCGGAAGAGGAACGCTGAACAAGTCCAGAGCAGTCGAGTTCGTTGCGGCACAAGGGTGATAAGCCCGTTTCGTGTTTGATTTGCGGTATATATCTGCCTAACGTGCGAAAAAGCCTGAACAGTTTCGTTCGGGCGATGTCTCCGAAGGGGAAGACGTGAACAAGGCGCAGCTCGTAGAAGCGATTGCCGACAAGGTGGGTGGCCGCCAGCAGGCCGCCGACGCGGTCGACGCGGTCCTGGACGCCATCGTCCGCGCGACGGTCGCGGGCGACCGGGTCTCGGTCACCGGCTTCGGTTCGTTCGAGAAGGTCGACCGGCCGGCCCGTTACGCCCGCAACCCCCAGACCGGCGAGCGGGTTCGGGTCAAGAAGACGTCCGTTCCCCGCTTCCGCGCGGGCCAGGGCTTCAAGGACCTGGTGAGCGGCACGAAGAAGCTCCCGAAGAACGACGTCGCGGTCAAGAAGGCGCCCAAGGGCAGCCTGACCGGCGGCGCTTCGGCCACGGTCAAGAAGGCGGCCGCGAAGAAGGCCACCACCGCCAGGAGCGCCGCGGCCAAGAAGACCACGGCCACCGCCAAGAAGACGACGGCCAAGAAGACCACGGCCACGGCCAAGAAGACGACGGCGAAGAAGGCCCCCGCCAAGAAGGCGACCGGCACCGCCGCCAAGACCACGGCCGCGAACAAGAGCGCCGCCAAGAAGACGACGGCCAAGAGCGCCCCGGCGAAGAAGGCGACCGCCAAGAAGGCGCCCGCCAAGAAGTCCGCGGCTCGCACCACCACCGCCAAGAAGGCCACGGCCCGCAAGAGGTAAGGGCACAGGGGCACTCACGCGCCGGGCCGGACTCCGCATCGGAGTCCGGCCCGCGGCGTGTGCAAGGGGGTCTCAGAAGGTCTGGAGGGTCACCAGGGTGACCTTGTCCCCGGTCATCTCGATCCGCACGCGCTGTCCGGGACGCAGCAGCCTCAGACCGCCCGCGTCGAACGCCGGCGCGTCGAAGGGCACGGGGGTGCCGTCGTCGAGAAGCACCTGCCCACTGCGGCTTTCGGGGTCGTACGTGTACGCGGTCGCCTGCATGGCCGCAGCCTACTGCCCGGGAATCAGCAACCGCGCCGCGGCGGCGGCCGTCCGGGGGCCCACCCCGAGCGCGAGCGCGGCCCGCAGGTCCTCGCCGGTGTCCACGTCCTGTCGTACGGAATCGACCTCGGTGAGGGGGAGTTCCGCCGCTCCCGAGGCCCGGTGTCGTGCCCGTGAATCGGGGCCGAAGGCGGGACGCAATTCCGCGTCGCCCCGGGCCGCCAGCAGAGTGGTGCCGATTGCCGCGGCGTCCGCGAGGAAAGCGCGCGGGAATTGTGCGGCGGCGTCCAGAACCCGGGCCAATTCCAGGGGGCGTAGCGCCGGAAGATCGGCGTTCAGGGCCGCGAGGGCGCTTTCGGGACGCGTCGAGCGGACGACGGCCGCCGCGTGCGCGAGGGCCGCGTTCAGGCCCCCTCGGGGCTCGTCGGAGACGATGCGGGCGCCCAGGGCCGCGAGTTCCCGGCCGGCGAGGGCGTCGTCCGTGACGACCGCCACATCCCCGACCGCCGGGCAGGCCAGCGCGGCCGCCACGGTGTCCTGGGCAAAGGCGAGGGCCAGACCCGGGCGCACCCCGTCGTCGGCGGTGTCCGAGAGCCTGCTCTTGGCCCGCGCCAGGGGTTTGAGGGGGATGACCAACGTCCACTGCACCAGCGTTCCGTCCTTCTCTTCTCGCCGCCATTGTCACTCAGTCGTCACGCGCCCCATCTGGCGGTGTCGGTGGCGGGGCGTACGGTGTTCTCGACAGACAGACGGCCCGGGGCGACACTTGTGCGGCCCCCCAGGCCCTAGAGGAAGGTGTCCGCGTGTCCCGCCGCAGAATCGGCTTCTGGTACCGCCTGGCAGCGGTGATCGCCAAACCGCCGCTCATGGTTCTGCTCAAGCGGGACTGGCGTGGAATGGAGCACATTCCGGCTGACGGCGGATTTATCACCGCGGTCAACCACAATTCGCACATCGATCCCCTCGCGTACGCGCACTTCCAGTACAACACCGGCCGCGTTCCGCGATTCCTCGCGAAGAGCGGTCTTTTCAACAAGGGATTCGTCGGCGTCATGATGCGCGGCACGGGGCAGATTCCCGTCTACCGCGAGACCACCGACGCGCTCAGCGCCTTCCGGGCCGCCATCGAGGCCGTGGAACGCGGCGAATGCGTCGCGTTCTACCCCGAGGGCACCATCACCCGGGACCCCGCCCAGTGGCCCATGGTCGGCAAGACCGGCGCCGCGCGCGTGGCCCTGCAGACCAAGTGCCCGGTGGTCCCGGTCGCCCAGTGGGGCGCCAACGAACTGCTGCCGCCGTACGCCAAGAAGCTGCACGTCCTGCCGCGCAAGACCTCGCACGTCCTCGCGGGGCCGCCCGTGGACCTGTCGCCGTTCTACGGCAAGGAGATGACCCCGGACCTCCTGAAGGAGGCCACCGAGGTCATCATGGCCGCCGTCACCGCCCAGCTGGAGTTGATCCGCGGCGAGAAGGCGCCCGAGGCGGCGTACGACCCGCGCCGTGAGCGGATCGAGCAGCGCCGCCGGACCCGGGCGCAGAACGGTCACGAGGGGGAGAAGAGCAAGTGAGCACACCCGTCAAGGCGGCGGTTCTCAGCGCCGGTTCATGGGGTACGGCCTTCGGTGTCGTGCTCGCCGACGCGGGCTGCGAGGTCACCCTCTGGGCACGCCGTCCGGAGGTCGCCGATGCCATCAACTCCGGCCGGACGAACCCCGACTACTTCCCCGGGGTGGAGCTCCCGCAGGGGATCAGGGCGACCACGGATCCCGCCGAGGCCGCCGCCGGCGCCGACTTCACGATCCTGTCGATTCCCTCGCAGACCCTGCGCGCCAACCTCGCCGAGTGGACCCCGCTGCTCGCGCCCGACACCGTCCTCGTCTCCCTCATGAAGGGCGTCGAGCTCGGCTCCGCCATGCGGATGAGCGAGGTGATCGAGGACGTCGCGAAGGTCGGCGCCGACCGCATCGCCGTGGTCACCGGACCCAACCTCGCGCGGGAGATCGCCGCCCGGATGCCGGCCGCCGCCGTGGTCGCCTGCACCGACGAGGCGGTGGCCCGGCGCCTGCAGGCCGTCTGCCACACGCCGTACTTCCGCCCCTACACCAACACGGACGTGGTGGGCTGCGAACTGGGCGGCGCCGTGAAGAACGTCATCGGTCTCGCCGTCGGCATCGCGGACGGCATGGGACTCGGCGACAACGCCAAGGGCTCGCTCATCACACGCGGTCTCGCGGAGACGACCCGGCTCGGACTCGCCATGGGCGCCGACCCGCTGACGTTCTCCGGACTCGCCGGCCTCGGCGACCTGGTGGCGACCTGCTCCTCGCCGCTGTCGCGCAACCACACCTTCGGCACCAACCTCGGCAAGGGCATGACCCTGCAGGAGACCATCGCGGTCACCCGGCAGACCGCGGAGGGCGTCAAGTCCTGCGAGTCCGTGCTGGATCTCGCCCGCAGGCACGGCGTCGACATGCCGATCACCGAGACGGTCGTCGGGATCGTGCACGAGGGCAAGTCCCCGGTGGTCGCCGTCAAGGAGCTGATGTCGCGCAGCGCGAAGCCCGAGCGACACTGAGCCACGAGGCCGCTTTTTGCCTCGTTCGCCGCAGGGGTGGGCGCTGTATCAGGGCACTACCAACGGGTACTCTCAACGCGATATGAGCACCGAGAACCTCCCCCAGAGCCCTGAGCAGCCGCCTCGCAAGCCGCGCGTGGCCGTCGTGTTCGGCGGGCGCAGCTCCGAACACGGGATCTCCGTGGTCACCGCCGGCGCCGTCCTGCGGGCCATCGACCGGACCAGGTACGACGTCCTGCCGATCGGCATCACCAAGGACGGCCGCTGGGCGCTCACCGCCGACGAACCGGAACGCATGGCGATCACCGAGCGCCGTACGCCGAGCGTCGAGGAGCTCGCCGAGTCGGGCGAGGGCGGTGTGGTGCTCCCCGTGGACCCCGCGAACCGCGAAGTCGTCTACAGCGAGCCCGGATCGGTGCCCAAGGCGCTCGGTGAGGTCGACGTCGTCTTCCCCGTCCTGCACGGCCCCTACGGCGAGGACGGCACCCTCCAGGGCCTCCTGGAGCTCTCCGGCGTCCCGTACGTCGGCTCGGGCGTGCTCGCCTCGGCCGTCGGGCAGGACAAGGAGTACATGAAGCGGGTGTTCACCTCCTTCGGGCTCAAGGTCGGCCCGTACGTGGTGATCCGGCCCCGCGAGTGGGAGCGGGACGAGTCCGCGGCCCGCAAGAAGATCGTCGACTTCGCGGGCGAGCACGGCTGGCCGCTCTTCGTGAAGCCCGCCCGCGCGGGTTCGTCGATCGGCATCACCAAGGTCGACGACCTCTCCGGCCTCGACGAGGCGATCGCCGAGGCGCAGAGCCACGACCCGAAGATCCTGGTCGAGGCGGCGCTGCGGGGCCGCGAGATCGAGTGCGGTGTCCTGGAGTTCGAGGACGGCCCGCGCGCGTCGGTCCCGGCCGAGATCCCCCCGCCGCAGGAGCACGCGTACTACGACTTCGAGGCGAAGTACATCGACTCGACCCCGGGCATCGTGCCGGCGCCGCTCACGCCCGAGGAGACGGCCGAGGTGCAGCAGCTCGCGGTCGACGCCTTCGAGGCGGCCTCCTGCGAGGGCCTGGTCCGCGCGGACTTCTTCCTCACCGAGGACGGCGAGTTCGTGATCAACGAGATCAACACGCTCCCCGGCTTCACGCCGATCTCGATGTACCCGCAGATGTGGGAGAAGAGCGGGATCGGCTACCCCGAGCTGGTGGACCGGCTGATCCAGGCGGCACTGCGCAGGCGGACGGGGCTGCGGTAGCCGGTGTAGGCGGCTAGTCGGCGATCCCTTCGGGGATCGCCTTCTTTATGCCGGGCGCCAGGTCCACCAGCGGCGCCATGCCGTTCTTTGTGCGGTCCTCGGGGATCGTCACCTCGACGTATGCCTTGCGCAGGGTCGTGGTGAACCGGAACGACCCGTTGTCCTGCTTCTGCAGCAGCCAGCCGACCCCGTCGACCTCGACCCCGTCGGCCTCCGGATCGTCCATCTTCGAGGGCCGCTGGACACCGCACCGCAGTATGATCGCCGGGTCACCCCAGCCCGCGGTCAGCGTGGACGCGGGCTCGGGATCCCGACGGTCCTGGTCGTCGACCTTGGACGGCAGTACCCGGTCCAGCTCTCGGCACAGCTTCGTGACGCCCGCCCCCGGCGAGGGAACCGCCGCCGACGCGCTGTCGTCTGCGGAGGAGCAGCCCGCGACCGTGATCAGCAGGGCGAGCGCGGACAAGCCGAGAGGCCGGTGAGGGAAGAAGTTCACCGGCCAAGGGTAGACGGGGGCTACAGATGGACGACCGGGCAGGTCAGGGTACGCGTGATGCCGTCCACCTGCTGGACCTTGGCGACCACCATCCGGCCCAGGTCGTCCACGGTGTCGGCCTGTGCGCGGACGATCACGTCATACGGTCCTGTCACGTCCTCGGCCTGGATGACTCCAGGAATCTTGCCGATCGTCTCGGCGACGGTCGACGCCTTGCCGACATCTGTCTGGATCAGGATGTACGCCTGTACCACGGAACCTCCAGGGCGGCCACGAGGATCATGTGGGGAAAAGGAACGCCACGGTATCGCGTCGCCGCTCGTCGCGGGGAGACCCGCGGGGACGCGGACACCGGTGCCGGGGTGCGGACAGGACAGAAGTTCACGGTCCCCTCGACCGTATCGAGGACACTGATGACGCGCGACCGGGCACGGCACGGCACAGAAGGGGCGTAAGGGCAATGAAGGGCACTGTTGGTGAGCTCGGCGAGTTCGGGCTCATCAGGGAGCTCACCTCCCGTCTCACCACCACCCCGGCGGTCCGGGTGGGTCCCGGCGACGACGCCGCGGTGGTCGCCGCGCCCGACCGCAGGGTCGTGGCGAGCACCGACATCCTTCTGGAGGGCCGGCACTTCCGCCGCGACTGGTCCACGGCCTACGACGTCGGCCGCAAGGCGGCCGCGCAGAACCTCGCGGACATCGCCGCCATGGGCGCCGTGCCGACCGCGCTGCTGCTCGGCCTGGTCGTGCCCGCCGAACTCCCCGTGACCTGGCCCTCGGAGCTCATGGACGGGCTGCGCGACGAGTGCCAGGTCGCGGGCGCGTCGGTGGTCGGCGGGGACGTCGTACGAGGGGACACGATCATGGTCTCCATCACCGCCCTCGGTGATCTGCGGGGCCAGGAGCCGGTGACCCGGGGCGGCGCCCAGCCCGGCGACCTGGTGGCGGTGACCGGCTGGCTGGGCTGGTCGGCCGCCGGGTACGCGGTGCTCGCCCGCGGCTTCCGCTCACCGCGCGCGTTCGTCGAGGCACACCGGCGCCCCGAGCCGCCGTACCACGCGGGCCCGGCCGCCGCCGCGCTCGGCGCGACCGCGATGTGCGACGTGAGCGACGGACTGATCGCCGACCTGGGACACATCGCCGAGGCCAGCAAGGTCCGCATCGACGTCCGCTCCGGCGCGATCGACATCCCGACCCAGATGCACGACATCGGGCAGGCCGTCGGTGTCGACCCCATCCAGTGGGTGCTGACCGGGGGAGAGGACCACGCGATCGTGGCGACCTTCCCGCAGGACGTGAAACTGCCCGCCCGCTGGAAGGTCATCGGCGAGGTCCTCAACCCCTCGGCGCTGCCCCAGGTGACGGTCGACGGGGCGCCCTGGACCAGCAAGGGCGGCTGGGACCACTTCGGCGGGGACATCGAGTCGTGAAGCCCCTGGTGCTCACGGTGGCGGGCTCCGACTCCGGCGGGGGCGCCGGAATCCAGGCCGACCTGAAGACCATGCTCGCGCTCGGCGTGCACGGCATGAGTGTCGTCACGGCCGTCACCGCGCAGAACTCCCTCGGCGTACAGGGCGCCTGGGAGCTGCCGGTCGAGGCGGTGCGGGCCCAGTACCGCAGTGTCGTGGACGACATCGGTGTCCAGGCCGTCAAGACCGGGATGCTCGCCTCGGCCGAACTCGTCGAGGCGGTGGCCGAGTTGATCGGCGCCACCGACGCCCCGGCGGTGATCGACCCGGTCGGTGTCTCCAAGCACGGCGACTCGCTGCTGGCCTCGTCCGCCCTGGACTCCGTCCGGCGGCGGCTGCTCCCGGTGGCCACCGTCGCCACCCCGAACCTCGACGAGGTGACCCAGCTCACCGGCGTCCGGGTCGAGTCGGAGTCCCATCTGCGAGACGCCGCCGACGCCGTCCTGTCGTACGGGCCGAAGTGGGTGCTCATCAAGGGCGGACATCTGACCGGCGACGCCGTCGACCTGCTCACCGACGGCTCCGCGGAGCACTGGCTGCGCGCGCCCCGCCACGACAACCGGCACACCCACGGCACCGGCTGCACCCTGGCCTCCGCGATCGCCGCGCAGCTCGCGAAGGGACAGTCCGTGCCGGAGGCAGTGACGGCCGCCAAGGAGTACGTCACCGGCGCGATCGCCGCCGGGTTCGCGCTCGGCGGCGGGATCGGTCCTGTGGATCACGGATGGCGGTTCCGTCGGCCGGCGGGCGCGTAGTCCGCGGGCACGTAGTACACGGGCAGGTAGTACATGGGCAGGTAGTACACGGGCACGGCAAAAAGCCGGCCCACCTCTCGGTGGACCGGCTCAGTGCAGCGAACCAGCAGTGGCCGCGCGCTTAGCTGTGCCTCAGCGCGAGACCTTGCCGGCCTTGATGCACGAGGTGCAAGCGTTGACGCGCTTCGGCGTCCCGCCGACCACGGTACGGACGCGCTGGATGTTCGGGTTCCAGCGACGGGACGTACGGCGGTGCGAGTGCGAGATGTTGTTGCCGAAGCCCGGCCCCTTGCCGCAGACGTCGCAGTTGGCAGCCACGGGTCACTCCAAAGACTTCAGATGCACTTACGGTCGGATCCCGGCAAGCCGGGATCGAAGATCGTAGGATCAGGGATCTGAGTGGCACTGCCAGGGGGAATGGCCCGATCAGATCGGGCAACCGGAGCAGCATACAACGACTGCGCCAGTAGAACGAAACTACCATGGCTGACCAGGCACCCACTCCCGGCCCTCTTCCGGTGGACACCCGCCCGGGGTCTACGCTGCGTCCAGTCCAGCAGCCCGAGGAGGCGCAGGTGGCGCAGGTGCCGCAGACATTCTTCGATGCTCTCGCGGTGCGCACCTGGTGCGGTCTCGCGCTGCGGGCGCTGGGCCGGGCGCGCGAGGAGATCGACGCGATCAACGTCTACCCGGTCGCCGACGGGGACACCGGCACCAACCTCTATCTGACGGCGGAGTCGGCGGCCGCGGCCGTGGAGGCCGTCTTCGAGGCCCACGACGCCCATGGCCAGGGGAAACCGTCGCTCGCCGACGCCGCGCGCGCGATGGCGCACGGAGCCCTCATAGGCGCCCGCGGCAACTCGGGCACGATCCTCGCCCAGCTGCTGCGGGGCATGGCCCAGGTGCTCGCCGCCGACGGTGAGACGACTCACACGGACGGCGAGGGACTCGGGCTCGCCCTGCGGCACGCCGCCGACTCCGCCCGCCAGGCCGTCGCCCACCCCGTCGAGGGCACGGTCCTCACGGTCGCCTCGGCCGCCGCCGACGCGGCCGGGGCAGCGGAGGGCGACTGCGGGACGGTCGCCCGGGCCGCCTACGACGGGGCGCGCGCCGCCCTCGCCGCGACACCCGGCCAGCTGGCCGTCCTGGAGCGGGCCGGAGTGGTGGACGCCGGCGGGCGGGGGCTGGTGGCGGTGCTCGGGGCGCTGGTGGAGACGTTCACGGGGGAGGCGCCCAGGGCGGTGCCGGTGGCGAGCGGAGCGTCCCCGGAGGTCCCCACAGACTCCTCCCCGGCCTCCCCCGAAGAGTGCGACGACCCCCCGCACACCGCGGGCCCCGCCTTCGAGGTGATCTACCTCCTGGAGGCCGACGACACCGCCGTCGCACGGCTGCGGGAGCGGCTCGACGCGCTCGGGGACTCCCTCGTGGTGGTCGGCGGCGACGGACTGTGGAACGTCCATGTGCACGTCGACGACGCGGGCGCCGCCCTGGAGGCGGGCGTCGAGGCCGGGCGGCCGTACCGGATCCGCATCACGCACTTCGGCCTCGGTGACGTGCACACCACCGGCGCCGAGCGGCCGCCCCGCGAGCGCGCCCAGCGGGCCGTCGTCGCCGTCGTGCCCGGTGCGGGCCTGGCCGGGCTGTACGCCGAGGCCGGCGCGACCACCGTGCTCGCCCGCCCCGGGGAGCCGCCCGCGAGCGGGGAGCTCGTGGAGGCGGTACGACGGGCCCACGCGCGCGAGGTCGTGCTGCTGCCCAATGACGCCGAGCTGCGCCACACCGCCGCCGCCGCGGCCGAGCAGGCCCGCACGGAGGGCATCCGGGTCGCGCTGATCCCGACCCGCTCCGCGGTCCAGGGCATCGCGGCGCTCGCCGTGCACGAACCGGAGCGCCGGTTCGACGAGGACGTCGTCCAGATGACCTCGGCGGCCGGCGCGACCCGGTACGCCGAGGTCACCGTCGCCGAACGCCAGTCCTGGACCATGGCCGGCATCTGCCAGGCCGGTGACGTCCTCGGGCTCATCGACGGGGACGTGGCGGTGATCGGCTCGGACGTCACCGTCACCGCCGAGGCCGTCCTGGACCGCATGCTCTCGGCCGGCGGCGAGCTGGTCACCCTCGTCGTGGGCGACGAGGCCCCCGAGGCCGTCGCCGACCGCCTGGAGGCGCGCGTACGGGAGTCGTACCTCGCCGTGGACACCGTGGTGTACCGGGGCGGGCGGCAGGGGGCCCTGCTGCTCATCGGGGTCGAGTAGAACCCATGGGCAATCAGTTGTTCTGCCCCTCCATGAGCTCCAGCAGTTGCCCCGCCTCGGCCCGCCGCGCCTGTGCCGTCCCGTCGGCCCCGTCGGCCCCGTCCGCGTCGTCGTAGGAGTCGCCGTAGGAGTCGAGCACGGCACGCGCGCGTGCCGCCGCCTCCGTCGGCCGGCCCAGGTCGATCGCCAGCCAGCCCGCCGCGAGTTCGGCACCGGTCCGGGCGTCCAGGGCGTCGTCCCCGAGCGAGGCGAACACGACCACCGCCTCCACCACCTGGGCCAGCGCCTCCTCCAGCACCGCCCGGATCGAGTCGTCCTCGGCGTCCTCGGACACGCAGCGAGCGATGAGGTCCCCGAACTGCCGGTGCGTGTGCCCGAGTTCGCCGACCAGCCGCTGCCGCGCCGCCTCGTCGGCCTCCGCGTCACCCAGTGCGTCCTCGCACTCCCGGACCGCGTCCGCCATCAACTGCCGTGCCGCCTGCGCCCCGTCCTCAGCGCGCAGCGCGAGCCAGGCGCGGGCCCGCAGGGAGCGGACGAGGCCGTGCACGTTGCCGAGCTCCCGCCACAGCGAGCCCGCGCGCGCGTACGCCCGGTCGGCCTCGGCGGGCAGCCCCGCGGCCCCGAGCGACTCGGCGGCGAGATGGGCGAGGGTGGCGTGGTCGTGCTGCTCGGGCCAGTGCCGGGCGATCTCGGCGGCCTGGAGACGCCGTTCGGCCGCCTCCCGGTGCTCGCCCAGCTCGCTCAGACAGTCGCCGAGCCACCACTGCGTCTGGACGACCGCTCCCTCGCCGTGGCTCTCGGCGCTCAGGTCGGGCAGCGCCGACTCCAGCACCTCCGCGGCCTCGGCCCACCGGCCGAGACGCACCAGGAGCCCGCCCAGCTGGTGCCGGGCCAGGGCGCCCAGCGTCGGCCCCTCCCCGGCCTCGTCGGCCCAGTGAGCGGCCTCCAGGGCATGGTCGGCGGCCTCCTCGGCGAGCCCCCGGCCGCCGACGACCTCGGCGAGCTGGAGACGCAGCTGGGCCCGCCCGACCGCCTCCAGGTGCGGTCCGCCGTGCTCCAGCGCCGCCCGCAGCGCTCGTTCCGTCCCGCCCAGGTCGCCCAGGTGGTGCAGGAGCCCGGCCAGCCTGGCCTCGTACTCCACCGCGAACCACGGCAGTCCCGCCTCCACGAACCCCGCCGCGGCCCACCCGAACAGCTCCGCCGCCCCCTGCACGTCCCCGGTCCGCACGGCCAGCTCCGCCAGCATCGCCTGCGCCTCGGCGACCCGCGCGGCGAGCCGCACGTCGTCCCCGGTCCGGCCCTCGACGAGGGCGAGCACCTCCCGTACGGCCGACTCGGCGTCGGTCAGGAACGCCTCGTCGTCGCCCTCGTGCACCCGCCGCATCAGGATCCGCGCCCGGGACATCAGCACCGACGCCGTCTGCCGTACGCCGGTGCCGTCCCCGGAGTAGAGCGCGAGGATCTCGTCGTACGGCCCGGCGACCGCCGCGAGCGCCTCGTCCACCTCGCCCTCCAGCGCGCGCACGTACGCGGCACGCGCGTGTGCGGCCAGCGCCTCGCCCGGGTCGCCCGCCTCCGCGTACAACTCGGCGGCTCGCTCGAACAGTTCGAGGCCCGCGGGGCCCAGGTCCATGGCCTCGTGGTCGGCGATCTCGGCCCGGTCGCGCGGGTCCAGCTCGATGCCCTCGGCGGCCCGTGCGACCGCCGCCCACGCCTCGACGGCGTTCGGCTGGAGGGTGTCCGACAGCCGGCGGGCCTCGGCGACCAGTGCGGGCAGATCGGGCTCCTGGGCGGTCGTGGGGGCCGGAGACGTCACCACGGGAACGGTGACCGTCCGTACTCCCAGCGGGAGCCGTTCCACCAGCGGGCGCTGCGCCATACGCGCGCGTGCCCGCTCGCTGACGTGAGCCGTGCCGTTGCGCTCGTCGAAGCGGGCGGCCAGCGCGAGGGCCTCCTCGCGCGCGTGGGCGGCGAGTTCGGCGGCGGTCCAGGACCGGCCCGCGGGCCCCGGCACCGGCCGGTCGCCCGGACCGAGCTCGACGAGACGGTCCATGAGCAGCGCCACCACGGCCATGAAGTCCAGCCTGCTGCGCGGATGGCCGTCGTCCGTGAAGTACGCGGGACGCTCCGCGAGCAGCTCCAGAGCCCGTGCCTCGTTGCCGCTGAGCGCGCAGAACTCGACATGGTCCGCGTAGGCGCCGCGCATGCTCTCCATGGACCGCACGAGCCGGAAGCCCCGCAGGTGGTTGGCGCGCGCCTCGTCGAGGCGGCCCAGGCGCAGCAACGGCGTGAGGGAGGAGGCGAGGGCCGCGTGCGGCTCGTGGGCGCAGCTGAACTCGCCCTCCAGGACCGGCGCCCACAGGTCGAGCGCCTCCTCGTCCCGCCCGCGCTGCGCCTGCCACCAGCCCTGCTCGTGCAGCTCGCAGGCGTGGCAGTCGGCCATGCTGTCCCGGTCGGCGGCCAGCCACGCGGCGTACGCGCGCCCCGCCCGCTCCAGGTCCCCGACGTGCGCGGCCACGCTGTACTCGGCGCTGCGCACGGCCCGTTCGGAGTGCCCGGCCAGCCGGTAGCGGTGCTCCATCTCGCCGAGCCACTTCTCGACGGCGGCGAGCGGGATGTGCGGCTGGTCGAGCATGCCGGCCGTCATCCACTTGAAGACCCAGTGCAGCGAGTGCGTCTCGTACGCGTCGAAGTCCTCGGGGCGCTCGTCCCACATGCGCAGCAGCCGCGCGAAGGGGACGAACATCTTGGCCTTCTCGGAGCTGTAGTTGTAGACCTTCAGCTGGTGTCCGAGCGCCTCGACGACCGCGAGCGGGATGTTCAGCTTCTCGGCCTCGGCGAGCAGCTGTTCCGCGCGCGCGTTGCGGGCGGGCCCCTCCGGCTCCTCGGCGTTCTCCGCCATCGCCCGGCGCAGCGCGTCGAAGGCCGTGACCCCGTGGTTGCCGTCGATCCCGTCGACCCCGCTCATCAGCGGCCCTCCTCGCCGTTCGTGGCCCACTCCAGCAGGCCCATGAAGGCCCGGTTCAGCAGCGCCGAGTCCGCGGGCCTGAGCGGCCGCTGGGCCATCAGCAGCGCCTGCCCGTACAGGGACTCGGTGGCGGTGCCGATCAGTTCCGGATCGCCCAGCGAACCGATCCGCCGTACCAGCGGGTTGAGATGGTTCACCACCAGACGCGCGCGTGGGGCGCTGCCGCGCAGCGAGCCGAGGATGCCGGCCCACAGGTCGTCGGCGCGGTCCTCGGCCTCCGCCCGTGCCTGCTCGTGCCGGGCGCCCCGGTCGTCCAGGTGCAGCGCGGGCACGGACAGCGGCCGGAACGCGCGCAGGACCACGTCGCAGCCCAGTGGATCGAGCCTGGCCCGCGCGGCCGCCAGGAAGCCGGACAGCGCCAGCTCCTCCGCCGGATCGACCAGGTCCATGTGGGCGGTGACGGTGTCCGCGTCCAGCTCCGCGACGACCGTCCCCGGCCGCACCGAGGGCAGCGCCTCGACCAGGTCGCTGTCGTACGTGTAGCCGCCGTTGACCACCCCGACGCCCTGCGCGGAGGCGATCGGCGCCACCTGCCGGTACTCCTCGACGGTCCGCGTGAAGTGCACCACCGCGTGCCGCCGCGCGAACTCCTCCAGCGACAGCCGCCCGTCGGTCGTCTCGAACGGCAGCCAGGGCAGCATCGTGCGCAGCATGTCCGTGTCGTGCCGCGCGAGCGACTTCACGCCCAGGTGGTGCACGGACAGGAAGGCCGCGAGCCGTTCCGGATCCCCGGCCGCCAGACCGGTCAGCCAGGACCGGATCCGCTCACCGAGCGCCTCCCGGACCGCGGCCAGCGTCTCGTCCTCGTACAGCGACTCGCGCGAGGCCGTGGGCCGCAGGCTGTCGGTGTCCAGGACGCAGCGCACGAAGAACGCCCAGTCCGGCAGCAGCTGTTCGGCCCGCTCGGTCAGCAGCATGCCCTTGAGATGCACGCGATGCGTCGCCCGCTGGGCGGGACTGACCGCCGAGGGAAGGACGTACGCCACGCCCCGGATCCCGGCCAGCGGAACGTTCAGCTCGATCGAGTCCAGCGGGGTGAAACCGAACAGCTCGTGACAGTGCCGGGCCAGGGCCACCCTGCGGGTGGCGGGGGAGGGGTAGGGCCGGTCCCAGGGCGCGGGCAGATCGGTGACCGCCTCGTCGCCGACCCGGACGTCGTACGGCAGCAGGGAGCCGAAGTCCCGGGCGAGCCGCAGGACCCGCTCGGGCGTGAGCCACTCGCCGGCACCCGCCCGCGCCACCAGGTGCACGGTGGTCCCCGGCTCCGGACGGGCGTCGTGGGGCAGCGTCCGTACCCGGTACGAACCGTCGTCGCTCGCCGTCCACTCCACGGGCGGCGCGTCCGGCGTCCGGGCGCTGCGGCTGACCACCCGGATCCGCTCGGCCACCACGAAACAGGCGAGCAGACCGATGCCGAACTGCCCGAGGAATTCGGAGCGCACCTCCTGGAGGCCCTCGGCCCGCTTGGAGCTGCGTCCGATGGTGGCCAGCAGGTCGTGCACGTCCGCCTCGGTGAGCCCGATCCCGGAGTCCTCGACCCGCAGGGCGCCGTTCTCGGCGTGCAACCGCACCCGGGCCGGGGCGTCCGGCTGTTCGGCCCGCCGGGCCGTGATCGCGTCCACCGCGTTCTGGAGCAGTTCGCGCAGATAGACCTTGGGGCTGGAGTAGAGGTGATGGGAGAGGAGGTCCACCAGACCGCGCAGGTCGACCTGGAACGTATGAGGTTGCGGAGGTACCTGGGGTGTCTGCGATGACTGTGAGGTCTGGGAATCCATCGTCGCAGCGCCGGTGGGGGGAAACGTGCACGCGGCGCGGGGTCGGGCGGTCCCGGGTGGGGCGGGATCCGCGGATGGCCGGAGCGCGCCATCCTAAGTCCCCAACCAGCCGTCTGACCAGGGGTTTCCCGGTACGTATACGGCAATGTCAGTGGTGTGGTGTGCAATGGATCTCGTGCCCGCACTGGAAGAACCGTTGAAGAAGGTGCTCGGCCCCGCCACCGCGAAGGTGATGGCCGAGCATCTCGGCCTGCACTCCGTCGGCGACCTCCTGCACCACTACCCGCGCAGATACGAGGAGCGGGGGCAGCTGACCCACCTCGCCGACCTGCCCATGGACGAGCACGTCACCGTGGTCGCCCAGGTCGCCGACGCCCGTCTGCACACCTTCGCCTCGGCCAGGGCACCGCGCGGCAAGGGGCAGCGGCTGGAGGTCACCATCACGGACGGCAGCGGCCGCCTCCAACTGGTCTTCTTCGGCAACGGCGTCCACAAGCCCCACAAGGAACTCCTGCCGGGCACCCGCGCGCTGTTCGCCGGCAAGGTCTCCCTGTTCAACCGCCGCCTCCAACTGGCCCATCCGGCATACGAGTTGCTGCGCGGAGCCGACGACGAGGCAGCGGAGACGGTGGAGAGCTGGGCGGGCGCCCTGATCCCCCTCTACCCCGCCACCGCCAAACTGGAGTCCTGGAAGATCGGCAAGGCGATCCAGACGGTCCTGCCGAGCGCCCAGGAGGCGATCGACCCCCTCCCGGAGTCCCTCCGCGAGGGCCGGGGTCTGGTCCCCCTCCCGGAGGCCCTCCTCAAGATCCACCGTCCGCACACCAAGGCCGACATCGCCGACGCCCAGGCCCGCCTCAAGTGGGACGAGGCCTTCGTCCTCCAGGTCGCCCTCGCCCGCCGCCGCCATGCGGACGCCCAACTCCCCGCGGTGCCGAGGAAACCCGCTCCGGACGGCCTCCTCGCGGCTTTCGACGACCGCCTCCCCTTCACCCTCACGGACGGCCAGCAGAAGGTCTCCAAGGAGATCTTCGACGACCTCGCCACGGACCATCCGATGCACCGGCTGCTGCAGGGCGAGGTGGGATCGGGCAAGACACTGGTGGCCCTGCGCGCCATGCTCGCCGTCGTCGACGCGGGCGGACAGGCCGCCATGCTGGCCCCCACCGAGGTGCTCGCCCAGCAGCACCACCGCTCGGTCGTGGAGATGATGGGCGAGCTTGCCGAGGGCGGAATGCTGGGCGGCTCCGAGCACGGCACCAAGGTCGTGCTGCTCACCGGTTCGATGGGCACGGCCGCGCGCCGGCAGGCGATGCTGGATCTGGTCACCGGAGAGGCCGGGATCGTGATCGGCACGCACGCGCTGATCGAGGACAAGGTGCAGTTCCAGGACCTGGGCCTGGTCGTGGTCGACGAACAGCACCGGTTCGGCGTCGAGCAGCGGGACGCCCTGCGCGGCAAGGGAAAGCAGCCGCCCCACCTCCTCGTCATGACGGCCACCCCCATTCCGCGCACGGTCGCCATGACGGTCTTCGGCGACCTGGAGACCTCCGTCCTGGACCAGCTCCCGGCCGGCCGCTCCCCGATCGCCAGCCATGTGGTGCCGGCCGCGGACAAGCCCCACTTCCTCACCCGCGCCTGGGAACGCGTCCGCGAGGAGGTGGAGAACGGCCACCAGGCCTACGTCGTCTGCCCCCGCATCGGCGACGAGGAGGACGACCCCAAGAAGGCCGCCCAGCAGAAGTCCCACCAGAAGTCCCAGCAGTCCCCGGAGGACGAGGCCGAGAAGCGCCCGCCGCTCGCCGTCCTGGACATCGCCGACCAGCTCGCCAAGGGCCCCTTGAGCGGCCTGCGCGTCGAGGTGCTGCACGGCCGTATGCACCCCGACGACAAGGACGCGGTCATGCGCCGCTTCGCCGCCGGCGAGACCCACGTCCTGGTCGCCACCACGGTCATCGAGGTCGGCGTCAACGTCCCCAACGCCACGGCGATGGTCATCATGGACGCCGACCGCTTCGGCGTCTCCCAGCTCCACCAGCTGCGCGGCCGGGTGGGCCGGGGCTCGGCGCCCGGGCTGTGCCTGCTGGTCTCGGAGATGCCCGAGGCGAGCCCGGCCCGCCAGCGGCTGAACGCGGTGGCGTCGACGCTGGACGGCTTCGAACTCTCCCGCATCGACCTGGAACAGCGCCGCGAGGGCGATGTCCTCGGCCAGGCCCAGTCCGGCGCCCGGACCTCGCTGCGGGTCCTCGCCGTGATCGAGGACGAGGAGATCATCGCGGAGGCGAGGCAGGAGGCGACGGCGGTGGTGGAGGCGGATCCGGAGCTGATCACGCTTCCCGGCCTGCGCACAGCCCTGGACGCGCTTCTGGACGAGGAGAGGGAGCAGTACCTGGAAATGGGCTGAGAAACTGGACCCGTAACCACCCCCGAACAAGGACCGAAGATGACGCGCGTGATCGCGGGCAGAGCCGGCGGACGCCGCCTGGCCGTCCCGCCGGGCAACGGAACCCGGCCCACCTCCGACCGGGCGCGCGAAGGTCTCTTCTCCACCTGGCAGTCCCTCCTCGGCGGCCCCCTGGGAGGTGAACGGGTCCTGGACCTCTACGCCGGATCGGGCGCGGTCGGCCTGGAAGCCCTCTCCCGCGGCGCGAGCCACACCCTCCTGGTCGAGGCCGACGCGAGAGCCGCCCGCACCATCCGCGAGAACGTCAGGAACCTCGGCCTGCCCGGGGCCGAGGTCCGCGCGGGCAAGGCCGAACAGATCATCCAGGCAGCGGCGCCGGCGCAGCCGTACGACCTCGTCTTCCTGGACCCGCCGTACCGAGTCACGGATCACGATCTTCGCGAGATTCTGCTCACACTCCGCACGGAACACTGGCTCGCGCCGGAGGCCCTCGTCACCGTGGAGCGCAGCACCAGAGGCGGAGAGTTCCACTGGCCGCCCGGATTCGACGCGGTCAAGGCCCGTCGCTACGGCGAGGGAACGTTTTGGTACGGTCGCGCCGCCTCTACGTGCGAAGACGCACGATGACCGGACCGGAGAGCGAGGGATCTCAAGTGCGCCGCGCCGTCTGTCCCGGGTCGTTCGACCCGATCACCAACGGACACCTCGACATCATCTCCCGCGCCTCCAGACTGTACGACGAGGTCTATGTCGCGGTGATGATCAACAAGTCCAAGAAGGGCCTGTTCGAGATCGACGAACGGATCGACCTGATCCGCGAGGTCACCGCCGAGTACGGCAACGTGATCGTCGAGGCCTTCCACGGCCTGCTCGTCGACTACTGCAAGGAGCGCGACATCCCGGCCATCGTCAAGGGCCTGCGCGCGGTCAGCGACTTCGACTACGAGCTCCAGATGGCCCAGATGAACAACGGCCTGAGCGGTGTCGAGACCCTTTTCGTGCC
Organism: Streptomyces sp. NPDC058307; assembly: GCF_042880295.1. NCBI lineage: Bacteria > Bacillati > Actinomycetota > Actinomycetes > Kitasatosporales > Streptomycetaceae > Streptomyces > Streptomyces sp. NPDC058307. Next base: position 23,257 of record NZ_JBHVYZ010000035.1, read on the forward strand.
GACCAACCCCACCTACAGCTTCCTGTCCTCCTCGCTCGTCAAGGAGGTCGCGACCTGGGGCGGAGACGTCTCCCACCTGGTCCCCCCAAGGGTCCTGGAAGCCCTGAACGAGCGCCTCCGCAAGGGCTGATGGGGCTACAGTCGTCCCGTCCGTCTCCAACACGGCTGTAGAGAGTGGCGAGCACAGGTGGACGTGCAGAAGAAGCTCGACGAGATCGTCTCCACGGTCTCCGGCGCCCGGTCGATGCCCATGTCGGCCTCGGTGATCGTCAACCGCGCCGACCTGCTCGCGATGCTCGAAGAGCTGCGCCAGGCCCTGCCGGGCTCCCTCGCGCAGGCCCAGGAGCTGATCGGCGACCGTGACCAGCTGGTCGAGCAGGCCCGCCAGGAGGCCGAGCGCATCATCTCCACGGCACACGCCGAGCGCGGCTCCCTGATCTCCGACACCGAGATCGCCCGCCGCTCCCAGGCCGAGGCCGACCGGATCCTCGACGAGGCCCGAAGGGAGGCCGAGGAGGTCCGCGCCGAGGCCGACGACTACGTCGACTCCAAGCTCGCCAACTTCGAGGTCGTCCTCACCAAGACCCTCGGCTCGGTCGGCCGCGGCCGCGAGAGGCTCCTCGGCACCGGCCCGGGTCTCGACGAGCACGGCTACGAGGACGAGGACGCCCCCGAGCGCAGCCACGACCCCGAGACGCTGCGCAAGGACGCCGACTCCTACGTCGACGCCAAGCTCGGCGCCTTCGAGGCGGTCCTGGCCAAGACCCTGGAGGCCGTCGGCCGCGGCCGCCAGAAGCTGCACGGCCGCATCGCCACCGACGACCTCGGCGCCCTCGCCGACAACACCGCCACCGTCCAGCACTCCAGCGACGCCGACTACCTGGCCGACCTCACCGCCCTCGCCGAGCAGGACGCCCAGGCCCAGGCACAGGCAGGGCAGCCCGAGTACGCCCAGCAGCCGGCGTACGGCTACCAGCAGCAGCCCGACGCCTACGCCGGCTACCAGCAGCAGCCCGATCCCTACGCCCAGCAGGACCAGTACGGCTACCAGCAGACCGACCCCTACGCCTACCAGGGGTACGACCAGCAGCAGTACGACCCGAACCAGGCCCAGCAGGCCCAGCAGGCCCAGCAGGCCCACCAGCCGCAGCAGACCCAGCAGAGCTACGCCCTCGACGAGACCAGCCTCTTCGACACCGGCATGATCACGCCGGAGCAGTTGAGGGCGTACGAACAGGGTCGCGGTCAGTAAGGGGCTACCGGAGACCACCGGATTGGGCCGTGAGCGAAAGGTCCAGTATCCTGGCTCTTCGGTCGCGTGTACGTCCGCGATCAACGCTGCCCGGGAACACCGAAGGGCGGCGTCCCCCCGAGTTTCAAGATCGAAAGCAGGAATGGCCCTGAACGCCCGCCTCGACCACCGCAACCCTCTCGTGTTCGACACACACGAGCTGGGCCGGCGTCCTGGCGCGCTGCAGCGCCTGACCCGTGAGATCGACGCTCCCAAGGACCTCGGTATCCAGGGAGTGATCGGAGTGCCGGAAGGCGCCCCGGTCGAGCTCGAACTCCGCCTGGAGTCGGTCATGGAAGGGGTGCTTGTCACAGGCACCGCCCGTGCACAGGCCAAGGGGGAGTGCGTAAGGTGTCTGGAGCCGCTCGAGCTGGCGCTCGAAGCGGACTTCCAGGAGATGTTCTCGTACCCTGACGCCGACGACCGGGGCCGCGTGAAAGCGGAACCGGCCGACGACGCCGAGGAAGACGAGGACAGGCTCTTCATCGAGGACGGCCTGTTCGACCTCGAACCCGTGCTGCGTGATGCGGTGGTGCTCGCACTGCCGATGCAGCCGGTGTGCCAGGACGACTGCCTGGGCCTGTGCTCCGAATGCGGAGAGCGGCTCACGGACGACCCGGACCACCACCATGACGCCGTCGACATCCGTTGGGCGGCACTGCAGGGACTCGCCGGTTCACTCGAAGACGGCGAGAAGGACGAGATGAGCGGCGCCGAACCTGGCGTCGACGAGAAGCAGGAGAAGTAGCCGTGGCTGTTCCGAAGCGGAAGATGTCGCGCAGCAACACGCGCCACCGCCGGTCGCAGTGGAAGGCTGCGGTCCCCACCCTGGTTGCGTGCGAGCGCTGCCACGAGCCCAAGCTGCAGCACATCGCGTGCCCCGCTTGCGGCACCTACAACAAGCGCCAGGTCCTCGAGGTCTGAGCGGCTGGTGAGAGGCACTGTGTCCACGCCGAAGAAGAACGCGGGCGACAACCAGGCCTCGTCCCACACGCTGTTGGAAGGGCGGCTCGGGTACAAGCTCGAGTCCGCCCTTCTGGTGCGTGCGCTGACCCACCGGTCCTACGCGTACGAGAACGGCGGTCTGCCGACCAACGAGCGTCTGGAGTTCCTCGGGGACTCCGTACTCGGCCTCGTGGTCACGGACACGCTGTACACGACCCACCCCGACCTGCCCGAAGGCCAACTGGCCAAGTTGCGGGCCGCGGTGGTCAACTCGCGCGCACTGGCGGAGGTCGGCCGCGGGCTCGACCTGGGTTCCTTCATCCGGCTCGGCCGTGGTGAAGAGGGCACAGGCGGCCGGGACAAGGCGTCCATCCTCGCCGACACCCTGGAAGCGGTGATCGGCGCGGTCTATCTCGACCAGGGTCTGGATGCGGCGAGCGAGCTCGTCCATCGGCTTTTCGACCCGCTGATCGAGAAGTCCTCCAACCTCGGTGCCGGCCTGGACTGGAAGACCAGTCTCCAGGAGCTCACCGCGACCGAAGGGCTCGGCGTGCCCGAGTACCTGGTCACGGAGACCGGCCCCGATCACGAGAAGACCTTCACTGCTGCCGCCCGCGTCGGAGGCGTCTCGTACGGCACCGGCACCGGCCGCAGCAAGAAGGAGGCGGAGCAGCAGGCCGCGGAGTCCGCCTGGAGGTCCATCCGGGCCGCAGCGGACGAGCGCGCCGAGGCGGCGGCCGCAAAGGCCGTTGAGATCGTCGAGGCCGTCGAGGCCATTGAGGTCGTCGAAGCCGCCGAGGACGACGACGAAGGTCCGTCGTCCGTCTCCGCCTGACGCCTGGAAGCACCAGCGCGTCCGGAAGAACAGCGCAGCCGAGCGCCTGCCCCCGAACACCGGGGCGGGCGCTCGGCTCATACACCGGTCCGTGACGGGGGAGTCCCATGCCCGAGTTGCCCGAGGTCGAGGTCGTACGGCGCGGCCTCGAGCGGTGGGTCGCCCACCGTACGGTCGCCGAGGCCGAGGTGCTGCACCCGCGCGCGGTCCGCCGTCACCTCGCCGGCGCCGAGGACTTCGCGCACCGGCTCAAGGGCCACCGCGTCGGCATCCCGAGCCGCCGCGGGAAGTACCTCTGGCTGCCCCTGGAGGACACCGGCCAGTCGGTCCTGGCCCATCTCGGGATGAGCGGCCAGCTGCTGGTCCAGCCGCATGCCGCGCCCGACGAGAAGCACCTGAGGATCCGGGTGAGGTTCGCCGACGAGGTGGACACCGAAATGCGCTTCGTCGACCAACGCACCTTCGGCGGGCTGTCGTTGCACGACAACACCCCCGACGGCCTGCCCGACGTCATCGCGCACATCGCGCGCGACCCCCTCGACCCGCTCTTCGACGACGACGCCTTCCACCAGGCCCTGCGCCGCAAGCGCAGCACCATCAAACGGGCCCTGCTGGACCAGTCGTTGATCAGCGGAGTCGGCAACATCTACGCGGACGAGGCGCTGTGGCGCTCCCGCATCCACTACGAGCGCCCCACCGGCACCTTCACGCGCCCCCGCACCGCGGAACTCCTGGGCCACGTCCGGGACGTGATGAACGCGGCCCTCGCGGTCGGCGGCACCAGCTTCGACAGCCTGTACGTCAACGTCAACGGCGAGTCCGGGTACTTCGACCGGTCCCTCGACGCGTACGGCCGTGAGGGGCTGCCCTGCAAGCGGTGCGGTACGCCGATGCGCCGGCGGCCGTGGATGAACCGGTCCAGCTACTTCTGCCCGAGGTGTCAGCGGGCGCCGCGCGTCACGTCGTAGCGCTCACGAGCGGCCAGGACGTCGTCCATGCGGCCCTCGACGAAGTGGATGAGGCCCAGCAGGCGCTCGGCGAGCTCGTGGCCCAGCGGGGTGAGCTCGTAGTCGACGCGGGGCGGGTTGGTGGGCTGGGCCTCGCGGTGCACCAGGCCGTCTCGCTCCAGCGCCTGGAGCGTCTGGGAGAGCATCTTCTCGCTCACGCCGTCGACCCGGCGGCGCAGCTCGTTGAAGCGCAGCGAGCCCTCGTGCAGGGCGCCGAGGGTGAGTGCGCCCCAGCGGCCCGTCACGTGCTCCAGGGTGCCGCGCGAGGGGCAGGCCTTGGCGAACACGTCGTACGGGAGGTCCCGCGCCTCCGGGGGCTGCTGCGTGGTGTCCATATCACGAGCGTACTGGAAGGGAGCGCTAACCAACAGGTCGCACTAACGAAAAGTTAGTGCGACCGTCGTCGCACGGGTCTCTAGTACCCGAAGTCCTGGGTCCACCAGGGGCCGCCCGCGCCGAACTGCACGCCCACGCCCAGCGTCTTGAAGTCGCAGTTCAGGATGTTCGCCTTGTGGCCGGGGCTGTTCATCCACGCTTCCATGACCGAGGCCGCGTCGGCCTGGCCCCGGGCGATGTTCTCGCCGCCGAGGCTGGTGATCCCGGCCTTCGCGGCGCGGTCCCACGGGGTGGCGCCGCTCGGGTCGGTGTGGTCGAAGAAGCCCTGGTCGGCCATGGCCTTGCTGAAGGTCTCGGCGAGATCGGTGAGCGCGCTGTTGGCGGCGACGGGGCTGCAGCCCACCTTCTCGCGCTCGACGTTGACGAGCCTGAGCACCTCGGCCTCGGCTGCGGCCTCCGTGGAGACCTCCACCGGCGCGGTGGTCTCCTGCTTCGCGGGCTCCCGCTCCTGCTGCGAAGGAGTCGTCTCCGGCTCCTTGGTCGGCGTGGCCGCCGGCTTCTTCGCCGGCTTCTTCGTCGGCTTCTTGCTCGGGGCGGGCGTCGAGGTCGAGGGGGCCGGCGAGGGCGAGGAGGCGCGCTCGGCGTCCCGGCTCGTCGACGAGCCGTCCTCGCGGCTGTCGTCGCTGCCGGCACTGCCGGAGGTGCCGCCCTGCTCGGCGGGCGAGTTGGTCGGCGAGCTCGCCGCCTGCACGTCCCCGCCGGTGGTGCCGCCGCCGATCTTGTAGTTGTCCAGGCCCGGCACCACGCCCGCGGCGACCGCGACCGTGCCGATCGCGACGGCGGCCGAGACCCCGAGCAGACCGGTCTTGACCGGCGTCACGAGGTTCTTCTTGCGGCGGCGGTGCGAGCCGCTGCGACGCGGACCGTCGGCGGGCGTGTAGCCCTCGCCCCGGTACAGCGCGTACTCCTCCTCCGACGCGAACAGGTAGGCGTCACTGCGCGCGTAGGGGTCGGCGTCCTCGTGGCCCGGGTAGGTGGCGGTGCCCACCGAGGCGAAGTTGTACGAGTCCTGCGGGTCGTGGCCACTCCCGTAGGAGGTGTATGTCGGTGTGACCCCCGTGGCGCGGCCCGTGGCGGCGCGGCCGGCGGCGGAGCGTCGGTGGCGTCCCATGTCCTTGCCTTCCTCGTCTGTTCTTGCGGTCGACGCGTCCCCCCGGCCAACCAAGTCACAAAACCCACACGATCGAGTGAGTTTCGTATGAGATTCATTGGCAGCGGACAGTACCGCATGGCGCCAGTTGAAGGAGTGCCGGGAGAGACATTGGCCGGTTAGGTTGCACCCATGAGCGAGGATGTACGACTGGTCGCCTGGGTGCGCGGACGCGTCCAAGGTGTGGGTTTCCGCTGGTTCACGCGGGCCAAGGCTCTGGAGATCGGCGGCCTGAGTGGTTTTGCTCTCAATCTGGACGACGGACGCGTCCAGGTGGTCGCGGAGGGCCCGCGCAAGGGCTGCCAGGGACTCCTCGACTGGCTCCTCGGCGACGACACGCCCGGCCGTGTCGACGGTGTCACCGAGATCTGGGACACACCCCGCGGGGGTTACGACGGCTTCGCCATCCGCTGAGCGGTTTCTGTAAAACGGCCCAGGCGGCAGCGCCGGGACATGCCACCGGCACCTGCCGGAAGCAGAAAGGCGCTGGTGGTTGCCAAGAAGCCCCTGCCGTGGCAAGCTCCGCAGCCAAGAATGATCGTCACGCCCCCGGGGTCCCGAGGGAGCCGCAGCGCCGCCGTTCCCAGGCCGCGCCGGAGCGGGTTGCCACCAATACGGGGCGTGATCGTGTTGACCGTCAAACTTTTTGGTGAGACGCTGAAAGCACCCCGCGCACCTTAGCTGTTTGGCATGGAACAACAGCAGCACGAACTCAAAAGTGTCAAGCACCGCGGGTGCGAATCCCTCACGACCCACACCGCATCGGTCGGTCACTCAGTGTGGAGGACCATCCATCATGGCAAAGGCGCTTCTCGGTTACGTCGGCGGCTCGGACCCTCGACTCCTCGCCGAGATGCGACGGCTCCAGCAGCGCGTCCAGGACCTGGAATCCGAACTCGTACGGATCCAGGCCGAGAATGACGAGCTCGCGGCTGCCGCTTCTCACGACAGGATCATGGAGAGCATCGACGCACACCAGGCGGAGCCTGCGCTCACCTGATCGCTGCATCGCTCCACGACAGCTCACGCAGTGGTCCGGTCAGCCCGTATCAACCGCTCAGTTGTCAGAGTTTGCAAGGGACGCTTCGGCGTCCCTTCTTTCTTGCCCCCGTGCACCCTTTCACTCTCTTAACGTTTGGTGTGCCCTCCACGTTCAACGGTGAAACCGCGGGCAACAGCGCGTTCATGGAGTGAGACACCCCCGGAAGGTAGAGTCCAGCGCCGTGCACCTCAAGGCCCTGACCCTCCGAGGGTTCAAGTCGTTCGCATCGGCGACCACGCTCCGGTTCGAGCCGGGCATCACGTGCGTCGTCGGACCGAACGGCTCGGGCAAGTCCAATGTCGTGGACGCGCTCAGCTGGGTCATGGGCGAACAGGGCGCCAAGTCGCTGCGCGGCGGCAAGATGGAGGACGTCATCTTCGCCGGGACCACCGGGCGCCCGCCGCTGGGCCGCGCCGAGGTGTCCCTGACCATCGACAACTCCGACGGCGCCCTGCCCATCGAGTACGCCGAGGTCACCATCACGCGGATCATGTTCCGCAACGGCGGCAGCGAGTACCAGATCAACGGCGACACCTGCCGCCTCCTTGACATCCAGGAACTCCTGTCCGACTCCGGCATCGGCCGCGAGATGCACGTGATCGTCGGCCAGGGCCAGCTCGACTCCGTCCTGCACGCGGATCCCACGGGCCGCCGCGCCTTCATCGAGGAGGCCGCGGGCGTCCTCAAGCACCGCAAGCGCAAGGAGAAGGCGCTGCGCAAGCTGGACGCGATGCAGGCCAACCTCGCGCGCGTGCAGGACCTCACCGACGAACTCCGGCGCCAGCTCAAGCCGCTCGGCAGACAGGCCGCGGTCGCCCGCCGGGCCGCCGTCATCCAGGCCGACCTGCGGGACGCCCGCCTCCGGCTGCTCGCCGACGATCTCGTACGACTGCGGCAGGCGCTGCAGGCCGAGGTCGCGGACGAGGCCGCGCTGAAGGAGCGCAAGGAGGCCGCCGAGCGGGAGCTGAAGAAGGCCCTCCAGCGCGAGGCCCTGCTGGAGGACGAGGTACGGCAGCTCGCGCCCCGGCTCCAGCGCGCCCAGCAGACCTGGTACGAGCTCTCCCAGCTCGCCGAGCGGGTGCGCGGCACGATCTCCCTGGCCGACGCGCGCGTGAAGAGCGCCACGTCGGCGCCGCCCGAGGAACGGCGGGGCCGTGACCCCGAGGACATGGAGCGCGAGGCCGCCCGTGTCCGCGAGCAGGAGGCCGAGCTGGAGGCTGCCCTGGAGGCGGCCGAGCACGCTCTGGAGGACACGGTCGCGCACCGCGCCGAGCTGGAGCGCGAGCTCGCCCAGGAGGAACGGCGTCTGAAGGACGTGGCCCGGGCCATCGCCGACCGGCGCGAGGGCCTCGCCCGGCTCAGCGGCCAGGTCAACGCGGCCCGTTCCCGCGCCGCCTCCGCCCAGGCCGAGATCGACCGCCTGGCCGCCGCCCGGGACGAGGCGCGGGAGCGGGCCGTGGCCGCGCAGGAGGAGTACGAGGCGCTGAAGGCCGAGGTCGACGGCCTCGACGCGGGCGACGCGGAGCTGGCGGAGCAGCATGAAGCGGCGAAGCAGCAACTGGCGGAGGCGGAGGCCGCACTGACGGCTGCCCGCGAGGCGGTCACGGCGGCGGAACGCAGACGAGCGGCGACACAGGCCAGGCACGAGGCCCTGGCGATGGGGTTGCGGAGGAAGGACGGGACGGGGGCGCTGCTGGGCGCGAAAGACCGTCTGACCGGCTTGCTGGGCCCGGCGGCCGAGCTCCTGACGGTGACCCCGGGCCACGAGGTCGCGCTGGCGGCCGCGTTCGGCGTGGCGGCGGACGCGCTGGCGGTGACATCGCCTTCGGCGGCGGCGGACGCGATCCGCCTGCTGAGGAAGCAGGATGCGGGACGAGCGTCCCTCCTCCTGGCAGGCGGCGCCGAAGACGCGCCCCTCAGGGGCGCGGGGCTGCATCAATCCGCGGCTCCGCCGCGGGGCGCGACCAGCCACGGCGGCCCCGCGGACAACACCCATCAGCACGCGGCGGATCTCGTCCGTGCCCCGCAGGACCTCATGCCGGCCGTCAGACGTCTGCTCCACGGCATCGTCGTCGTCGGCACCCTCGAAGACGCCGAGGACCTCGTCTACGCCAACCCCCACCTCACCGCCGTCACCGCCGAAGGCGACCTCCTCGGCGCGCACTTCGCGCACGGCGGCTCCGCGGGCGCTCCCAGCCTCCTCGAAGTACAGGCATCCGTCGACCAGGCCGCCGCCGAACTCGAGGAGCTGGCCGTGCAGTGCGAGGAACTCGCCGGGGCCCAGCACACGGCGGTGGAGCACCGCAAGCAGTGCGCGGCCCGGGTGGAGGAGCTCGGGGAGCGCCGCCGCGCCGCCGACCGGGAGAAGTCGGCCGTGGCCCAGCAGCTGGGCCGGCTGTCCGGCCAGGCGAGGGGCGCCGCCGGTGAGGCGGAACGCTCCACCGCGGCGGCCGCCCGGGCGCAGGACGCGCTGGAGAAGGCCCTCGAAGAGGTCGAGGAACTCGCCGAACGCCTCGCCGTGGCCGAGGAGATGCCGGTCGAGGAGGAACCCGACACCTCCGTACGGGACCGTCTCGCCGCCGACGGCGCCAACGCCCGCCAGACCGAGATGGAGGCCCGCCTCCAGGTCCGTACCCACGAAGAGCGGGTCAAGGGGCTCGCCGGACGGGCCGACTCCCTCGACCGGGCCGCCCGCGCGGAACGGGACGCACGCGCGCGTGCCGAACAGCGGCGGGCCAGGCTGCGGCACGAGGCCGCCGTGGCCGAGGCTGTCGCCGCCGGCGCGCGCCAGCTGCTCGCCCACGTCGAGGTGTCCCTCGCTCGCGCGGACGCGGAGCGGACCGCCGCCGAGGCCGCCAAGGCGCTCAGGGAACGGGAGTTGACCGCCGCACGCAACACCGGCCGTGACCTCAAGGCCGAGCTCGACAAGCTGACCGACTCCGTCCACCGGGGCGAGGTGCTCGGCGCCGAGAAGCGGATGCGGATCGAGCAGCTGGAGACCAAGGCGCTGGAGGAGCTGGGGGTCGAGCCGGCCGGTCTGATCGAGGAGTACGGCCCCCACCAGCTCGTACCGCCCTCCCCGCCCGCCGAGGGCGAGGAGCTGCCCGAGGACCCGGAGCATCCGCGCAACCAGCCGAAGCAGTTCCACCGGGCCGAGCAGGAGAAGCGGCTCAGGGCGGCCGAGCGGGCGTACCAGCAGCTCGGCAAGGTCAATCCGCTCGCCCTTGAGGAGTTCGCGGCGCTGGAGGAGCGGCACAAGTTCCTCAGTGAGCAGCTGGAGGACCTGAAGAAGACCCGCGCCGACCTGCTGCAGGTGGTGAAGGAGGTCGACGAGCGCGTCGAGCAGGTCTTCACCGAGGCCTACCGGGACACCGCACGGCAGTTCGAGGGCGTCTTCAGCCGGCTCTTCCCGGGCGGCGAGGGGCGGCTGATCCTGACCGACCCCGACAACATGCTCACCACCGGCGTGGACGTCGAGGCGCGGCCGCCGGGCAAGAAGGTCAAGCGGCTCAGCCTGCTCTCCGGTGGCGAGCGGTCCCTCACGGCCGTAGCGTTGCTGGTGTCGATCTTCAAGGCGCGGCCCAGCCCGTTCTACGTCATGGACGAGGTCGAGGCCGCCCTCGACGACACCAACCTCCAGCGGCTGATCCGCATCATGCAGGAGCTGCAGGAGGCCTCGCAGCTCATCGTGATCACGCACCAGAAGCGGACGATGGAGGTCGCCGACGCGCTGTACGGCGTCTCCATGCAGGGCGACGGTGTCTCGAAGGTGATCAGTCAGCGGCTGCGGTAGCCCGTTCGGGTACCCCGTTTTCATTCGTTCATGCCTTGAACGCGAACACCTTCTCTGTGCCTGTTTTCTCACACGCCTCCAGTAGTTGATTTCGGAACTTGAAGGCATAGGGTCTTCATCGTTGTTCTTGCCTTCAGGCAGCGTTGCCGATGGCCTTAGGAGTTGAGCGTGACCAGCACAGCGCAGGCGCAGAAGTCAGGAGCCGGAACGGCTCATCCCGATCATCTCGGGCACGTCATCTTCATCGCGGCGGCGGCCGCGATGGGCGGATTCCTCTTCGGTTACGACAGCTCCGTGATCAACGGCGCGGTCGAGGCCATCCGGGGCCGCTACGACGTCGGCTCCGCGGCCCTGGCGCAGGTCATCGCCATCGCCCTGATCGGCTGCGCGATCGGCGCGGCGACCGCGGGACGCATCGCGGACCGCATCGGCCGTATCCGGTGCATGCAGATCTCGGCCGTCCTGTTCACGGTCAGCGCCGTCGGTTCGGCACTGCCCTTCGCGCTGTACGACCTGGCGTTCTGGCGGGTCGTCGGCGGCTTCGCCATCGGCATGGCCTCGGTCATCGGCCCCGCCTACATCGCCGAGGTGGCCCCGCCCGCCTACCGCGGCCGGCTCGGCTCCTTCCAGCAGGCCGCGATCGTCATCGGCATCGCCGTCTCCCAGCTGGTCAACTGGGGCCTGCTGAACGCGGCCGGCGGCGACCAGCGCGGCAAGCTGATGGGCCTGGAGGCCTGGCAGGTCATGCTCGGCGTGATGGTGATCCCGGCCGTCCTCTACGGCCTGCTCTCCTTCGCCATCCCCGAGTCCCCGCGTTTTCTGATCTCCGTCGGCAAGCGCGAGCGCGCCAAGGAGATCCTCGCGGAGGTCGAGGGCGACAAGATCGACCTGGACGCGCGCGTCGCCGAGATCGAGCACGCCATGAAGAGCGAGCACAAGTCGAGCTTCAAGGACCTGCTCGGCGGCTCCTTCTTCTTCAAGCCGATCGTCTGGGTCGGCATCGGCCTCTCGGTCTTCCAGCAGTTCGTCGGCATCAACGTCGCGTTCTACTACTCCTCGACACTGTGGCAGTCGGTCGGCGTCGACCCGACGGACTCGTTCCTCTACTCCTTCACGACGTCGATCATCAACATCGTCGGCACCGTGATCGCGATGATCTTCGTGGACCGCGTCGGCCGCCGCCCGCTCGCCCTGATCGGGTCGGTCGGCATGGTGATCGGTCTCGCCCTTGAGGCCTGGGCGTTCTCCTTCGACCTGGTCGACGGCAAGCTGCCGGCCGCGCAGGGCTGGACCGCCCTGATCGCCGCCCACGTGTTCGTCCTCTTCTTCGCCCTGTCCTGGGGTGTGGTCGTCTGGGTCTTCCTCGGCGAGATGTTCCCGAACCGGATCCGCGCCGCGGCGCTCGGCGTGGCCGCGTCCGCGCAGTGGATCGCCAACTGGGCCATCACCGCGAGCTTCCCGTCGCTGGCCGACTGGAACCTCTCCGCGACCTACGTGATCTACACGGTCTTCGCCGCGCTCTCCATCCCGTTCGTCCTCAAGTTCGTCAAGGAGACGAAGGGCAAGGCCCTGGAGGAGATGGGCTGACGGCCCCCTCGAACCCGGGGAGAGGGGCCAACACCCCGCTGCCCTTCTCCCCGAACCGTCCGCCGCCCCCGGCCCGGCAACCGCCTGGACCGAGGGCGGCGGTGTCGTGTGCGGGGGCTGGCGCTCGGTGCTGAGGGCGACGGGGTGGAGATGAGCGCGCAGCAGGGCGATCACCCGCAGGAACTCGTGCACCGCCCCGGCCCCCACCTCCAGATCTCCATTGGTCAGCACGGGGGAAGAAGCGGGCGCCGAGCGAGCGCACCGGGTCCCCCATCCCCGCAGCGTCGGGTGCTCCCCGTGCCCGAGGACACGCCTCGTGGGCCCAGTGGATCACTGGCTCCCCCAACCGGGCCGTCGGTTGTCGCCGCAGTTCAAGCGCCCAGTGCCGGAAGCACCCGCTCCGCGAACAACCGCAGGCTCCGCCAGCCCTCCTCCACCGGCATCCCGCCCGCCAGCGGATGCAGGACCAGGTTGTCGAGGTCCTGCTCCACGCACTCCTCGGGCGTGAGGATCCGGTACACACCCTCCGCGCGCAGTTCGTCCACCGACGTGGCCGCCGAGCGCACCGCCGAGCGGATGTCGCCGGACTGCCAGGAGGCGTACGTCCGGGCCTCGTGCAGGAAGTGCTCTCCGTGACGTGCCCACACCTCGTCCGGGTCCTCGGCGATGTGCAGCAACGGCGTCTCGGCCGTCGGCATCATGGTCCAGCCCTCGGTGCCGTACTCGACGAGCCGTTCCTTGTAGTACGCCTCCAGCTCCGGCAGGTGCGCGCTGGGGAAGAAGGGCAGGCCGAGGCGAGCGGCACGGCGGGCGGCGGCCTTGGAGGAGCCGCCGACCAGGAGCAGGGGGTGCGGGTCGGTGAAGGGGCGCGGGGTGACCCGTACCGTACGGCCCCGGTACTCGAACTCCTCGCCGGTCCAGGCCTTCAGCAGAGTCTCCAGCAGCTCGTCCTGCAGGCGGCCCCGCCGCCTCCACTCCACGTCGAACAGGGCGTACTCCTCCGGGCGGTACCCGATCCCGGCGACCGTCACCAGCCGGCCGCCGCTCAGCAGATCCAGTACGGCGATCTCCTCGGCCAGGCGGAGCGGGTCGTGCAGCGGACCGATCACGGCGGAGACGGTGACCGCGATCCTGCGCGTCGCGCCGAAGACCGCGCCCGCGAAGGCGAACGGCGACGGCAGCCAGTTGTTGTCGACGCCGTGGTGCTCCTCGGTCTGCACGGTGGTGACCCCGTGCTCGTCGGCGTACGCGGCCATGTCCAGGGCGGCCCGGTAGCGGGCGCTGAGGGAGGCGGGCGTCGCACCGGGCTCGACGAGGTTGAAACGGACGACCGTGACGGGCACGGGAGATCCCCCTTCACCGGACGGATGGTGCGGGGACGGTAGCTGACGATGCGTCAGATTGCCATGGAGCCGCCCGTACACGGGCGGCAGGGAGCTGCCGAGTCGCGGTCCGGAGGAGGCGTCGGCTCGTCCGGTGGTCCGCTCCGCCGAGGCCGTACGCGCCGGTCGTGGGGCCCGGCGAGCCGGGCCGTCGTACGACGTCCTGCGCGGCGTGTCCGCGTCGAGGACGCGGGCCCGGGCCCAGAAGGCCACCGGGAGCGGCGAGCGGGATCACGGCGTCGACCGGGACCCGCCCCAAGCCGTGGGCACCCGTCTCCGCGTTGGAGCTGGGTCCGGCCGGGACCCATGGCCGATACTGGGTGGGTTATGGAAACCGTCATCCTTGCTGTAGTCATCGCCGTGGTCGTGCTCGGTGTCCTCGGCGGGCTCGTCGTCGGCAGCCGGCGCAAGAAGCCGCTGCCCCCGCCGCCTCCCGCCGCGCCCGACATCACCGCCCCTCCGGCCGAGCCGCACGTCGGCGACGAGGCCGAGACGCCGCGCGACGAACCGCGCCGGACCATTGAGGAGGTCGATCTCCCGGGCGGCTCGGCGCCGCCCGTCATCGAAGAGCTCCCCCCGACCGAGATCGAGGTCCCGGAGCCCACCGCCGGACGTCTGGTCCGGCTGCGCTCCCGGCTCTCCCGCTCGCAGAACGTGCTCGGCAAGGGGCTGCTCACGCTCCTGTCGCGCGAGCACCTCGACGACGACACCTGGGAGGAGATCGAGGACATCCTCCTCACCGCCGACGTCGGTGTGGCCCCCACCCAGGAACTGGTCGACGGGCTGCGCGAGCGGGTGAAGGTGCTGGGCACCCGGACCCCCGACGAACTGCGCGCCCTGTTGCGCGACGAGCTGCTCAAGCTGGTCGGCACCGAGGTCGACCGCACGGTGAGGACCGAGCCCGAGGAGCGCAAGCCGGGCATCGTGATGGTCGTCGGGGTCAACGGCACCGGCAAGACCACCACCACCGGCAAGCTCGCGCGCGTGCTCGTGGCCGACGGGCGCAGTGTCGTCCTGGGTGCCGCCGACACCTTCCGGGCCGCCGCCGCCGACCAGCTCCAGACCTGGGGCGAGCGGGTGGGCGCCCACACCGTGCGCGGGCCCGAGGGCGGCGACCCCGCCTCCGTCGCCTTCGATGCGGTGAAGGAGGGCAAGCAGATGGGGGTCGACGTGGTCCTCATCGACACCGCGGGCCGCCTCCACACCAAGACCGGCCTCATGGACGAGCTCGGCAAGGTCAAGCGGGTCGTGGAGAAGCACGCTCCGGTCGACGAGGTGCTGCTGGTCCTCGACGCCACCACCGGGCAGAACGGCCTGGTGCAGGCCCGTGTCTTCGCCGAGGTCGTCGACATCACCGGCATCGTCCTGACCAAGCTCGACGGCACGGCCAAGGGCGGCATCGTGGTCGCGGTCCAGCGCGAACTGGGCGTGCCGGTCAAGCTGATCGGCCTCGGAGAGGGCGCCGACGACCTGGCGCCGTTCGAGCCGGAAGCGTTCGTGGACGCGCTGCTCGGCGAGTGAGGAACCGTACGCGCGAAGAAGCGCCCGCCCCCGAGGTGCAGTCGGGAGCGGGCGCTTCGCTGTGCACGCCGTACGTCCTGCTTCGTACGCCCTATGCCCGTGACCGGTGTGCCACGTACGCCAGGGTGCCCAGCAGTAGTCGGGCCGCCGGGGGTTTCGTCGCTGTGTCCAGGGAGGGCGGCCGCAGCCACTGCACCGGCCCGAGGCCGCCCCGGTCCGACGGCGGTGCCGTGATGTACGAGCCGGGACCCAGGCCGCGCAGGTCCAGGGAGGCGGTGTCGTCCCAGCCCATGCGGTAGAGGAGTGCGGCCAGCTCGGACGCGGCGCCCGGGGCGACGAGGAACTGGGCGCGGCCCTCGGGGGTCGCGGTCACCGGGCCGAGGGGCAGGCCCATGCGCTCCAGGCGGACCAGGGCGCGGCGCCCGGCCGGCTCGGCGACCTCGATGACGTCGAAGGCGCGGCCGACCGGCAGCATCACCGAGGCGCCGGGGAACTCGGACCACGCCTTGGTCACCTCGTCGAGCGTGGCCCCGGCCGGGACCGGGGGAGCGAAGCCGAGGGGGTGGGCGCCGGGGTGACGGCAGTCCGCGCGGCCGCAGGAGCAGGCGCCGGCCGAAGCGCGCGCGCCGGGAACGACGTCCCAGCCCCAGAGTCCGGTGAACTCGGCGACGGCGGTGCACTCCGAGGAGCGGCCGCGCCTGCGCGTACCGGAACGGATCTCCCGCATGCCGCCGATCGTGAAGCCCATGCCCCCTCCAACGGGTTCAGCGCGCCGGTGGTTACGAGGCGGACGCGTCCGGTCACTCTCCGTTTCCCCTTCCGGGCGACGGTGGTGCCCGGAAGCGCCCAGGGTGGTGTGTCGGGGCATGTGCGCCCCGCAGTGCACCGCTCCGCCCATCCCGCTCGGTCTATGTCAAGTGAATCGTGGGGAGGCGACCGTGAGTTCATTCGAAGGGGTGGCGAATGGTGGCGTTTCCGGGATCGCCATGGCTGGACGCGTGATCGTAGGATTACTGTGAGTGCACGAGTCCTGGGGGCACATGCACTCGTGGGTATGCCGGAGGCAAGTCGGTTCCCCGTTCGAAGGCTGACAACTGCCGGACGAACGGCCGTATTTACCGGCATTCTGATAGGGCTTGGCGCACTCGGCGACAAGTGGTCTCAGGGATGGGGGCGTTCCAGTGGGCGGCAACAGCGGAAGCGGGACGGGCGCCGGGAGTGCAGCGCACAGCTCCTCCCCGGCCGACAAGCGCCCCAACGAGCTGCTCACCTCCTGGTTCGTGCGCAGCGGCTGGTCGAAGGGCGAGCTGGCCCGCCAGGTCAACCGCAGGGCCCGCCAGTTGGGGGCCAACCACATCTCCACCGACACCTCGCGGGTGCGCCGCTGGCTGGACGGCGAGAACCCCCGCGAACCCATCCCCAAGATCCTCTCCGAGCTGTTCTCCGAGCGGTTCGGATGCGTCGTCTCCGTCGAGGACCTCGGACTGCGCGCCGCCCGCCAGTCCCCGTCCACGACCGGGGTCGACCTGCCGTGGACGGGCCCGCAGACCGTGGCTCTGCTCAGCGAGTTCTCGCGCAGCGACCTCATGCTGGCGCGGCGCGGCTTCCTCGGGAGCTCGCTGGCCCTGTCCGCGGGCCCGTCCCTCATCGAGCCCATGCAGCGCTGGCTGGTCCCCGGCCCCGCCGCCACCCCGCACCGGGAGCCCGACCCCGCCGCCTCCCGCCGGGTCGGCCGGCTCTCCAGGCCGGAGCTCGACCTCCTCGAGTCGACGACCGTGATGTTCCGCCAGTGGGACGCCCAGTGCGGCGGCGGACTGCGCCGCAAGGCGGTCGTGGGCCAGCTGCACGAGGTGACGGACCTCCTCCAGGAGCCCCAGCCCGAGACCACCACCCGCAAGCTGTTCAAGGTCGCCGCCGAGCTGGCCGAACTCGCGGGCTGGATGTCGTACGACGTGGGGCTCCAGCCCACCGCCCAGAAGTACTTCGTCCTCGCCCTGCACGCCGCCAAGGAGGCCGGTGACAAGCCGCTCGGCTCCTATGTCCTGTCCAGCATGAGCCGCCAGATGATCCACCTCGGGCGGCCCGAGGACGCCCTGGAGCTGATCCACCTCGCGCAGTACGGCAGCCGGGACTGCGCGAGCCCGCGCACCCAGTCCATGCTGTATGCGATGGAGGCCCGCGCCTACGCCAACATGGGCCAGCCCGGCAAGTGCAAGCGGGCGGTCCGGATGGCCGAGGACACCTTCGCCGACGCCGACGAGTGGGACGAGCCGGACCCCGACTGGATCCGCTTCTTCTCCGAGGCCGAGCTGTACGGCGAGAACTCCCACTCCTACCGCGACCTGGCCTACGTCGCCGGTCGCAGCCCCACCTACGCCTCCCTGGCCGAGCCCCTCATGCAGCGGGCGGTGGAGCTCTTCTCCGACGACGGCGAGCACCAGCGGTCGTACGCACTCAATCTCGTCGGCATGGCCACGGTGCACCTGCTGCGGCGGGAGCCCGAACAGAGCACCGTACTGGTGGAACAGGCCATGCACATCGCCAAGAAGGTCCGCTCCGAGCGCGTCAACACTCGTATTCGAAAGACGGTCGACACGGCCGTACGCGATTTCGGTGATCTCGCCGAGGTCGTGGACCTCACCGACAAGCTCGCCGTGGAACTCCCGGAGACCGCGGAAGCCGTCTGAATCCCTTGAACCCCGGCCGCGGCCGGCCCTCCCGAACTGCCCGACTCGGCTCCCCCATGCCAGGTCATCGGAAGGCCGACCGCGGCCGGTTTTGCGCCTTCTCCGAAGGTTGCGCCACGATAACGATCGACGCGGCCCATATCTGCCAGTTCATCGACGCGTAACACACGAGGCGTCTTCGTCACGGCGGCGAAACAACGAGGGGCTTCCACCGAAACCGCGCTGCGCCAATCTCATGGCGCATAACCGGCCCACCCCTCAATCCGCTCTGGCTTCGCCCGCACGGGGCCGTACCTACGACGAGGAGACGCCGATGGCACCAGCCATCACGCTCGCCGCAGACAAGCTGTCTGTGGCCAACACAGGCTTCATGTTGATCTGTTCCGCTCTGGTGCTGATCATGACGCCGGGTCTCGCCTTCTTCTACGGAGGCATGGTCCGCGTCAAGAGCACTCTCAACATGCTGATGATGAGCTTCATCAGCATGGGTATCGTCACCATCCTGTGGGTGGTCTACGGCTTCTCCATGGCGTTCGGTACGGACCACGGCTCGCTCATCGGCTGGGAATCCGACTTCTTCGGCTGGACCGGTATCGACAAGGGCGACATCTGGTCCGGGTACACGATCCCGGTTCTCGCCTTCGCCGTCTTCCAGATGATGTTCGCGATCATCACGCCTGCCCTGATAAGCGGTGCGCTCGCCGACCGCGTGAAGTTCTCCGCCTGGGCGCTCTTCGTCGCGCTGTGGGCGACGGTCGTGTACTTCCCGGTCGCCCACTGGGTCTGGGGCACCGGCGGCTGGGCCTTCGAGCTCGGTGTGATCGACTTCGCCGGTGGTACCGCGGTCCACATCAACGCGGGTGCCGCGGCACTCGGCGTGATCCTGGTCATCGGCAAGCGCGTCGGCTTCAAGCGTGACCCGATGCGCCCGCACAGCCTTCCGCTGGTCATGCTCGGCGCGGGTCTGCTGTGGTTCGGCTGGTTCGGCTTCAACGCCGGGTCCTGGCTCGGCAACGACGACGGCGTCGGCTCCCTGATGTTCGTCAACACGCAGATCGCCACCGCGGCCGCCATGCTCGCCTGGCTCATCTACGAGAAGATCCGCCACGGCGCGTTCACCACGCTGGGCGCCGCCTCCGGCGCGGTCGCCGGTCTGGTCGCCATCACCCCCTCCGGTGGTGCGATCACCCCGATCGGCGCGATCTGCATCGGCGCCATCGCCGGTGTCGCCTGCGCCGCGGCCGTCGGCCTGAAGTACCGCTTCAACTACGACGACTCCCTGGACGTCGTCGGTGTCCACATGGTCGGCGGCATCATCGGCTCCCTGCTGATCGGCTTCTTCGCCAGCGGCAAGGGCCAGTCCGACGTCAAGGGCCTGTTCTACGGCGGCAACGCGGACCAGCTCTGGAAGCAGTGCGCCGGTGTCTTCGCGGTCCTCGCCTACTCCCTGATCGCCTCCGCGATCCTCGCCTTCCTGCTCGACAAGACGATCGGCATGCGGGTCGACGAGGACGAGGAGGTCTCGGGCATCGACCAGGCCGAGCACGCCGAGACCGCATACGACTTCAGCGGCGCCGGCGGTGGTTACGACCGCAGCGCCGTGCCGACCCCGCCCGCCTCTGAGTCCAAGAAGGTGGACGCATGAAGCTCATCACCGCCGTCGTCAAGCCGCACCGGCTCGACGAGATCAAGGAAGCCCTCCAGGCCTTCGGGGTCCACGGCCTGACGGTCACCGAGGCGAGCGGCTACGGTCGTCAGCGGGGCCACACCGAGGTCTACCGCGGTGCCGAGTACACCGTCGACCTGGTCCCGAAGATCCGCATCGAGGTCCTCGCGGAGGACGACGACGCCGAACAGCTGATCGACGTCATCGTCAAGGCGGCCCGCACCGGCAAGATCGGTGACGGCAAGGTCTGGTCCCTGCCGGTCGAGACCGCCGTACGGGTCCGGACGGGCGAGCGCGGCCCGGACGCGCTCTGACCGAAGAACAGAACAGGAGCTACTGGGTGACGAGCACGAACGTGCACAAGGACGTAGAGGACTCAGGACCCAGTGGCTATGCGGCGGCCCGGCTGCGCCTCCTCCAGGAGGAGGCGCGGTCAGGGCCGCCGCGCCGTTCCGCCCTCTCGAAACTGACGGACGACTGGCTCTCGGGGCTGTTCACTGCGGGCGCCGAGCAGCTGCGCGGGGTCTCCCTGATCGCCGTCGGCGGCTACGGCCGTGGCGAGCTGTCGCCCCGCAGTGACCTGGACCTGGTCCTGCTGCACGACGGCGGTGACTCGGGCGCGGTCGCCGCGCTCGCCGACCGCATCTGGTACCCCGTGTGGGACCTCGGGCTCGCCCTCGACCACTCCGTGCGCACGCCCGCAGAGGCCCGCAAGACGGCCGCGGAGGATCTGAAGGTCCAGCTAGGCCTCCTGGATGCCCGCCACATCGCCGGTGACCTGGGGCTGACGGCGGGACTGCGGACGGCCGTCCTCGCGGACTGGCGCAACCAGGCCCCCAAGCGCCTGCCCGAGCTCCAGGAGCTGTGCGCCGAGCGCGCCGAGCGCCAGGGGGAACTCCAGTACCTGCTGGAGCCCGACCTCAAAGAGGCGCGCGGCGGTCTGCGTGACGCCACCGCCCTGCGCGCCGTCGCCGCCTCCTGGCTGGCCGACGCCCCGCGCGAGGGCCTCGACGACGCCCGGCGCCGGCTGCTCGACGTCCGGGACGCCCTGCACCTGACGACGGGCCGCGCGACCGACCGGCTCGCGCTCCAGGAGCAGGACCAGGTCGCCGCCGAACTCGGCCTGCTCGACGCCGACACCCTGCTGCGGCAGGTCTACGAGGCCGCCCGGGTCATCTCGTACGCCAGTGACGTCACCTGGCGCGAGGTGGGGCGCGTGCTCAGGTCGCGTGCCGTACGGCCACGCCTGCGCGCCATGCTCGGGGGCGGCAAGCCGGTGGCCGAGAGGTCGCCGCTCGCGGAGGGCGTCGTCGAGCAGGACGGCGAGGTGGTGCTCGCCCGCGCCGCACGCCCCGACCGGGACCCCGTGCTCCCGCTGCGTGCCGCGGCCGCCGCCGCACAGGCCGGACTCCCGCTCTCCCTGCACGCCGTGCGGCGCATGGCGGCCGGAGTACGCCCCCTGCCCACGCCGTGGCCCGCCGAGGCGCGCGAACAGCTCGTGACCCTGCTCGGCTCGGGCCAGCCCACCATCGACGTCTGGGAGGCTCTGGAGGCCGAGGGTCTGATCACCCAGATGCTGCCCGACTGGGAGCGGGTGCGCTGCCGCCCGCAACGCAACGCCGTGCACATCTGGACCGTCGACCGGCACCTGATCGAGACGGCGGTCCGCGCCTCGGAGTTCACCCGGCGCGTCCACCGCCCCGACTTGCTGCTCGTCGCCGCTCTGCTGCACGACATCGGCAAGGGCTGGCCCGGCGACCACTCGGTGGCCGGCGAGATCATCGCCAAGGACGTCGCCGCGCGCATCGGCTTCGACCGCGACGACGTCGCCGTACTCGCCACTCTCGTACGGCACCACCTGCTGCTCGTGGACACCGCCACCCGGCGTGACCTGGAGGACCCGGCCACCGTGCGCTCGGTCGCCGAGGCGGTCGGCTCGCAGGGCACCCTGGAGCTGCTGCACGCGCTGACCGAGGCCGACGCCCTGGCCACCGGGCCGGCCGCCTGGTCGTCCTGGCGGGGCTCGCTCGTCGCCGACCTCGTCAAGAGGGTGGCCGCGGTGCTCGCCGGGGACGAGCCCGACGAGCCCGAGGCGGCCGCGCCCACCGCCGAGCAGGAGCGGCTCGCCATCGAGGCGATCGCGACGGGCGGCCCGGTGCTGTCCCTGCGCGCGCAGACCGAGGCGCCCGTTCTCCCGGAGGACCAGCCGGCCGGGGATCCCGAGCCGCTCGGCGTGGAGCTCGTGATCGCCGTACCGGACCAGCCGGGCGTGCTGCCCGCGGTCGCCGGAGTGCTGGCCGTGCACCGGCTGACCGTCCGCACCGCGGAGCTGAGCACCCAGGACCTGCCCGACGGCGTCGAGGGTGCCGTGCTGCTGCTGAACTGGCGGGTCGCCGCCCAGTACGGCTCGCTGCCCCAGGCGGCCCGGCTGCGCGCCGATCTCGTACGGGCCCTGGACGGCTCGCTGGACGTCGCCGGGCGCCTCGCCGAGCGGGACGCCGCCTATCCGAGGCGCCGGGGTGTCGTCGCGCCCGCCGCCCGCGTGACGGTCGCTCCGGCGGCCTCCCGGCACGCCACGGTGATCGAGGTGCGTGCCCAGGACGCCCCGGGACTGCTGTTCCGCATCGGACGCGCCCTGGAGGACGCCGGGGTGCGGATGCGCAGCGCGCACGTGTCGACGCTGGGCGCCAACGCGGTGGACGCCTTCTACGTCACCGACGGCAAGGGCGCCCCGCTCGGGGCCGGAGAAGCGGCTTCCGTGGCCCGGAAGCTGGAGGAGACCCTGCGGGGCTGACCGGGGGATCCCGGCAACGTGTGTCGCCGGGATACCCTGGAGGGCGATTCCCAGCTGCCACCGACCCCGAGGACCGCGAGCGCCGTGTTCGATACTCTTTCCGATCGCCTCTCAGCGACTTTCAAGAACCTGCGCGGCAAGGGACGGCTCTCCGAGGCGGACATCGACGCCACCGCGCGCGAGATCCGTATCGCGCTCCTCGAGGCGGACGTGGCCCTGCCGGTCGTCCGGACGTTCATCAAGAACGTCAAGGAGCGTGCCCTCGGTGCCGACGTCTCCCGGGCGCTGAACCCCGCCCAGCAGGTCCTGAAGATCGTGAACGAGGAGCTCGTCACGATCCTGGGCGGCGAGACCCGGCGGTTGCGGTTCGCCAAGAACCCGCCCACCGTGATCATGCTGGCCGGTCTCCAGGGTGCCGGTAAGACCACCCTCGCGGGCAAGCTCGGCCACTGGCTGAAGGAGCAGGGCCACTCGCCGCTGCTCGTCGCCGCCGACCTCCAGCGCCCCAACGCCGTCAACCAGCTGAGCGTCGTCGCCGAGCGCGCCGGTGTCGCGGTCTACGCCCCCGAGCCGGGCAACGGCGTCGGTGACCCGGTCAAGGTCGCCAAGGACTCCATCGACTTCGCGAAGTCCAAGGTCCACGACATCGTGATCGTGGACACCGCCGGCCGTCTCGGTATCGACGCCGAGCTGATGCAGCAGGCCGCGGACATCCGCGACGCGGTCTCGCCGGACGAGATCCTCTTCGTCGTCGACGCGATGATCGGCCAGGACGCGGTCAACACCGCCGAGTCCTTCCGCGACGGCGTCGGCTTCGACGGCGTGGTGCTCTCCAAGCTCGACGGTGACGCCCGCGGTGGTGCGGCCCTGTCGATCCGGCAGATCACCGGCAAGCCGATCATGTTCGCGTCGAACGGCGAGAAGCTCGAGGACTTCGACGCCTTCCACCCTGACCGGATGGCCTCCCGCATCCTCGACATGGGTGACCTGCTCACCCTGATCGAGCAGGCGGAGAAGACGTTCAGTCAGGAGGAGGCCGAGAAGATGGCCTCCAAGCTGGCGTCCAAGAAGGGCCAGGACTTCACCCTGGACGACTTCCTGGCCCAGATGGAACAGGTCCGGAAGATGGGCAGCATCTCCAAGCTGCTCGGCATGCTCCCCGGCATGGGCCAGATCAAGGACCAGATCAACAACCTCGACGAGCGGGACGTCGACCGCACGGCCGCCATCATCAAGTCGATGACCCCGGCCGAGCGCGCCGACGCCACGATCATCAACGGCTCGCGCCGCGCCCGTATCGCCAAGGGCTCCGGCGTCGAGGTCAGCGCGGTCAAGAACCTCGTCGAGCGGTTCTTCGAGGCCCGCAAGATGATGTCCCGCATGGCTCAGGGCGGCGGGATGCCGGGCATGCCGGGCGTCCCGGGCATGGGCGGTGGCCCCGGCCGCGCCAAGAAGCAGCAGAAGAAGGCCAAGGGCAAGCAGCGCTCCGGCAACCCGATGAAGCGCAAGCAGCAGGAGGCCGAGGAGGCCGCCCGCAAGGCCGCCGGCGCCCAGGGCGGGGGCGCCTTCGGTGTCCCCGGCCAGCAGGTCCCGCAGGACTTCGAGCTGCCGGACGAGTTCAAGAAGTTCATGGGCTGAGCCGACCTCTGCGAGTGCGGGGGGCGTTTGTCGTGACGTCCGACATGGCCGCCCCCGCCCCCGCCCCCGCTCAAGCAACGAGACCGACGGCTAGGGCACGCGGGCGACCAGGTAGCGGAAGACGTTCGGCATCCATACCGTGCCGTCCCGGCGCCGGTACGGATGCAGGGCTTCCGTGACCTCCTTGTCCACCTGGGCCGGGTCGGTCGCCCGGATGGCCGCGTCGAAGAGGCCGGTCGACAGCAGGCCCTTGAGCGCGCTGGCGAGGTCGGCGTAGCCGAAGGGGCAGGACACCCGCCCCGAGCCGTCGGGCCGCAGGCCGGCCCGCTGGGCGACCTCCTCCAGGTCGTCCCGCCGGGCCGGGCGCCAAGTGCCCGTGCCGCGCAGCGATTCCGTCAGTTTGGTGGCCACCCGCAGCACGGACGACGTGGCGCACCGCTCCGGCGGACCCCAGCCGACGAGTGCCACGGGCGCTCCCCGCTCGGCGAGCGGTTTCGCCGAGGCAAGAAGGTCACTGAGTCCCTCCGAGTCGCCCGCGAGACCTCCGATCGGCTCTAAGGCGGTCACGAGGGTGTACGGGGCGGTCCCGTCGGTGGTGTCCCCGGGCGCTCCCTCGACGAGTCTGATGGCGGCACGCGCGTGCGTGCCCCGGGCCTCCGGCAGCAGCCGCTCCCGCGCGAGCGCCAGCCGTTCGGGAGATGACGGCTCGACACCGGCGACCGCGGCGCCCTTGGAGGCCGCCATCAGCAGGGCGAGCCCGCTGCCGCAGCCCAGGCCCAACAGCCGCGTCGCGGGGCCCACTTCCAGTCGCTCGTAGACGGCCTCGTACAGCGGAACCAGCATCCGCTCCTGGATCTCGGACCAGTCACGCGCGCGTGCACCTGGGTCCGCACGGAAGGTGTGTCCCGCCGAGGGCAGGTGCTGCCGCACGAGCGTAGGTGTCATGGATAAGCGCCCCAATCCGCCGAGAGTTGACTCTGTGCCCGATTCCGTGGCCCCCGTGACGTGCGCTCGCACTTCCCCCGTATGCCAGGTAACTCCGCACTCGACCGCTCGTCCAGAGGCAGAAGGGCCCTGTTGCCGGTTGGCATGTGCCGGGGAAAAGAATTCACCTCCCGGCAACGTGCGCCCGTAACATCGCGCCATGGCGAAGGCACCTGTTCTCACACCCCGGGCGGACGACTTCCCGCGCTGGTACCAGGATCTGGTCGGCAAGGCCGAACTGGCCGACAACGGTCCGGTGCGCGGCACCATGGTCATCCGACCGTACGGGTACGGGCTGTGGGAGCGGATGCAGGCCGAGATGGACGCCCGGATCAAGGCCACGGGCACCCAGAACGCGTACTTCCCGCTGCTGATCCCGCAGTCGTACCTCACCCGTGAGGCCGACCACGTCGAGGGCTTCGCGCCCGAGCTCGCGGTCGTCACCCACGGCGGCGGCAAGGAGCTGGAGGAGCCCGCGGTCGTCCGCCCCACCTCCGAGATGATCATCAACGACTACTTCTCGAAGTGGGTGCAGAGCTACCGCGACCTGCCCCTGCTGATCAACCAGTGGGCCAACGCGGTGCGTTGGGAACTCAGGCCCCGGGTCTTCCTGCGGACGACGGAGTTCCTGTGGCAGGAGGGCCACACCGCGCACGCCACCGAGGAGGACGCGCGCGTGTTCGCCTCGCGCATCCATCGGCAGGTCTACGAGGACTTCATGACCAATGTCCTCGCCATGGACGTGGTCGCCGGCCGCAAGACTGTCAAGGAGCGCTTCGCCGGCGCCGTCAACACCCTCACGCTCGAAGGCATGATGGGCGACGGCAAGGCACTCCAGATGGCCACCAGCCACGAGCTGGGCCAGAACTTCGCCAAGGCCTTCAACACCTCGTACCTGTCGAAGGACGGCACCCAGGAACTCGTCTGGCAGACCTCCTGGGGCTCCACCACCCGCATGATCGGTGCCCTGGTGATGATGCACGGCGACGACAACGGCCTGCGTGTCCCGCCCCGGCTCGCGCAGACCCAGGTCGTCGTCCTCGCCATCAAGGGCGACGAGCCGCTTCTGGCCAAGGTCCGCGAGATCGGCGACCGGCTGAAGGCGGCGGGCATCCGCGTCCACGTCGACGACCGCACCGACACCCCCTTCGGCCGCCGCGCGGTCGACTGGGAGCTCAAGGGCGTGCCGGTCCGCGTCGAGGTCGGGCCCCGTGACCTGGAGAGCGGCACCGCGATGGTGGTCCGCCGGATCCCGGGAGGCAAGGGGGTCGTAGCCCTCGACGATCTCGTACGACTGCTCCCGGCCGCCCTCGAACAGGACCAGGCGCTGCTGCTGGCGCAGTCCCGCGAGCGCCGCGAGTCCCGGACGGCCGACGTGTCGACGTTCGGCGAAGCCGTCGAGGCCGCCGTCGCCGGCGGCTGGGCGCGGATCCCGTGGGCCACTCTCGGCGAAGAGGGCGAGGCCAGGCTGGCCGAGCACGCGGTGACCGTACGCTGTCTGGTCGCGGAGGACGGGTCGGTGCCGGGAACCGACGACGCCCCCGGTAACGTCGCAGTTGTCGCGCGCGCTTACTGAGGCAGCGCCCTTCCGGTGCGAGAGCGACCGAAACGCCTCTTGCGCACCCGCGGATCACACCCGCACCGGCGCGTGGACACGATCTACGCGCCGGTGCGTACCTCACACTACGCACCACCTTGTGGCGAGCTGTGAGGCTTCTCCGCAGATCAGCGCACCCGCCCTCGTCTCCACGCATCAGTCGCAACTGACGGGTACGTGCAAATTATTTGGGATGCCCCGGAATAGGAACACAGCGGCACTCTGGCTCGTTGTCATTACGTGAGCACGACACAGACACCACCTGTTCTCGCCGCAGAGCTGGCAGAGGCGTGGGCCGACATTCAGCGGTACCACCCCGAGCTGCCTGACCTTGCCGCGCCAGAGTCCCTGATCGGGGAGTCGTCGTCCGCGTGCGGTCACGAGCTCTCCTTCGAGCGACTGCTTCACGAGGCAGTCCACGGCATCGCCGCCGCGCGAGGCATCCGCGACACCTCCCGCGCCGGCCGCTACCACAACCGCAGATTTCTCGCGATCGCCGAGGAGATGGGCCTGGACCACCCCGAGGAGCCGCATCCGAGCAGCGGCTTCTCCCTGGTCACGCTCACCCCCGAGGCAAAGCGCCGTTACCGCCCGACCATCGAGCGGCTCCAGCGCGCCCTCAAGGCCCACACGGCGGCGACCTCCGCCGACACCGCCCGCTCCTTCCGGGGTCCGGCGGCGCGTCACGGCTCCTCCGGAGGCGGGGTCCGGGTCAAGGCGGTCTGCGACTGCGGCCGCAATGTGAGGGTCGTCCCCTCCGTCCTGGCCCAGGCGCCGATCGTCTGCGGGGGCTGCGGGAAGCCGTTCCGCATTCCCGACATCGTGGGCGCGGCGGCGAGCTGAGACCCGGCTGCTCGTGGCAGCCGCGGTCCTGCCCGGGGGGCACCCGGAGTGCCGGGTGCCCTTCCGGCATGCTCGTGCGCGGCCTCGGTCCGAAGCGAGCCCCACGGTGTGGCACAATGGCTAGCTGTACTCGACAGCCGCACAGGAACCCTCTCGCCTCCGGCTGACGCGTCCATCGGGCACTCGGGTACCGCAACCCCACGCGGCCGTCTCGCCGTGCCCAACCACGTCAATTCCAGGAGAACCCACTCCCGTGGCAGTCAAGATCAAGCTGAAGCGTCTGGGCAAGATCCGTTCGCCTCACTACCGCATCGTCGTCGCCGACTCCCGCACCCGTCGTGACGGCCGTGCGATCGAGGAGATCGGCCTGTACCACCCGGTGCAGAACCCCTCGCGCATCGAGGTCGACTCGGAGCGCGCGCAGTACTGGCTGGGTGTCGGCGCGCAGCCGACCGAGCCCGTGCTCGCCATCCTGAAGAAGACCGGCGACTGGCAGAAGTTCAAGGGCGAGCCCGCCCCGGCTCCGCTGCTCCAGCCGGCCGAGAAGGCCGCGCGTCCCTCGTTCGAGGCCCTCGGTGGCGACGACGAGGGCAAGGGTGAGGCCATCACCCAGAAGAAGAAGGCTGAGAAGAAGGACGAGGCCGCGGCCGAGTCCGGGTCGACCGAGGCCTGAGCATGCTCGAGGAGGCTCTCGAGCACCTCGTGAAGGGCATCGTCGACAACCCTGACGACGTGCAGGTCGCCTCGCGCGACCTGCGCCGCGGGCGCGTGCTGGAGGTCCGGGTCCACCCCGACGACCTCGGCAAGGTGATCGGCCGCAACGGCCGCACCGCACGCGCCCTGCGGACCGTCGTGGGCGCCATCGGCGGCCGCGGTGTCCGCGTCGACCTCGTCGACGTCGACCACGTCCGCTGACGCCAAACGCAGCACCGGCTCGGGCCGGGGAGGGCCATCGGGCCGTCCCCGGCCCGTAGTCGTATGACAGGAGAGCAAGCACAGTGCAGCTGGTAGTCGCACGGATCGGCCGCGCCCACGGCATCAAGGGCGACGTCACCGTCGAGGTACGAACCGACGAGCCCGAACTCAGGCTCGCCCCCGGCGCCGTCCTGGCCACCGATCCGCCGTCCACGGGACCGCTCACCATCGAGGCCGGCCGCGTCCACAGTGGCCGCCTCCTGCTGCGCTTCGAGGGCGTGAAGGACCGCAGCGCCGCCGAGGCCCTCCGCAACACCCTCCTGATCGCCGAGATCGATCCGGAGGAGCTGCCGGAGGAGGAGGACGAGTACTACGACCACCAGCTGATGGACCTCGACGTGGTCACCGCGGACGGCGTCGAGGTCGGCCGGATCACCGAGATCTCGCACCTGCCCTCCCAGGACCTCTTCATCGTCGAGCGGCCCGACGGCAGCGAGGTGCTGATCCCGTTCGTCGAGGAGATCGTCGCCGAGATCGACCTGGCCGAGCAGAAGGCGGTCATCACACCACCGCCCGGGCTGATCGACGACCGCGCCGAGATCGCGTCCTCCCGGGACTCCGAGTACTCCGAGGACTCGCAGGACTCAGAGGACGAGTCCTGATGCGGCTCGACGTCCTCACGATCTTCCCCGCGTACCTCGACCCCCTGAACGTCTCCCTGGTCGGCAAGGCACGCGCGCGTGGGCAGCTGGACGTGCACGTCCACGATCTGCGCGAGTGGACGTACGACCGTCACAACACTGTCGACGACACCCCGTACGGCGGCGGCCCGGGCATGGTCATGAAGACCGACCCGTGGGGAGACGCGCTGGACTCCGTGCTGGCGGACGGCTACGAGACCGGCTCGCACGCGCCCGCCCTCATCGTGCCCACCCCCAGCGGCCGCCCCTTCACCCAGGAACTCGCCGTGGAGCTCTCCGAGCGCCCCTGGCTGATCTTCACGCCGGCGCGCTACGAGGGCATCGACCGCCGGGTGATCGACGAGTACGCCACGAGGATGCCCGTCCACGAGGTGTCCATCGGCGACTACGTCCTCGCCGGCGGCGAGGCGGCCGTGCTCGTGATCACGGAGGCGGTGGCCCGGCTGCTGCCCGGCGTCCTCGGCAACGCCGAGTCGCACCGGGACGACTCCTTCGCGCCCGGCGCCATGGCGAACCTGCTCGAAGGCCCCGTCTACACCAAGCCGCCCCGGTGGCGCGGCCGCGGCATCCCGGACGTCCTGCTCAGCGGGCACCACGGCAAGATCGCCCGGTGGCGCCGCGACGAGGCGCTCAGGCGTACGGCGGCCAACCGGCCCGACCTCATCGAGCGCTGCGACCCGGCGGCCTTCGACAAGAAGGACCGCGAGATGCTCTCCATCCTGGGCTGGGCGCCGGACCCGGCGGGGGAGCCGTACGGCCGATTTTGGCGCAGGCCACAAGCCGTGGAAGAATAGGCCCCTGTTGTGCGTCGTCCGGCGTGCGCCCCTGCCACAGGGGGACACGACGCCCGCCCCGACACGGACAGCCTCCTCCGAAACACTATCTACCGCCGATGACCTGTGGCATGGGCGAAGAAAGCAGACGAAATGTCTCACCTGCTCGACATCGTCGACTCCGCGTCGCTGCGCACCGACATCCCGGCCTTCCGCCCGGGTGACACCGTCAACGTCCACGTCCGCGTCATCGAGGGCAACCGCTCCCGTGTGCAGCAGTTCAAGGGCGTAGTCATCCGTCGCCAGGGCGCCGGTGTCCGCGAGACCTTCACGGTCCGCAAGGTCTCGTTCTCCGTCGGCGTCGAGCGCACCTTCCCGGTGCACACCCCGATCGTCGAGAAGATCGAGCTCGTCACCCGCGGTGACGTGCGTCGCGCGAAGCTGTACTACCTGCGCGAGCTCCGCGGCAAGGCCGCGAAGATCAAGGAGAAGCGCGACAACTGAGCGCCTCCCGGTCGTCACAGCGGGGCCGGATAGCATCTGGCTGCGATGGACACCGAAGCACAGCCGACGGAGCGCGACCGCTCCTCCCGCCCCGGACCAGGGGCCGCGGAGGGACGGTCGCGTTTCGCGTTGGTGTCGAGAATCACCCAGTGGCTGCCCGGCGGCCGGATCTCCCTGGTCCTGCTGCTCTGCCTGGTCCTTCTTTTGCTGATCAGTACGTTCGTGATCAGACCTTTCCAGATTCCCAGCGGATCCATGGAAAACGGATTGAGGATCGGGGACCGCGTTCTCGTAAATAGGTTCGCGTACCGTTTCGGTGCCGAGCCGCAGCGGGGAGATGTAGTCGTGTTCGACGGAACCGGGTATTTCGGGGACGGGGACTACATCAAGCGCGTTGTGGGCGTGGGGGGAGACCACGTGGTCTGCTGCGACACGAAGGGGAGGCTCGAGGTGAACGGCCGGTCGGTCGACGAGTCGGGCTTCCTGTACCCCGGCAACAGCCCCTCCTCGGTGCCCTTCGAGGTCGAGGTGCCCGCCGGTACCCTGTTCGTGCTCGGTGACCACCGCAGCGTCTCCAGCGACTCCCGGGACCATCTGGGCTCACCGGGCGGCGGCATGATCCCCGTCGGCGATGTCCTGGGGCGGGCCGACTGGATCATCTGGCCCGCCGGTCACGCCACCCGCCTGCACCGTTCCGACGCCTACGCGCGCGTGCCCGCGGCGGAGGGCGCGCATGGGTAACCGTGGCAAACCGCGTGGTGTGTCGAGCACCGCCGCCGACAATCTGCTGCCCACCGGCGTCCGGCGTTCCGCCAGTCCCACGGGCGGCCGCTCCCGCGCGGAGCGACGCAAGCTCCAGCGCAAGGTGAAGCGGCGCAGAAGGCGCGGCGCGGTCAAGGAGATACCGCTCCTGGTCGGCGTGGCCGTCCTGATAGCCCTGGTTCTGAAGACGTTTCTCGTGCAGGCGTTCGTGATCCCGTCCGGCTCGATGGAGCAGACGATCCGCATCGGTGACCGGGTCCTGGTCGACAAGCTCACCCCGTGGTTCGGCTCCGAGCCGAAGCGCGGGGACGTCGTCGTCTTCAAGGACCCGGGCGGCTGGCTGGCGGGCGAGCAGACCACCGCGAAGAAAGACGACCCCGTCGTAGTCAAGCAGGTCAAGGAGGGGCTCACCTTCATCGGCCTGCTGCCGTCCGACAACGAGAAGGACCTGATCAAGCGGGTCGTCGGAGTCGGCGGCGACCGGGTGAAGTGCTGTGACACCGAGGGACGGGTCACCGTCAACGGCGTTCCGCTGAGCGAGACGGACTACCTGTATCCCGGTAACGCCCCGTCCACCCAGCAGTTCGACATCACCGTCCCCAAGGGGCGGCTGTGGGTGATGGGTGACCACCGCGCCAACTCCGCGGACTCCCGCGCGCACCAGGACACCGACTACGGCGGCACCGTGTCGCTCGACTCGGTGGTGGGACGGGCCAGGATCATCGCGTGGCCTTTCGGCCACTGGACCACGCTGGACGAACCGAAAACTTACTCTTCCATTGCCGACTCGGTGTCCGGGGCGACCGCAGCCTCCCAGCCGTCGCTTAGGGTTGCACCCGACGATCCGAACGAAGCGATCCAACTCCCGAGCCCTGCGGAACTCCCGCTCGTTATGGGAGTGGTGGGCCTGCGCCGTACTTGGCGCCGGCGGCGGCACAGAGTAAGGAGTTGGCGTGGGGGATGTTGCGGTTGGCGCACGATCCGGGCACGACGGCGAGGAGCACCGCGGACGCCCCGTGGAAGCAGCCGACCCGGCCGCGGAGAGCGCCGTACCCTTCGGGAATGACCCGGCCGCGGGCGGCGAGGGGCCGCCGGTGGACGAGCCCCCCGGGACCGGCGGCGGTGGGACGGGCGGTTCCACGCCCGGGGCGAAGAAGCAGCGCTCCTTCTGGAAGGAGCTGCCCATCCTGATCGGCATCGCGCTCGTACTGGCGCTGCTGATCAAGACGTTCCTGGTGCAGGCCTTCTCGATCCCGTCCGACTCGATGCAGAACACCCTCCAGCAGGGCGACCGGGTGCTGGTCGACAAGCTCACCCCGTGGTTCGGCTCCGATCCCGAGCGCGGCGAGGTCGTGGTCTTCCACGACCCGGACAACTGGCTGGCGGGCGAGCCGGTGGCGAACCCGAACGCCGTACAGACGTTCCTGTCCTGGATCGGCCTGATGCCCTCCGCGACGGAGAAGGACCTCATCAAGCGCGTCATCGGCGTGGGCGGTGACACGGTCTCCTGCCAGGGCACCGGCCCGCTCAAGGTCAACGGCAAGGCGCTGAACGAGACGTCGTACGTCTACGCCGGCAACACGCCGTGCAGCCAGGACGACCAGGGCGGCCAGTTCAGCGTGAAGGTCCCCAAGGGCTACATCTGGGTGATGGGCGACCACCGGCAGAACTCCCGTGACTCGCGCTACAACCAGTCGGACAAGCACCACGGCATGGTCCCGGTCGACGATGTCGTGGGCCGCGCCATCGTGAAGGCCTGGCCGATCAACCGCTGGGGCACGCTGCCCAAGCCGGACACCTTCGACCAGGCGGGCATCAACGACCGGTCGTCCGCCTCGGCCGCCCTCAGTGTGGCTCCCCAGGGGATCGCGCTCGTCGGTGTGGTGCCGGTGGCGCTGTGGCGTCGCAGGAAGGCCGCCGTCGAGCGGACCCGCTGAGCCCTGCCCGGCCGACCGGGATGCCACGGGCCTGCCACAGCCCTGCCACGGGCCTGGTGAAAGCTTTGCGGAGCTTGTCGCTCCGTCCGGGCAGGAGGGGCTGACCCGCTCAGGTACCGCCGGGTAGGGTGCGGATCCATGGGTGGCGAGAGCACTACACGTACGGCCCCGCACAGCGGGCGCACCAGCACGGGCCCGGTGGGCAGCCGGACCGGACAGCGACTGTCCGGACTGGCCGTCGCGCTGGGCCTGGTGCTGTTCCTCGGGGGATTCGTCTGGGGAGCGGTGGTCTACCTGCCGTACACCGTGCCCACCAGTTCGATGACGCCCACGATCGACGCCGGCGACCGGGTGCTGGCGCAGCGCGTCGACGGGGACGAGATACGCCGGGGTGACGTCGTCGTCTTCACCGACGAGACCTGGGTGAGCAACGCGCCCGTGGTCAAGCGGGTCGTCGCGGTCGGCGGCGACACGGTCTCCTGCTGCACGGACGGGAAGCTGACCGTCAACGGCAAGAAGATCGACGAGACCTACCTCAAGGGCGGCCCGGTCGAGGACAAGACCATCCCGACCGTGAAGGTGCCCCAGGGCCGGCTGTTCCTGCTCGGCGACGAGCGCCAGGGCTCGCTGGACTCCTCCGCCCACCTCAGCGACGCCGCCCAGGGCACCGTCGCACGCTCGGCGGTGACCGCCCGCGTGGACGCCGTCGTCTGGCCCATGAAGGGCATGCTGGAGCGCCCCACCGGCTTCGAGCCACTCGGTGCGCTCTCCTCGCCAGGACCACTGCGTTCGATCTTCATCATGATCGTCGCCGGCGGGGTGCTGGTCCTGGGCGGTGGCGCCTACGGACCTGTCGCCAAGCTCTTCAGCAGGCGCTCCGGTGTCCGGACGGAGCCCGTCGGTGCCCGCTGAGGCGTCGGCCGGGTACGGGGACACGCCCGAAGGCGCGCTGCGCAAGGTGGCCCGGGTGGTGCTGCTCGACCCCGCGGACCGCATCCTGCTGCTGCACGGGCACGAGCCGGACGATCCGGCCGACGACTGGTGGTTCACGCCCGGCGGCGGACTGGAGGGCGACGAGACCCGTGAAGAGGCCGCTCTGCGGGAACTCGCCGAGGAGACCGGCATCACCGAGGTGGAACTCGGGCCGGTGCTCTGGCGGCGGATGTGCTCGTTCCCGTTCGCGGGCCGTCGCTGGGACCAGGACGAGTGGTACTACCTGGCCCGTACGACGGTGACGGCCACCCGGGCCACGGCCCTGACCGAGCTGGAGCGACGCAGTGTCGCCGGAGCGCGCTGGTGGACGTGTCGGGAACTGAGCCAGGCACATGAGACGGTGTATCCGACCAGACTCGCCGAGCTGCTGCGCAGGCTGCTCGACGAAGGTCCCCCGGCCGGGCCCGTGACCCTCGACACCGAAATCGTCTAGGTGCTGACGGGACTGGCGCACAATGGTGGGATCGCACGGCTGAAGGGGAACATGCCATGAGCGCCGAGGACCTCGAGAAGTACGAGACCGAGATGGAGCTCAAGCTCTACCGGGAGTACCGCGATGTCGTCGGTCTGTTCAAATACGTGATCGAGACCGAGCGGCGCTTCTACCTGACCAACGACTACGAGATGCAGGTGCACTCGGTCCAGGGCGAGGTGTTCTTCGAGGTGTCCATGGCCGATGCCTGGGTGTGGGACATGTATCGGCCGGCCCGCTTCGTGAAACAGGTCCGGGTGTTGACGTTCAAGGACGTGAACATCGAGGAGCTGAACAAGAGTGATCTGGAGCTGCCGGGCGGGTGAGGGGTGCCTCTGCGCCCGTGTGGGTGACGGGGTTTTCCACAACCGCTGAGTAGTCCACCAAGATCAACTCGGTGGGCGGGGTTGCGTGATCGTTGGCGCCGGAGGTGGTGCCGACATGAACGCACGCAGTGCACTCGGCAAGTACGGCGAGAGTCTGGCCGCGCGGCGGCTGACCGAGGCCGGGATGACGGTCCTGGAGCGCAACTGGCGCTGTGGCAGGACGGGCGAGATCGACATCGTGGCGCGGGACGGTGAAGTCCTGGTCGTCTGCGAGGTCAAGACACGGCGGGTGGGTGCCTTCGAGCATCCCATGGCCGCGGTGACTCCCGAGAAGGCGGAGCGCCTGCGGGGCCTCGCCGCCTGCTGGATCCATGCCCACGGAGGGGCGCCACCGGGAGGCGTCCGCATCGACCTGGTGGGCGTCGTCCTGCCCCAGCGCGGCGCGCCCGTGGTCGAGCACGCGCGGGGGGTGGCCTGAGATGGGTTTCGCTCGTACGTGCTCGGTGGCGCTGGTGGGCGTCGAGGGGGTCGTGGTCGAGGTCCAGGCGGACCTGGAGCCCGGGGTCGCGGCGTTCACGCTGGTGGGACTGCCGGACAAGAGCCTGACGGAGAGCCGGGACCGGGTGCGGGCGGCCGTCGTGAACTCGGGGGGTGAATGGCCCCAGAAGAAGCTCACGGTGGGACTCAGCCCGGCCTCGGTACCGAAGGCGGGGTCGGGATTCGACCTCGCTGTCGCGTGCGCCGTGCTGGGTGCCTCCGAGCGGATCGACCCGCGCGTGCTCGCCGACATCGTGATGGTCGGAGAACTGGGCCTGGACGGACGGGTGCGTCCGGTCCGGGGCATCCTGCCCGCGGTGCTGGCCGCCGCGGACGCCGGCTACGTACAGGTCGTCGTGCCGGAGTGCGCCGCGGCCGAGGCCTCGCTGGTGCCCGGGATCTCCGTGCTGGGTGTACGCAGTCTGCGGCAGCTCATCGCGGTCCTGGCGGACGAACCGGTGCCCGACGAGGAGCCGCACGAGCCGGGCCGTCCCGATCCACTGCTGGCCGGCCTGAGGGTGCCGGGCACGGGCGCGGCGACGGGCATGCACAGCGCCGGAGCCGCTCAGCAGGACCACGGACACGACCTGGCCGACGTCGTGGGCCAGACCTCGGCGCGGACGGCCGTGGAGGTCGCGGCGGCCGGGGGCCACCATCTGTTCCTGGAGGGGCCGCCCGGCGCGGGCAAGACGATGCTCGCCGAGCGGCTGCCCGCTGTCCTGCCCCGGCTGAGCCGGGAGGAGTCGCTGGAGGTCACCGCGGTCCACTCGGTGGCCGGACTGCTGCCCGCGGGCAAGCCCCTGGTCGACGTCGCCCCCTACTGCGCCCCGCACCACTCGGCGACCATGCAGGCGCTGGTCGGCGGGGGCGGCGGTGTCGCCCGGCCCGGGGCGGTGTCGCTCTCGCACCGCGGGGTGCTCTTCCTCGACGAGACGCCCGAGTTCAGCACCCAGGCACTCGACGCGCTGCGACAGCCACTGGAGGCGGGGCACGTGGTGATCGCACGCAGTGCGGGTGTCGTACGGTTCCCGGCGAAGTTCCTGATGGTGCTCGCGGCCAACCCGTGCCCCTGCGGTCGCTTCTCGCAGACCGACGACTTCTGCGAGTGCCCGCCCTCGGCGGTCCGGCGCTACCAGGCCCGGCTCTCCGGTCCGCTGCTCGACCGGGTCGACCTGCGGGTGCAGGTGGACCGCGTCACACGGGACCAGCTTTCCGGACGCGGTGCCCGGGGCGAGTCGACCGCCGTGGTCGCCGACCGGGTGCGGGCCGCCAGGGAACGCGCGGCGACGCGGTTCGCCGGCACCCCGTGGCGGACCAACAGCGAGGTGCCCGGACGCGAGCTGCGCAACCGCTGGCACGCCGTGTCCGGGTCGATGGACGAGGCCGAGCGCAATCTGGAGCGGGGCGTCCTGACCGCCCGGGGACTCGACCGCGTCCTGCGCGTCGCCTGGACCGTCGCGGACCTCGTCGGACACGACCGTCCGGACGCGACGGACGTCGCCCTGGCGCTGCAACTGCGCACCGGAGTACCCCGGGGCGTGCCCATGGCCATCGGGGCGCTGACATGACCCGCGACCAACCCGACGACGACCTGCTCGACCGCGTCTTCCTCGCTCGGGTCGTCGAACCGGGTGACGAGGTCGCGGGGCGGTGGGTCCGGGAACGGGGCGTGGAGGAGGTGGCCTCGCGGTTGCGCGGATGCGGGGAGCCGCTGCCCGGGGTGAGCGAGAAGCGGTGGAGCGGCATGCGGGCCAGGGCCCGGGTGGCCGAACCGCGCCGGGATCTCGCCGTCGCGTTCGAGGCCGGTGCGCGGTTCGTCGTTCCCGGCGGCGCCGAGTGGCCGGGACAGCTCGACGACCTCGGAGACGCGCGGCCGCTCGGACTGTGGGTGCGGGGGCGGCCCAGCCTGCGGATGTGGGCGTTGAGATCCGTCGCCCTCGTCGGGGCCCGTGCCTGTACCGAGTACGGGGCCCACATGGCGGCCACCCTCGCCACCGGGCTCGCCGAGCTCGGGTGGGTCATCGTGTCCGGCGGGGCCTACGGGGTCGACGGCGCCGCCCACCGCGGTGCCCTCGGCGCGGGCGGTGCCACCGTCGCCGTCCTGGCCTGCGGGGTCGACCGGCCCTACCCGCGCGGACACACGCAGCTGATCACCCGGATCGCGGAACAGGGCCTGGTGATCGGGGAGTTGCCGCCCGGCGATCATCCGACGCCCAGCAGATTCGTGCTGCGCAACAGGGTGATCGCCGCCCTCACCCGGGGCACCGTGGTCGTCGAGGCCGCCCACCGCAGCGGCTCACTGGTCACCGCCCGCGCGGCACAGCGGCTGGGCCGTCACACGATGGGGGTGCCCGGGCCGGCCACCAGCAGCCTGTCCGCCGGGGTGCACGAGCTGCTGCGCGGGGGCGCCACGCTGGTCACGGACGCCGCGGAAGTGGTGGAACTGGTCGGCGACATGGGGGAGCTGGCCCCCGACCGGCGCGGCCCCGTGCTGCCGCGCGATCTGCTGGACCCGGAGGCACGGAGGGTCCTGTCCGCGCTGCCCGGGCGCCGGGAGGCCGGCGTGGAGGAGATCGCGCGCGGGGCGCAGACGACCCGGGACGACGCCGTCGCGAGACTGTACGAGCTCCGTTCACTTGGTTACGTCGAACGACACGGCGACGGCTGGAAGTTGACACGCCAGGCGATGATCTCCGTGAGGGGTGGCCGCGGCCCGTGTTGACGGAGCGTGTTCGGCCGTCCGGGGGAACCCCGAAGCCCTTGGGAATTCCGGCAGTTGAGGTGTTCCGTTGATCACACAGCGCGATGGCCGCGCCTCGTGGGAGTGGACCGCGGAACGCGTCTGCGCACGATCCCGGGCGCACTGTTTGCGCACTGCGACTCCTCAGTCACGCTACGCTCACGGGGATTCCGACGCACTTCCGCGTACATCGCGTACATCGCGTACTTCACGGCAGAACGGCACAAGGCGACGAATGCCCCAGCACACTTCCGGGTCCGACCGGGCG
Source organism: Streptomyces sp. NPDC058307 (assembly GCF_042880295.1). Lineage (NCBI taxonomy): Bacteria > Bacillati > Actinomycetota > Actinomycetes > Kitasatosporales > Streptomycetaceae > Streptomyces > Streptomyces sp. NPDC058307. Next base: position 61,343 of record NZ_JBHVYZ010000035.1, read on the forward strand.
GCGATCCCCCCAGCCGCCCGTGACGGTGGCAGCGTGCGGCCGCCCGCTCCCTCGACCCTCGACGAACTGTGGCGGTCGTACAAGGCGACGGGAGACGAGCACCTGAGAGAGCAGCTGATCCTGCACTACTCACCGCTCGTGAAGTACGTCGCCGGGCGGGTGAGCGTCGGTCTGCCGCCCAACGTCGAGCAGGCGGACTTCGTCTCCTCGGGGGTCTTCGGGCTCATCGACGCGATCGAGAAGTTCGACATCGACCGGGAGATCAAGTTCGAGACGTACGCGATCACCCGGATCCGGGGCGCGATGATCGACGAACTGCGGGCGCTGGACTGGATCCCGCGCTCCGTGCGGCAGAAGGCGCGCAACGTCGAGCGGGCGTACGCGACGCTGGAGGCGCGGCTCAGACGGACGCCCACGGAGGGCGAGGTCGCCGGCGAGCTGGGGATCGCCGTGGACGATCTGCACGCGGTCTTCAGCCAGTTGTCGCTGGCCAACGTGGTGGCGCTGGAGGAGTTGCTGCACGTCGGGGGCGAGGGCGGCGACGGGTTGAGCTTCATGGACACGCTGGAGGACCCCGCCGCGGACAACCCGGTGGAGGTCGCCGAGGACCGGGAGCTGCGGCGGTTCCTCGCGCGGGCCATCAACACCCTGCCCGAGCGGGAGAAGACCGTCGTGACCCTCTACTACTACGAAGGGCTCACGCTCGCCGAGATCGGGAACGTGCTGGGGGTCACCGAGAGCCGGGTCAGTCAGATCCACACCAAATCCGTGCTGCAACTGCGGGCAAAGCTGGCCAGTTTCGGCCGCTGACCTGGCCGGACGGCCTTCCGGTGACGGCTCGTCGGGTGGAGTGGCTCCCGCCCGGAGTGGTGCGTCCGTACAGTGGTTGATGTGCCAAGGATTCGAGCGGCCTCCGTGGCCGAGCACCGGTCGATGCAGCGAGCCGCCCTGCTGGACGCGGCTCGCTCTTTGCTGTCCGAGGGCGGGACGGAGGCGCTGACCTTCCCGGCCCTCGCCGAGCGGACGGGGCTCGCGCGCTCGTCCGTGTACGAGTATTTCCGGTCGAGGGCCGCCGTGGTCGAGGAGCTGTGCGCGGTCGACTTCCCCGTGTGGGCCGCGGAGGTCTCGGCGGCGATGGCCGCGGTGGAGGGGGCGGAGGCCAAGGTCGAGGCGTATGTCCGGCGGCAGCTGACGCTGGTGGGTGACCGGCGGCATCGGGCCATCGTCGCCATCTCGGCGAGCGAGCTGGACGTGGGGGCTCGGGAGAAGATCCGGGCGGCGCACGGCGGACTGGTCGCGATGATCGTCGAGGTGCTCGGCGAGCTGGGGCATGAGCAGCCTCGGCTGGCGGCGATGCTGGTGCAGGGCGTGGTGGACTCGGCGGCACGGCGGATCGAGCTGGGGGCCGCGGAGGAGCCTTCGGTGATTACCGAAGCCGCGGTTTCCATGGCGTTGCGGGGTGTGCGGGGTTAAGGCTCGTCGCGGCTCGGCTGGGCTGGGCTGGGCTGGGAGAGCTTGGCTGTCAGGGCAAGGGGACGTCGAGTACGGGGAGCAGTCTCGACGGACCTCTGCGCAGGAGCCACGGTGGGAGCAGGGACAGGGGGTCCAGGTAGCTCTCGCCTCTGCGCAAGCCCCAGTGCACGCAGGTCGTTGTGCAGTGGGAGCCCGTCGGTTCCACCGTGCCCACCACCTCACCCGCCTCCACCTCGTCGCCCTTGTCCACCGACGCCGTCACCGGCTCGTAGGTCGTTCGAAGATCCGTGCCTGTCAGCTCCACCGAGACGACGCCCCTGCCCGCCACCCGGCCCGCGAAGGACACCCGGCCCGGCGCCACCGCCCGTACCGGGGTGTCGGCGGGTGCTGCGAGATCCACGCCCCGGTGGCCGCGGCCGTACACCGTCGCCGGTGGTTCCCAGCCGCGCAGGACCGTCGGGCGGGTGCCCACGGGCCAGGTGCGGCCGATCACCGGTACGGAGACGTCCGTGGCCGTGGCCGTCGGCGTGAGGGGGGCCTGCTCCGGCGTGGGCGCCGGGGCCGGGCCGGGCGCCGTCAGGAACAGCAGAAGGCCCAGCACCAGCCACGTACCGCACCGCCCGACTCGACCGCATCGCTTCGCTCGCATGCGGAAACCGTCCCGCGTCCGCCCCGGTCGCGGCCGGGGCCTGTGGACTACTCCCGGGTTGTGGACATCGGCGTCACCCGGTACCCCGCCGGTCCCGTACACTTCTTCTGGCGATCCGGGTCACCGGGTCGACTTCGCACGCCCCGACATCCAGCCGTCACGCGGTCGGTGTCAGCGCCTCTCGGTCCTTAGCGGCAAGGCGCGTCGCGGGCGTCAGGCGCGGGTGCCCTCCGGTACCCGCGGTACAACCGAGAACACCAAGGAGAACGGCCATGGCCGTCGTCACGATGCGGGAGCTGCTGGAAAGCGGCGTCCACTTCGGTCACCAGACCCGTCGTTGGAACCCGAAGATGAAGCGCTTCATCTTCACGGAGCGCAACGGCATCTACATCATCGACCTGCTCCAGTCGCTGTCGTACATCGACCGCGCCTACGAGTTCGTCAAGGAGACCGTCGCCCACGGCGGCACGGTCATGTTCGTCGGCACGAAGAAGCAGGCGCAGGAGGCCATCGCCGAGCAGGCCACCCGTGTCGGCATGCCCTACGTCAACCAGCGCTGGCTGGGCGGCATGCTCACCAACTTCTCCACCGTCTACAAGCGTCTGCAGCGCCTCAAGGAGCTTGAGCAGATCGACTTCGAGGACGTCGCCGCTTCCGGTCTGACCAAGAAGGAGCTTCTCGTGCTCTCGCGCGAGAAGGCCAAGCTGGAGAAGACCCTCGGTGGTATCCGCGAGATGTCCAAGGTGCCCAGCGCCGTCTGGATCGTGGACACCAAGAAGGAGCACATCGCGGTCGGTGAGGCCCGGAAGCTCAACATCCCGGTCGTCGCGATCCTCGACACCAACTGCGACCCCGACGAGGTCGACTACAAGATCCCGGGCAACGACGACGCGATCCGCTCCGTCACCCTGCTCACCCGCGTGATCGCCGACGCCGTCGCCGAGGGGCTCATCTCCCGCTCGCGCGTCGCCACCGGTGACAAGGGCGAGAAGGCCGCGGGCGAGCCGCTCGCCGAGTGGGAGCGCGACCTGCTCGAGGGTGGGGAGAAGAAGGCCGAGGAGGCTCCCGCCGAGGCAGCTCCGGCCGACGAGGCTGCGGCCACTGAGGCTCCGGCCGCCGAGGAGGCCCCCGCGGCCGAGGCTCCGGCCGCCGAGGAGGCTCCCGCGGCTGAGGCCGAGGCCCCCGCCGCCGAGGCCGCTCCGGCCGCGGACGCCGAGCAGGCCTGATCCGTCAGCGTCAGGGGTGACGGCGGGAGCGGTACTGCATTCATCAGCGCCTCCGGCGCGGTGAACTCCGCTCCCGCCGTTCACCCGTAGGTCATCGGAGAGTCGGCGGCCCCCGGCCACATGGGGGCCGCAGACCCCGTAGATCTTCGATCTTCCAGACTTCGAGAAAGATTCACAGACTCATGGCGAACTACACCGCCGCCGACGTCAAGAAGCTCCGTGAGCTCACGGGCGCCGGCATGATGGACTGCAAGAAGGCGCTGGACGAGGCCGAGGGCGACGTCGAGAAGGCCGTCGAGGCGCTCCGGATCAAGGGCCAGAAGGGCGTCGCCAAGCGCGAGGGCCGCTCCGCCGAGAACGGCGCAGTGGTCTCCATCATCGCCGACGACAACTCCTCCGGCGTCCTCGTCGAGCTGAAGTGCGAGACGGACTTCGTCGCCAAGGGCGAGAAGTTCCAGGCCGTCGCCAACGCGATCGCCGAGCACGTCGCCAAGACCTCCCCGGCCGACCTGGAGGCCCTGCTCGCCTCCGAGATCGAGGCCGGCAAGACCGTCCAGGCGTACGTGGACGAGGCCAACGCCAACCTCGGCGAGAAGATCGTCCTGGACCGCTTCGCGCAGTTCACCGACGGCTTCGTGACCGCGTACATGCACCGCACGATGCCCGACCTGCCCCCGCAGATCGGTGTCCTCATCGAGCTGGACAAGCCGAACGCCGAGATCGCCAAGGGCGTCGCCCAGCACATCGCCGCCTTCGCGCCGAAGTACCTCTCCAAGGAGGACGTGCCGGCCGAGGTCGTCGAGTCCGAGCGTCGTATCGCCGAGGAGACCACCCGCGCCGAGGGCAAGCCCGAGGCCGCGATCGCCAAGATCGTCGAGGGTCGCCTGAACGGCTTCTTCAAGGACGCCACGCTGCTCGGTCAGCCGTACGCGCTCGACAACAAGAAGTCGGTCCAGAAGGTTCTGGACGAGGCCGGTGTCACCCTGAAGCGCTTCACGCGCATCAAGGTCGGCATCTGAGTCCGTACCGCGAGCGACGCGCGGGCCCTATAGGGTCGTCAGCAGTCGTCCGGTACGCCGCCACGCACGCGCGTGGCGGACGACAGCAGATCTGACGAGGAGGCCATTGCCGCGCATGGGATGCGAACCAGTTCCCACCGGCAGTGGCCTTCTTCGTATGTGCAACAGGTGAAAGAGGCGGGATCCCCATGACCACCAAGGCCCAGAAGAGCGACGACGGCAAAGTGCGCGGCCGGTTTCTGCTGAAGCTGTCCGGAGAGGCGTTCGCCGGTGGCGGCGGCCTTGGTGTGGACCCCGACGTGGTGCACAAGATCGCCCGTGAGATCGCCGCCGTCGTCCGGGACGGTGCCGAGATCGCCGTCGTCATCGGCGGCGGCAACTTCTTCCGCGGTGCCGAACTCCAGCAGCGCGGCATGGACCGGGCCCGCTCGGACTACATGGGCATGCTCGGCACCGTGATGAACTGCCTCGCCCTCCAGGACTTCCTGGAGAAGGAGGGCATCGACAGCCGGGTGCAGACCGCCATCACCATGGGCCAGGTGGCCGAGCCGTACATCCCGCTGCGTGCCGTGCGCCACCTGGAGAAGGGCCGCGTGGTCATCTTCGGCGCCGGTATGGGCATGCCGTACTTCTCCACCGACACCACCGCCGCCCAGCGCGCCCTGGAGATCGACGCCGAGGCGCTGCTCATGGGCAAGAACGGCGTGGACGGGGTCTACGACTCCGACCCGAAGACCAACCCCGACGCGGTCAAGTTCGACTCCCTCGGATACGGCGAGGTCATCACCCGTGACCTGAAGGTCGCCGACGCCACGGCCGTCACACTGTGCCGCGACAACAAGCTCCCGATCCTGGTCTTCGAGCTCCTGGCCGAGGGCAATATCGCCCGTGCCGTCAAGGGTGAGAAGATCGGCACGCTGGTGGGTGAGCAGGGCAGCGGGCACTGACCCGGAACACACCCGGTCCCTGACCGGGGATGGACAATGTCCTGCCGGTCGGGAACCGTGCAGGAAGAAGCGCGACGCAGCCGGCCGCCGCCCCACGCACACGGAACAGCAGCCGGGCCTACTTCAAGACACGCAGGAGCAAGTGGTGATCGAAGAGACCCTCCTCGAGGCCGAGGAGAAGATGGAGAAGGCCGTCGTGGTCGCCAAGGAGGACTTCGCCGCGATCCGCACCGGGCGTGCGCACCCGGCGATGTTCAACAAGATCGTGGCCGACTACTACGGCGCGCCGACGCCGATCAACCAGCTGGCTTCGTTCTCCGTGCCGGAGCCGCGCATGGCCGTGGTGACCCCGTTTGACAAGACCGCCCTGCGCAACATCGAGCAGGCGATCCGCGACTCCGACCTGGGCGTCAACCCGAGCAACGACGGCAACATCATCCGGGTGGTGTTCCCCGAGCTCACCGAGGAGCGCCGCCGCGACTACATCAAGGTCGCCAAGGCCAAGGCCGAGGACTCGCGCGTGTCCATCCGCTCCGTCCGCCGCAAGGCCAAGGACGCGATCGACAAGCTCGTCAAGGACGGCGAGGTCGGCGAGGACGAGGGCCGCCGTGCGGAGAAGGAGCTCGACGACGCGACGCACAAGTACGTCGCCCAGGTGGACGAGCTCCTCAAGCACAAGGAAGCGGAGCTTCTCGAGGTCTGATGAACGACTCTTCCTGGGCGACTCCGCCACACGCCGGGTACTGGGGGCCGTCCGACCGGGGGCCTGTCCAGGGGGCCGCCCCGGCGGGTCCCGCGTACGATGCGCATGACGCGCAGCACACTCGCCCCATGCCCATCGTGCCCGACGGACCCGCCGTACCCCGGTATGGCGACGACCAGGACGACGACCGGGGGACCGCTCGGCTGAGCGGTCCCTTGTTCCGGGACGACACGTCCCGGGACGGGACGTACCGCGACGACACGTTCCGTGCAGAGACCGCATCGGCGCAGCCCTACGCGGCGGCACCGCAGAAGCAGAATCCGGAGCCCATGCCCGACGCCTCGCAGCCGGCGCCCGCGCCGCAGAAGAAGAGCGCGGGGCGGGACCTGGGTGCGGCCATAGGAGTCGGGGTCGGGCTCGGCGTGGTGATCATCGCCTCGCTGTTCTTCGTCAAGGCCGCGTTCGTCGGCGTGATAGCGGTCGCCGTCGTGGTCGGACTGTGGGAGCTGACGAAGCGGCTGGAGGAGCGCAAGGGCATCAAGGCTCCGCTCGTGCCCTTGGCGCTCGGTGGGGCCGCGATGGTCGTCTCCGGGTACGTCCGGGGCGCGGAGGGTGCCTGGGTCGCCATGGCGCTCACGGCACTCGCGGTCCTCGTCTGGCGGATGACGGAACCGCCGGAGGGATACCTCAGGGACGTCACGGCGGGTGTCTTCGCGGCGTTCTACGTCCCGTTCCTGGCCACGTTCGTCGCCATGATGCTGGCGGCCGAGGACGGGGCGGCACGCGTGCTGACCTTCCTCCTCCTGACCGTCGTCAGCGACACCGGCGCCTACGCGGTCGGCTGGCGCTTCGGCACCCACAAGCTCGCGCCGCGCATCAGCCCCGGCAAGACCCGGGAGGGCCTGGTCGGAGCGGTGACGTTCGCGATGGCGGCGGGCGCGCTGTGCATGGAGTTCCTGATCGACGACGGTGCGTGGTGGCAGGGTCTGCTGCTCGGGCTCGCGGTCGCGGCCAGCGCGACGCTGGGTGACCTCGGCGAGTCGATGATCAAGCGGGACCTCGGCATCAAGGACATGGGCACACTCCTGCCGGGCCACGGCGGCATCATGGACCGCCTGGACTCACTGCTGCCGACGGCGCCGGTGGTGTGGCTGTTGCTGGTGCTGTTCGTGGGCAGCGGCTGACGCACGAGGACGTGCGAGGGGCGGCAGCGACGGCTGCCGCCCCTTTGCGTTGCGTCACCGCAGGCGTGGTGGGCCCGTCACTGTAGGCATGGTGGAGGCCAGGGCGGCGCAAATTGTGTGTCAGGCCTTGCTTGGCATACGTAAAAGGGGCCGTTTCCGCGGGAGTTCGTCCGGGATGCTGACCGCCGCGTCGGTTTTCGAACGGGGGAACAGGATGAGCGGGCAGTTCGGGGTGGACCCCGAGACGTTGACGGATCTGGCGGCCAGGTTCGACCGGGAGGCGACGGGGCTTGCCGGGCCGATCGGGGCGTTCTCGGGGAGCGCGGCGGAGATCGGGCAGGCATTCGGGCTGCTGGGGATCTGTGACGGGGCGACGGAGAAGTACCGGCAGCTGCTGGAGAGCACTGTCAGGGCACTCGGACAGCTTCCGGACGTGCTCAGGAGCGACAGCGACCGCCTGCGGTTGAACGCGACTCACTACACGGACTCGGACCGCACTGCCCTCGGCTACCTGCACTCCGCGGCCTCGGGTGGGCGTCCGTGAGCATCAACAGCTGGATCGACGGCAAGGTCCTGGAGATCCTGCAGGCCGCCGGTGTGGAACTCCCGGGCGGCGACGGCGACACGCTCCGGGCCATCGCCCGTGCCTGGGACGCCATGGGCACCGAGCTGACGGATGTCGTACGGGCTGTGGACTCCGCGATCGCCGGGGTCGACAAGCAGGGCTGGCACGGGGCCGCGCGGGACGCCTTCGAGAAGCACTGGGGCGAGCAGAAGAAAGTCGTCCAGGACGTCGCCGCCAACTTCCACCACGTCGCCGACGGCCTGCGGTCCTACGCCGACGAGATCGACGGGATCAACAAGGAGATCATCGACATCTGCGTCGAGATCGCCGAGATGGAGATCGCCGGGGTCGCGCTGTCGTTCTTCACCGGTTTCATCTCCGACCTCGTCGCGAACACGGCGGTGGCGACGCGGGTGGCCAGGATCGTGGACCTGGTCCGGCTCTTCACGGCGGCGGCGGAGAAGGTGGGTGGCCTGCTGGAACGCCTCGGCGCGAGCGGCGCCGAACAGACGGCGAAACTGGTGGAGTGGCTCGCCGGGTTCGGGCGGTTCAGCGCGAAGGCCACCGAGACCTTCGTCACCAACTTCGTCGCCGACTCGGGAAGCCTGATGCTGAACCAGGCCGCCCACGGGCAGCCGGTGACCGTCGGGGACGACTTCAGGAACGGCGGGTGGGCCGCGGCGGGCACTTCAGGGTTCGTCGCGGGCGCCGGAGCGCTGGGCGCCCGGTTCGCGGGAGTCACCGGCGACCTCCTGAAGGGGGAGGGCCTGGTCGGCACCACGGTCAACGGCGCGGCCGGCAATGTGGCGGGCGGTCTCACCGCCGACGCCATGAGTGGCCAGGACGTCTCGACCATGGGCCAGGACGCCCTGACGAACGCCGCGACGGGCGCCTTCGGAAACGCCCAGAACCATGGCGTCAACCACGCCCTGGAGCAGCACGGCAGCCTCGGCGGGGAGCACCTCAGCGACCGCGGGAAGCTCGCGGACGGCTCCTTCCGGAACACGGTCGGCACCACGCTCAACACCGGCGTCTACGCGGCCGGGTCCGGCATCGAGGCCGACATCCAGGACCTGACCAAGGACGAGAAGTGAGCGACTTCGGCGGGCTGCCCCTCGCGGCCGTGTTCACCCCCAACCCGGACCACCCCCTCACCTGGACCGGCCTGATCGGATTTCTGATCCTGATCTTCGGCGTCTGCATCGTGATACTCGGCGTCGTCCTGAGCGTCGTGCTGGTGCGGGGCATCGCGGACAGAAAGTGGGGCGGCTACGTGATCGGGCCGGTCATCATCCTCTTCGGCCTGACTGTCTCGTACGGCGGTGCCCAGCTCCTCTGATCGGGGGGCCCGGATGATCTGCGACACTGGTACAGCCATGCCTAAGCCCGGAGAACTCACTTTCGTCGCCCCCCGCGGAGCCAAGAAGCCGCCGCGGCATCTCGCCGACCTCACGCCCGCCGAGCGCAAGGAGGTCGTGGCCGGGATCGGGGAGAAGCCGTTTCGTGCGAAGCAGCTCTCGCAGCACTACTTCGCGCGGTTCGCGCACGACCCGGCGGAGTGGACGGACATCCCCGCCGGCGCGCGCGGCAAGCTCCAGGAGGCGTTGCTTCCGGAGCTGATGACCGTCGTACGGCATCTGTCGACCGACCAGGGGACCACGCGCAAGACGCTGTGGCGGCTGTTCGACGGGACGCTCGTGGAGTCGGTGCTGATGCGGTACCCGGACCGGGTGACCATGTGCATCAGCTCGCAGGCGGGCTGTGGCATGAACTGCCCCTTCTGTGCCACCGGACAGGCCGGGCTCGACCGCAATCTGTCCACCGCCGAGATCGTCCACCAGATCGTGGACGGGATGCGGGCGCTGCGGGACGGGGAGGTTCCGGGCGGCCCCGCCCGGCTGTCCAACATCGTCTTCATGGGGATGGGCGAGCCGCTCGCCAACTACAAGCGGGTCGTCGGCTCCATTCGCGCGCTCACCGATCCCGCCCCCGACGGGCTCGGGCTCTCGCAGCGTGGCATCACCGTGTCGACCGTGGGGCTCGTGCCCGCCATTCACCGGTTCTCCGACGAAGGCTTCAAGTGCCGGCTCGCGATCTCCCTGCACGCCCCCGACGACGAGCTGCGCGACACCCTCGTCCCCGTGAACACGCGGTGGAAGGTGCGCGAGGTCCTCGACGCCGGCTGGGAGTACGCGGCGAAGTCCGGGCGTCGGCTGTCCATCGAGTACGCGCTGATCCGGGACATCAACGACCAGGCCTGGCGCGGCGACCGGCTGGGACGGCTGCTCAAGGGCAAGCCCGTGCACGTCAACCTCATCCCGCTGAACCCGACCCCCGGGTCCAAGTGGACCGCCTCCCGGCCCGAGGACGAGAAGGCGTTCGTGGAGGCCATCGCCGCCCATGGTGTGCCGGTGACGGTCCGGGACACCCGTGGGCAGGAGATCGACGGGGCCTGTGGCCAGCTCGCGGCCACCGAGCGGTAGTCTGACGACCGTACGTACGTACATCTTCATATCCGACAGGGGAGCGCCACAGCGCTGAGAGTGCGGCAATCGGGCCGCAGACCCTCTGAACCTCGCCCAGGTCATTCTGGGTAGGAAGTTCGGTCATCACCGTGAACAACAAGAAGTTCTGTGCTGTCGTCGTGGGCCTCGGCCTGGTCACGCTGTCCGCGTGCGGGTCGTCGTCCTCCGGATCCGGCGGGTCCGGCTCCAAGACCGTCACTTTGGTCAGCCACGACTCGTGGGCCGTCTCCAAGAGCGTCCTCGCCGACTTCGAGAAGAAGTCCGGGTACAAGGTCAGGGTCCTGGAGGACGGCGACGCCGGGCAGGCCGTCAACAAGGCCATCCTCACCAAGGACAACCCGCAGGGTGATGTCTTCTTCGGCGTCGACAACACCCTGCTCTCCCGCGCGCTCGACAACGGCCTCTTCCAGTCCTACGAGGCCAAGGGCGCGGACGGGATCGAGGCCGGGTACCGGGTCGACGGCGACAAGGTCACGCCCATCGACACCGGCGACATCTGCGTCAACTACGACAAGGCCTACTTCAGCGAGCACAAGCTGGCCCCGCCGACGTCGTACGACGATCTGGTCAAGCCCGCCTACAAGAACCTCCTCGTCACCGAGAACGCCTCCACCTCCTCGCCGGGTCTCGGGTTCCTGCTCGGGAGCGCCGCGAAGTACGGCGACGACGGCTGGAAGGGTTACTGGAAGAAGCTCAAGGCCAACGGCGTCAAGGTCGTCGACGGCTGGGAGCAGGCCTACAACGAGGAGTTCTCCGGTTCCGCCGGGGGCAGGAAGGCGAAGGCCGACCGGCCGCTCGTCGTGTCGTACGCCTCCTCGCCGCCCGCCGAGGTGATCTACGCCGACCCGAAGCCGAAGACCGCCCCCACCGGGGTGGCGCAGGGCACCTGCTTCCGGCAGATCGAGTACGCGGGGCTGCTGAGCAACGCGAAGAACACCAAGGGCGGCAAGGCGTTCCTGGACTTCCTGCTCACCAAGGAGTTCCAGCAGGACATGCCGCTCAACATGTTCGTGTATCCGGTGGTGGAGGGCGCCAAGGTGCCGGCCGAGTTCACCGCGTACGGTCCGCAGGCCAAGGATCCCGAGACCATGGACCCGGCGAAGATCGCCGACAACCGTGACGACTGGGTCAAGTCATGGACCTCGCTCGTACTGAAGTAAGGCCCCGCAAGGGCGTCACGAACGCGGCGGCCCGGCTCGGGCTCGTGGCCGTGCCCGTCGCGTTCTTCGCCGTCTTCTTCGCCTATCCCGTCGCCGCGATCGTCACGCGCGGACTCAAGGCGGGCGGGGCCTGGCAGTTCGGCCGGATCACCGACGTCCTCACTCAGCCGGACATCCGGCACGTCCTGTGGTTCACCACCTGGCAGGCGCTCGCCTCGACCGCGCTCACGCTCCTGGTCGCACTCCCCGGCGCGTACGTCTTCGCGCGCTTCGACTTCCCCGGCAAGCAGATCCTGCGGGCCGTGGTCACCGTCCCCTTCGTGCTGCCGACGGTCGTCGTCGGTACGGCCTTCCTGGCGCTGGTGGGGCGCGGCGGGCTGCTGGACGACCTGTGGGGCGTACGGCTGGACACCACCGTGTGGGCGATCCTGCTCGCGCACGTCTTCTTCAACTACGCGGTCGTCGTACGGACCGTCGGCGGACTGTGGGCCCAGCTGGACCCGCGTCAGGAGGAGGCCGCGCGGATGCTGGGCGCGTCCCGGCTCAGGGCCTGGCGGACCGTCACCCTGCCCGCGCTCGCGCCCGCGGTGGCCGCCGCCGCGCTGATGGTCTTCCTGTTCACGTTCACCTCCTTCGGGGTCGTGCAGATCCTCGGCGGGCCGACGTTCTCGACCCTCGAAGTGGAGATCTACCGGCAGACCTCCGAGATCTTCGACCTGTCCACGGCCGCCGTGCTGACGCTGATCCAGTTCGTCGCGGTGGGCGCGGTCCTCGCCCTGCACGCGTGGACCGTGCGGCGCCGGGAGACCGCGCTGCGGCTCGTGGACGCGTCCGTGACCGCCCGGCGGCCGCGCGGGGCGGGGCAGTGGGGCCTGCTGGCCGGGGTCGTGGGCTGTGTCGCCGTACTCCTCGTGCTGCCGCTCGCCGTGCTCGTCCAGCGGTCGCTGGATGCCCCCGGCTTCGGCTACTACCGGGCGCTGACCGACAGCGACGGCGGGATCTTCCTCGTCGCGCCGATCGAGGCGGTCGGGAACTCGCTGGAGTACGCCCTCGTCGCGACCGCCATCGCGGTGGCGGTCGGGGGTCTCGCGGCGGCCGCGTTGACGCGGCGGGACGCGGGCCGGTTCGTACGGGGCTTCGACGCGCTGCTGATGCTGCCGCTCGGGGTGTCCGCGGTGACCGTGGGCTTCGGGTTCCTGATCTCCCTCGACGAGCCGCCGCTGGACCTGAGGCAGTCCTGGATCCTGGTGCCGCTCGCCCAGGCGCTGGTCGGGGTGCCCTTCGTGGTGCGGACCATGCTGCCCGTGCTGCGGGCCGTGGACCACCGGCTGCGGGAGGCCGCGGCCGTGCTCGGGGCCTCGCCGTGGCGGGTGTGGCGGGAGGTGGACCTGCCCATGGTGCGGCGGGCGTTGCTGATCGCGGCGGGCTTCGCCTTCGCCGTGTCGCTGGGCGAGTTCGGGGCGACCGTGTTCATCGCACGGCCCGACAACCCGACCCTGCCGGTCGCCGTGGCCCGGCTGCTCGGGCGGGCCGGTGATCTCAACTACGGCCAGGCGATGGCTCTTTCGACGATCCTGATGGTGGTGTGCGCGGTGGCGCTGCTGGTGCTCGAACGGCTGCGGACCGACCGGACCGGGGAGTTCTGATGCTGCTGAGCCTTGAGGACGCGACGGTGCGGTTCGGCGGGCGGGCCGTGCTCGACGGGGTCGGTCTCGATGTCGCCGAGCACGAGCTCGTGTGCGTGCTCGGGCCCAGCGGGAGCGGGAAGTCGACGCTGCTGCGGGCGGTGGCCGGGCTTCAACCGCTCGACGGAGGACGGGTCCTGCTCGACGGACGCGACCAGGGCGGGGTGCCCGCGCACAAGCGCGGGGTCGGGCTGATGTTCCAGGACCATCAGCTGTTCCCGCAGCGGGACGTGGGCGCCAACGTGGCCTTCGGACTGCGGATGCAGCGGGCTTCCAGGGCCCAACAGGAGGAGCGGGTGCGGGAGTTGCTCGACCTCGTCGGGCTTCCGGGCGCGGGCCGCCGTGCCGTCGCCGCGCTCTCGGGTGGTGAGCAGCAGCGGGTCGCGCTGGCCCGGGCGCTGGCTCCCCGGCCCCGGTTGCTGATGCTCGACGAACCGCTCGGGCAGCTGGACCGTTCCCTGCGGGAGCGGCTGGTCGTCGAACTGCGGGAGTTGTTCGGGCGGTTGGGCACCACGGTGCTCGCGGTCACCCACGACCAGGGGGAGGCCTTCGCGCTCGCCGACCGGGTCGTGGTGATGCGGGACGGGCGGATCGCCCAGTCCGGTACGCCGCTCGAGGTGTGGCAGCGGCCGGCGGACGAGTTCGTGGCGCGCTTCCTCGGCTTCGAGAACGTGGTCGAGGGCACGGTGACAGGCGAGGCCGCGGACACGGCGTGGGGCAAGGTGCCGGTGCCGTCGGGAGCCGCCCAGGGGGCTCGGAGCGTGCTGGTGCGGCCCGCGGGGGTGCGGCTCGTGGCGGCGGACGAGGGCCTGCGCTGCACGGTCGGCGCGCGCACCTTCAAGGGCACGCACGTCGCCGTACACCTGCATCCCTCAGAAGGCGGCGGGCCGCGGCTCGAGGCCGCGTGTGCGCTGCGCGAGGCGCCGGAGGTCGGGGACGTGGTCGGGGTGGAGTTCGAGGCCGCCGAAATTGTGGTGCTGGGCTGAGGGGGGCGGACCTACAGTGCGGGCATGAACGCGCCGCGATCGGACGCCAGGACGGCGAACACCGCCTCCACGCTCTCCCACGACCGCTACTGCGACGAGATCGCCCACCAGGTCGGCCTGCTGAGGGCCGTGGTGACCTCCGGGGCCGATCTGTCCGTGACCGTGCCGACCTGCCCGGACTGGTCACTGCGGCGGCTGGTGCGGCACACCGGGGGCGCCCTGCGCTGGGCGGAGTTGTTGGTGCGGACCCGGGCGCGGGAGGAAGTGCCCGACGAGAAGGTGCCGTTGGGGGAGGGGCCCGAGACCGCCGGTGATCTCGACGCGTGGCTCGCCGAGACCGGCGACCTGCTCGTCGCCACGCTCCGGGAGGCCGGGCCGGACGCCGAGGTGTGGTCCTGGGCCGGGATCCCCACCTCGGGCTTCTGGGCCCGGCGGATGGCCCACGAACTCACCGTCCACCGTGCCGACGCCGCTCTCGCCGCCGGGCTGCCGTACGAGGTCGCCCCGGACATCGCCGCCGACGCGATCGACGAATGGCTTCAGATCGTGGAGTTCGTGCAGCGGGCCATGCCGCACGACGGGGCGAGGGACCTGCGCGGCCCCGGACGCAGCATCCATCTGCATGCCACCGACGCGACTCCCGAGCTCGACGCCGAGTGGCTGGTCGAGCTCACCGAGGACGTCGTCGTCTGGCGGCGGGGGCATGAGAAGGCAACCGTCGCGCTGCGGGGTCCGCTGACCGCCGTCATGCTCGCCTTCTACCGTCGACTGCCGCTGGACCAGCCGGAGTTGGAAGTCCTCGGGGAGCGGGAGCTGTTGGAGTTGTGGCTGGAGCGGACGACCTTCGGGTGAACAGGGCGGTGGCCCGCCCCCGTTGAGGGGACGGGCCACCGGACTGCTGTGGGTGTCAGCGGCTGCCGGCGCCACGGCGGCGCAGGCCGAAGAACACGGCGCCGCCGCCGAGGGCGACCAGGGCGACCGCGATCCCCGCGATCAGGCCGGTGTTGGAGTTCGCACCGGTCTCGGCGAGGTTGGAGTCGCCGGCCGCGGGCGACGGGGCGTTGCTCTCGACGCTGGCCGGAGCGGTGCTGGTGCCCTCCGACGCCGACAGGGTCGGGGTCGGGGACTCCTCGGCCGGGGTGCTGGCGGAGTCCGACGGGCTGGGCGTGGGCGTCGGGGTCGGCGTGTCCTCGGTCTTGCAGGCGGTCGCCGGGGTGGTCAGGTTCGGCGTGATGTCCTTGTCGACGTAGGGCTTGGCGACGACACGGATGCGGTACTCCGCGTTGGGCGCCCAGTCCTCCTTGAAGGTGATGGTGGTGCCCCCCTTGGAGCCCTTCACCGTCTGCTCGCCGACCTTCTTCGCGTCGGCGCCGTTGCTCTGCAGGAACACGGAGACCGTCGCCTCGACGCCGGTCTTGTCCACGTCGGTGACGGTGATGACGCCCTGGGTGCCGTCACACTTCGCTTCGGCGGAGAACTCCTTGATGTCGCAGGCAAGGGCGTTGCCGGAGGCGCCGAGCACGATCGCGGTCGAGGCGGCGGCGACGCCGAGGAAGCGCGCGGCGCGGGAGGTGCGGCGGGATATGGGCGTGAATGCCACGTTCATCCTTCACGGGGTGCGCAAATGCGGGGGGTTGAAGAGTCGGTGATATGGCATCACCAACCCCAGGAGTCTCACAGGTCTATAAGCGCTGCATAAGAAGTGTCAACGTGCAGGCGCCTTACAACCGTTGACTTTGCCTTCTTATTACATTGTGAGACGTTTCAGTGCCGCCGGAGCCTCCTCGATCCGGTCAACCAGGGCGATTCGGGCCTCCATCGACCGCTCCCGCGCGAGCGCCTGCAGCAGCGGCCAGGTGGGCAGCTTCTGTGTCCAGTGGACGCGGTCGACGAGGACCATCGGTGTGGGTTCGCCGCGCGACTCGTAGTAGTTCGGCGTCGCGTTGTCGAAGATCTCCTGCACGGTGCCGGCGGCGCCCGGCAGGAAGACCACACCGGCGTTCGAGCGGGCGAGCAGGCCGTCCTCGCGGGTGGCGTTGGCGAAGTACTTGGCGATGTGCGAGGCGAAGGCGTTCGGCGGCTCGTGTCCGTAGAACCAGGTCGGGATGCCGACGGAGTGTCCGCCCCGGGGCCAACGGGAGCGGACCTCGAAGGCGGCGCGCGCCCAGTCGGTGATCGACGGTGTGAAGGAGGGCGCCGTCGCGAGGAGTTCGCACGCCTCGTCGAGCATGGCGTCCTCGAAGGGGGCCGCGTAGGCGCCGAGGTTGGCCGCCTCCATCGCGCCCGGGCCGCCACCGGTGGCCACGGTGAACCCGGCGCGGGCCAGTTCGCGGCCGAGGCGGGCGGCACCGGCGTATTCGCGGGTGCCGCGGGCCATCGCGTGGCCGCCCATCACCCCCACGACCTGTGTGCCGCGCAGGAGTTCGTCGAGGGCGTCGGAGACGGCGTCGTCGTGCAGGGAGCGGAGCATCGACGCGTATATGTCGCCGTCGGCCCTGGTGCGCTGGAACCAGGCGTAGGCGAGGGCGTCGGGAGTCTGCTCGTACCCCTTCTCCAGTCCGTCGAACAACTCGTCGGGGGAGTACAGCAGTCCGCGGTACGGGTCGAAGGGCAGGTGCGGGACGGGCGGGAAGACCAGGGCGCCGTCCGTGCGGAGCTTGGCCGCGGCGTTCTCCCGCATCGGGCAGCCCAGGAAGACGGCCTCCGAGGTGTCGGTGGCCAGCAACTCCCTTGTGCGGTCGGTCAGATCGACGGACTGGACCCGGAAACCGGTGAGGGTGCCGCGGGCCGCCACGACCGCGTCGAACTCCTCCAGCGTCTCGATCTCACGGTCGTCGTGGTGTGCCGCATGGGCGGGGCTCGTCTGCACCCGCCCATGCTCGCACGTCCCAGTGGCGGCCCGTGGGTCAGCTCTGGATCGCGGCCGGGTCCATCCAGATGACCTCCCAGGTGTGGCCGTCGAGGTCGTCGAAGGAGCGGCCGTACATGAAGCCGTGGTCCTGGGTCTCGCCGGCCGGGGTGCCGCCCGCCGCGAGCGCCTTGTCGACCAGCTCGTCGACCTCCGCGCGGCTCTGGGCGCTCAGCGCGATCAGGACCTCGCTGGTCGTCGTCGCGTCCGCGATCTCCTTCTTGGTGAAGGTCGAGTAGAACGGCTTCTTCAGCAGCATCGCGACGATGGTGTCGCTGATCACGACGGACGCGGCGTTGTCGTCGCTGAACTGCGGGTTGAGCGAGTAACCGAGCTCCGTGAAGAACTTCTTCGAGGCGTCGAGGTCGTTCACGGCCAGGTTCACGAAGATCATCTGCTGGTACGTCGGCGAGGTCATCTGAGTCTCTCCCATCGGGTGCGTGCTGTTCGGTGGGTTAGACGGGTGGGGCCGGCGAAAGTCATCGGCGACCCGAGATTTTTTTCGTACGACTTTCCGTGTCCGGCTCAGGAGGACAGGGGCAGGGCCGCCAGCTCGGCCACGACCAGGGTCAGCGGGCCGAAGAGGGCCAGCAGGGCGCCCGCGCGGAGGGCCGCGGCGCTGCGGAGCATCGTGGCGGGGGCGCCGAGGCGGACGAGCGCGGCCGTGGTGTCGGAGCGCGCGTGCTTCGCCTCCACGGCGGCGGTCAGAAGCGTGGCGAGCGTGCAGCTCGTCACGAGGAGCAGACCGAGGGTGGTGAGGGGGCCCACCTCGGGCCCTGCGGTGTCGTACAGGCTGGCCATGGCGTAGGCGCCGGAGGCCACCGCGCAGACGATGCCCAGGGGGCGGCCGATGCGGGCGGCCTCCGCCATGAGGACCCGGCCGGCGAGGAGGCGCAGGGCGCCGGGCTGCGTGGACTGGAGGAGACGGCCGCACAGGTGCGTGAGGCCGGGTCCGGCGACCGCCAGGCCCACGGCGGTCAGGAGCCAGCCGATGAGGACGGAGGGGGCCCCTGCGAGGCCGCCGGGGAGCGGGGCGGCGGGAGCGGCGCCCTGACGGTTGGCGTAGGCCTCCACGGCCAGGCCCGCGGAGAGGATGGTGATGCCCCAGGGGAGGCCTTTGGGGGCTTCCCGGGGGAGTGGGGGCAGAGCGCTGTCGTCCTGGCCGGGGTCCGGGGCCGGGGCCGGGTTCTCTTCGGTGGGGGGCGCCGCGGCGGGCTCGCCCGCGGTCCGGCGCGCGCGGAAGCGGCCGTACGCCCCGAAGGGCTCCCTGGCTGTCGTCCTGCCGTACGCCCCGAAGCGGCCGTACGACCGTGCCTGCCTCCTCGCCGCCGCCGGCCTGTCGTCCCGTGGCCGCAGGACGAGTGCCACCGTCACCGACGCGATCGCCGGGACCAGGCCCAGCAGAGTCAGGGCCGCCGGCAACGGGAGGGGGGCGTCCGCCGCCAGGAAGTCCGCCGCCGCTCCGTCGAAGGGCATGCCCGTCAGGTCGCCGCGCAGGTGCAGGAAGAACAGCAGCGCCAGCATCGAGCCGAGGGTGCAGGACAGGGCCGTCGTCGTGGCCGTGACGGCCATCAGGCGGGCCGGGCCGAGTCCGATCGCGGCGAGACCGGGGCGGGGGCGGGTGCCCGGGTCGGTGCGGGCGACCGCCAGCGCGAAGTGGACCGTCGCCGCCACGGGAGTCAGGCACCACGCCAGGCGCAGGGCGGCCCCGGAGGCGTCCTCGGGGTGGCTGATCGCGTGGCCGAGGGTGCACAGGAGGAGGAAGCCCGTGCCGGCCGAGGCGAACGCCACCAGGAGGCGACGCAGCTGTACGGCGGGACGGGCGCCCCAGGTCAGACGGAGAGCGAGCACGCGGTACGGCCTTCCGGGTCGGCCATCGGGGGCAGGTGCACGGTGTTCACCCGGCGTCCGTCCAGGAGGGTGACCGTGCGGTCCGCCAGGGCTGCGGTGTCGGTGTCGTGCGTCGCCAGGACCACGGTGATGCCGTGGGAGCGTGCGGCCGTCGTGAGCGTGCGCAGGACGTGCGCGCGCTCCGCCCGGTGCAGCGGAGCCGTCGGTTCGTCCGCGAACAGGACCGACGGGGCGGGGGCGAGGGCGCGGGCGACGCAGACGCGCTGACGTTCGGACTGGGTCAGCTCGTGCGGGCGGCAGCGGGTCCGGTCGCCGATGTCGAGGCGCTCCAGCCACTCCACGGCGGCCGTCCTGGCGCGTCGGCGGCCGGTGCCGCGCAGCATGAGGGGGAGGGCGGCGTTCTCCCAGGCGTTGAGCTCGGGGACGAGCACCGGGGCCGGGTCGATCCAGCCGAAGCGGTCGCGGCGCAGGCGCTCGCGGGTCATCGGGCCCATGGTGTGCACGGGCACGCTGTTGAACCAGACCTCGCCGCGCTGGGCCGGGGTGAGTCCGGACAGGCATCTGAGCAGTGCGGTCTTGCCGCTGCCGCGCGGCCCGCTGACGGCGAGGATCTCGCCCTCGCGCACTCCCAGGGAGACACCCTGGAGCGCCGGCGAGCCGTCGCGGTGGGTGAAGTGCAGGGAGCGTGCCCAGAGCACGTCGTTGTCCGGCGGGGCCTCCATGGGCGTACACCTCGTTCTGGTCCGTTGTGCCTTGCAATCCCCCGAGCGGGGGAACGAAAGCAGGGCCGATCGGTTACCAGGCACGCTAAGGAGGCGGGGGCGGGACGTTGTACAGCACACGGCCCGGGGTGCGTGCCTGTCACTCGGACGGGTGCACTCCGGGCCGTACGGGCCGGGGATCGCCGGGGGCTAGAGCTTCGTCCAGGCCTCGGTGAGGGTCGCGCGCAAAATCTGCTCGATCTCGTCGAAGGTCCCCTGGTCGGAGATCAGCGGCGGGGCGAGCTGGACGACGGGGTCGCCGCGGTCGTCGGCACGGCAGTACAGGCCGTTGTCGTAGAGCGCCTTGGAGAGGAAGCCGTACAGGACGCGCTCGGTCTCCTCGTCGTTGAAGGACTCCTTCGTCGCCTTGTCCTTGACCAGCTCGATGCCGTAGAAGAAGCCGTTGCCGCGGACGTCGCCGACGATCGGCAGGTCGTGCAGCTTCTCCAGGGTCGAGCGGAAGGCGCCCTCGTTGTCGAGCACGTGCTGGTTGAGGTTCTCGCGCTCGAACAGGTCGAGGTTGGCGAGGCCCACCGCGGCCGACACGGGGTGGCCGCCGAAGGTGTAGCCGTGCAGGAAGACGTTGTCCTCCTTGTAGAACGGCTCGGCCAGGCGGTCGGAGATGATGCAGGCGCCGATCGGGGAGTAGCCCGAGGTCATGCCCTTGGCGCAGGTGATCATGTCCGGGACGTAGTCGAACTTGTCGCAGGCGAACATGGTGCCGAGGCGGCCGAAGGCGCAGATGACCTCGTCCGAGACCAGCAGCACGTCGTACTGGTCGCAGATCTCCCTGACCCGCTGGAAGTAGCCGGGCGGGGGCGGGAAGCAGCCGCCGGCGTTCTGCACGGGCTCCAGGAAGACCGCGGCGACGGTGTCCGGGCCCTCGAAGAGGATCTGCTGCTCGATCTGGTCGGCGGCCCAGCGGCCGTACGCCTCGGGGTCGTCGCCGTGGATCGGGGCGCGGTAGATGTTGGTGTTCGGGACCTTGTGGGCGCCCGGGACCAGCGGCTCGAAGGGGGCCTTGAGAGCCGGAAGGCCGGTGATGGACAGGGCGCCCTGCGGGGTGCCGTGGTAGGCGACCGCGCGGGAGATGACCTTGTACTTGGTCGGCTTGCCGACCAGCTTGAAGTACTGCTTGGCGAGCTTCCAGGCGGTCTCGACCGCCTCACCGCCACCGGTCGTGAAGAAGACCTTGTTGAGGTCGCCGGGCGTGTGCTGCGCGAGGCGCTCCGCGAGCTCGACGGCCTTCGGGTGGGCGTAGGACCACACCGGGAAGAACGCCAGTTCCTGCGCCTGCTTGAACGCCGCCTCGGCGAGCTCGACGCGTCCGTGGCCGGCCTGGACCACGAACAGGCCCGCGAGGCCGTCGAGGTAGCGCTTGCCCTTGTCGTCGTAGATGTAGGTGCCCTCGCCCCGGACGATGGTCGGGACCGGGGAGTTCTCGTACGAGGACATGCGGGTGAAGTGCATCCACAGGTGGTCGTACGCGGTGCGGCTGAGGTCCTTGGAGCTCACGGTTATCGGGTCCTCACGGTTATCGGGTTCCCCACATGTAGGTCTGCTTCTTGAGCTTCAGATAGACGAAGCTCTCGGTGGAGCGCACTCCGGGGATGGCCCGGATGCGGCGGTTGATGACCTCCAGGAGGTGGTCGTCGTCCTCGCAGACGATCTCCACCATCAGGTCGAAGGAGCCGGCCGTCATCACCACGTACTCGCATTCGGACATGGCGGTCAGCGCGTCGGCCACGGACTCGACATCGCCCTCGACGTGGATGCCGACCATCGCCTGGCGCCGGAAGCCCACGGTGAGCGGGTCCGTGACGGCGACGATCTGCATCACGCCCTGGTCGAGCAGCTTCTGGACGCGCTGGCGCACGGCCGCCTCGGACAGGCCCACGGCCTTGCCGATCGCGGCGTACGGACGGCGGCCGTCCTCCTGGAGCTGCTCGATGATGGCGAGGGAGACGGCGTCCAGGTTCGGGCTGCTGCCGTTCCTGGACTCGTGCCGGGCCTCGCTCCTGGACTCGCGGGAGTCCCTGGGGTCTGCGCTTCGACTGGCCACGAGCTCACTGTGCACGACGTCTCGTCGGTTTCGCAAGGTTGGGGCGATGAAATTCGTTGTTCACGTGACTGATACCTGCGGATTTCGCAGTCTTGGCGCGATCAGGGGTGTTGAAAACGCGGGCCTGGCGATTAGGGTGGGTGTCTCAGTCAGTGGACAGTTTCAACCCCCCATTTCAACCCCCCGTTTCAACCCCGTCTCAACCCCTCCAGGAGGCCGGCAGTGAGCACCGAGCTGCGTCGGATGCGCAAACTACGCAACTACATCGCCGGTGAGTTCCGGGACGCCGCCGATGGGCGGACCACCGAGGTGGTCAACCCCGCGACCGGCGAGGCGTACGCGACCGCGCCGCTGTCCGGACCCGCGGACGTGGACGCGGCGATGGCCGCCGCTGCGGCCGCTTTCCCGGGCTGGCGCGACACCACGCCCGCCGAGCGGCAGAAGGCCCTGCTGAAGATCGCGGACGCGTTCGAGGAGCGGGCCGAGGAGCTCATCGCGGCCGAGGTGGAGAACACCGGCAAGCCGATCGGGCTCACGCGGTCCGAGGAGATCCCGCCGATGGTCGACCAGATCCGCTTCTTCGCGGGCGCGGCGCGGATGCTGGAGGGACGGTCGGCCGGTGAGTACATGGAGGGCCTGACCTCCATCGTGCGACGCGAGCCGGTCGGGGTCTGCGCGCAGGTCGCGCCCTGGAACTACCCGATGATGATGGCCGTGTGGAAGTTCGCGCCGGCGATCGCGGCCGGCAACACGGTGGTGCTGAAGCCGTCGGACACGACTCCGGCGTCGACCGTGCTGATCGCGGAGATCATCGGCTCGATCCTGCCGAAGGGCGTCTTCAACGTCATCACCGGCGACCGCGACACCGGGCGCCTGATGGTCGAGCACCCGACGCCGGCGATGGCGTCCATCACCGGGTCGGTGCGGGCCGGTATGTCGGTCGCCGAGTCCGCGTCCAGGGACCTGAAGCGGGTGCACCTGGAGCTGGGCGGCAAGGCCCCGGTCGTCGTCTTCGAGGACACCGACATCCCGAAGGCCGTCGAGGACATCTCGGTGGCGGGCTTCTTCAACGCCGGGCAGGACTGTACGGCGGCCACGCGCGTGCTGGTGCAGTCCTCGATCCACGACGAGTTCGTCGCGGCGCTGGCGAAGGCCGCCGCCGACACCAAGACCGGGCAGCCGGACGACGAGGACGTGCTGTACGGCCCCCTCAACAACCCGAACCAGCTCAGGCAGGTCTCCGGGTTCATCGAGCGGCTGCCCGCGCACGCCAAGGTCGAGACCGGCGGCCACCAGGTCGGCGAGAAGGGGTACTTCTACGCGCCGACCGTCGTGTCCGGGCTGAAGCAGGACGACGAGATCATCCAGAAGGAGGTCTTCGGGCCGGTCATCACGGTCCAGTCCTTCACCGACGAGGAGCAGGCCGTGTCGTGGGCCAACGGCGTCGAGTACGCGCTCGCCTCCTCGGTGTGGACCAAGGACCACGGCCGCGCGATGCGGATGTCCAAGAAGCTGGACTTCGGGTGCGTGTGGATCAACACCCACATTCCGCTGGTCGCGGAGATGCCGCACGGCGGGTTCAAGAAGTCGGGGTACGGCAAGGACCTGTCGGGCTACGGCTTCGACGACTACACGCGGATCAAGCACGTGATGACGTCGTTGGACGCGTAGGTCTTTCGGCCGGAGGTGTGCGTGGTGTTCCGGCCGCGGGCGCGTGGGAGTCGGTCGCGCCCGCGGCGGTAGCCGCGCACGGACAGAGCCCGGGCCCCTGAAGCGAGTTGTGGCGCCGAGGTGATGGCCACGGGATCCCGATGGCGCCCGCTCGACAGGGTGTCCGCCGCAGCCCGTTCCGCTCGACGCCGCGTCGATTGTCGGCCCCCGGGCCGGGGCGGCATGCTGCGGCCATGCCACTCACACCGAGGACGTCCCCGCTCTCCCGCAGGGCCCTGCTGCGTGCGCTCGGCGGTGCGGCGGTGCTGGGCGGTCTCGCCGGGTGCGGGGTGCCCGCCGCGTACGTGGCCGCGGGCGACCGCGCCGTCACCGACCGCTCCGCCACCGACAAGCGGCTGAGCTGGGCGAACTGGCCGCTCTACATCGACACGGCCGACGACGACTCGACGCGGCGGCCGACGCTGGACGCCTTCCGGAAGCGGACCGGCATAGCCGTCGACTACGTCGAGGAGATCAACGACAACGACGAGTTCTTCGGCAAGATCAGCCCCGCGCTGATGAACCACCAGCAGACCGGCCGCGATCTGATCGTCATGAGCGACTGGATGTGCGCGCGCTTCGTACGGCTCGGCTGGGTCCAGGAGATGGACCGGGCGAACCAGCCGAACGTGAGCAAGTACCTGGACCCGCTGCTGCGTTCACCGTCCTTCGACCCGGGCCGCGAGCACACCGTGCCGTGGCAGTCGGGGATCACCGGTATCGCGTACGACCGCAGGAGGCTGGGCCGCGAGATCCGGCAGGTGAAGGATCTCTGGGCGAGTGACCTGAGGGGCCGGGTCACCCTGCTCTCCGGTCTCGACGAGGCCTTCGCGCTGCTGATGCAGGGCAACGGCGTCGACATCACCCGGTGGACGGCGGACGACTTCGACGCGGTCTGCGACCAGGTCGAGAAGTACGTCAGGAACGGGCAGATCCGCCGCTTCACCGGCAACGACTACACCAAGGACCTCGTCACCGGTGACGTCCTGGCCTGTCAGGCGTAC
The DNA here is from genome assembly GCF_042880295.1 of Streptomyces sp. NPDC058307. Classification (NCBI taxonomy): domain Bacteria; kingdom Bacillati; phylum Actinomycetota; class Actinomycetes; order Kitasatosporales; family Streptomycetaceae; genus Streptomyces; species Streptomyces sp. NPDC058307. Next base: position 85,761 of record NZ_JBHVYZ010000035.1, read on the forward strand.
TCCGGAGACGTGATCCAGCTCCAGGCCGACAATCCCGACATCCGTTTCGTCGTCCCCGAGGAGGGTGCGGAGCTCTGGTCGGACTCCCTGATGATCCCCGACCGCGCCCTGCACAAGGCCAACGCGGAGCGCCTCGTCGACTACTACTACGCCCCCGAGGTCGCCGCGGAACTCGCCGCCTGGGTCAACTACGTCTGCCCCGTCCCCGCCGCCCGCGACGTCCTGGCCGCGTCGAAGGACGAGGACACCGCCGCCCTCGCCGACAACCCCCTGATCTTCCCGGACGCGCGGACGCGTGAGCGGCTGGTGATCGCGCGGGACATCACGTCGAAGGAGCGGGCGGAGTACACGAGGCGGTGGAACGTGATCGTGGGGTTGTGAGCGCGGTCAGGTGTAGTACGTGTCGAACGACCCGATCCACCACGCGGCCATCGGCAGGACGCACACCTGTACTCCGGCCGTGATCCAGCAGCGGGCCAGGGCCGCCGTGCCGAAGGTCCACCACGCCGTGGTCCGCAGGGCGTCGACCACGTCCGCCTGGTAGCTCTGCCCGGTGGGATCCATCATGCCGGGGTAGCCCGTCCAGCCTTCGGTGAAGATGCCGTCCGAGCCGAAGACGACGGCGAGCGAGATGAACCACAGATCTGCCAGGACAGCCGTCACCGCGAGTGTCACGTCGAAGCGTCGGTACGCGGGTGTCGGCGCCAGGAGCCGTACCGCCGGGTGTCCGTCGCCTCGCACCCAGTCCAGCGGCCACACGCGCACCAGCGTGGCGACGGAGTACGCCAGCGCGGTCAGGGCCGCCAGCCACCCGCCCATGGACAGCAGCCCGAAGAACAACATCACGAGACTCACGCAGGAGCAGAGGTCCCGCCACGCTGGAATGGTTCCCAGACTCCTTGCGAGGCTGCCCACTTGCACTCCATCTCGCCGGCCTCACGATGATCGTCAACGGCGCCCTCCTCGTCGTCCCCCTCGCGCTCGCCGCGTAAGGGACGATCCGCGGGAAGGGACGAGCCGGGGCCGGGACCCGTGCCGTGTGTGCCGCCCCGGCGGGGGTATCCGCTTCGCACCGCACCCGTCGGGCCGGCCCCGGCCCATCAGAAGGAGAGGTACCCCATGTCCGCGTCCCTCGTGGAAACGGTCGATATCGAGGCTCCCGTCGCAGTCGCCTGGGGCCTGTGGAGCGATGTGACCCGGTGGCCGACCTTTCTGAGCCACGTACGCCTGGTGGAGCCGCTGGACGAGCGCCGTTTCGCCTGGCAGCTCCAACTGCCCGGCGCCGACAAGAACTTCGTCGCCGAGCTGACCGAGGTGATCCCCGAGGAGCGCATCGCCTGGCACACCGTTGAGGGGGTGCACCACGCGGGCGTGGTCACCTTCCACCGGCTCGATGAAACCAGGAGCCGGGTGACGCTGCAGATCGAGTACGACCCCAAGGGGTTCATCGAGCACCTCGGCGCGCTGACCAACCTCGACTCCGCGCTCGCCAACTACGACCTCGGCGAGTTCCAGAAGCTGGCGGAGACCGCCGCCTCCTGAGAGCCTTTTGAACATGTTCAATTCCAGGCGTACGCTGCTGCCATGAGCGACAGAGCCGCCCAACTCAGGGGCATCCGCGTATGGCTGGCCTTCTTCGTCGTCTGCCTGGTGCTCAGCGGGGCCACGGCCTTCCCCCTGGTCCACGAACTGCGCTGGACCGAGGACGTGTTGCGGCACCTTCCCGCGCCGGACGCGCTGACGGAGTGGATCGCGCGGGTCCGGCGCGGGCTCGACACCGCCGACTCCGACTACCCCTTCCTCCTCTACGGCACGGACTGGCTGGCCTTCGCCCACCTGGTCATCACGGTCGCCTTCTACGGCCCCTACCGCGACCCGGTCCGCAACATCTGGGTCGTCGAGTTCGGGATGATCGCCTGCGCCGGCATCGTCCCGCTCGCCCTGATCTGCGGGCCGATCCGGGGCATCCCGATGTGGTGGAGCGTGATCGACATGGCGTTCGGGGTGTTCGGGGTGCTCCCGCTGTACGTCGTACGGCAAAAGATCAAGCGGCTGGAGGGGCTGACCGCGCCTGCCGCCCTCCCCGTGCCCGCTACTTGAGTGCGGCCGTGATGATCCGGCCGACGACCGGGTTCGCGTCCTCGCTCTTCGCGTCGGTGGAGTTGACCGAGTACACGAGCGTACGGCTCAGATCGCAGGTGCCGACGAGCGCCGAGTTGTAGCCGTACCGGCCGCCGGACTTGGCCCAGTAGACCTTCCCCTCGGACTCGAAGCGCTGGAGCCCGCCCGCGCTGTAGCTCGCGCCGGTGATGCCCGACGGGACCGAGAACACCTCCTTCAGCTGCGGCCGCTCGACGATCCAGCCCCGGAAGAGACCGGTGAGCAGCCGCTCCAGGTCGGCGGTCGTGGAGATCATGTCCCCGGCCGCGAACCGGTCCGCCTGGTTCCACTCCGTGACGTCCAGGAACTCCGTCGTCCCGTCGGCCTTCCTCACCGCCTGGTAACCCCGGTTGTGCGGGCCGAGGATGCGCGGGTCGGTGCCCGGGAAGTACGTGTCCCGCATCCCGGCCGGCGCCAGCACCAGCCGGCCGGCCTCGGAGGCGTACGACCGCCCGGTCACCCGCTCGATCAGCAGGCCGAGGAACGTGTAGTTGATGTTGAGGTAGTGCTGCTGCTTCCCCGGGCAGAACTCCGGCTCCTTGGCGCCCGCGGACGCGGCGACCCGCTGGGGGGTGAGCGTGTCGAAGCGGTGGGCGTAGATCTCCTCGAAGGTGTCGCCGAGACCGTCGCCGGCCGGGATGCCGCTGGTGTGGTCGAGCAACTGCCGCACGCCGACCGGCCGGAACTGCGGGCCCAGGAGGCCGGGCAGGTAGTGCTGAACGGGCGCGGCCAGTTCGATCCGGCCCTCGGCCACCAGACGCAGTACGGTCGCCGCCGTGACGACCTTCGTCGTCGAACCCGCCCGGAACCGTGCGTGCGGATCGGCGGGCCCCCCGCTCTCCAGATCGTGCACGCCCGAGCTGCCGTGCCAGGCGCCGTCCCTGCCACCGACCCGGACCAGTGCCGCGGTGGCGTTCGCGTCGGGGAGTCCCGCGATCGCGGCGCGTAACGCCCTCGCGTCGGGGGCGGGGGCGGAGGCGGTACGCGCGCTCGCGGGCGAGACCGGCAGGCCGGCGGTCAGGGGCACGGCAAGGGCGCCGGCGAGAAGGCTTCTGCGACGGAGGTCACGCATGGGTCGGCTCCAGGGGCTGTGGGATGTGTGTGATCATCCTGCGAGACCGCCGAGACGGGGGGATCGTCGGCGAGCAGGACCCGGCCCTGGTGGGACCCTGAGCAACTCCAGCCGCTCCTGCGGGAGTTGTCGGGGAAGCTCCCTAGGGGACGGAAAAGTGTTATCGCGGCGCCCTTCACTCCGTCTCCACGCACGAAGGACACCGGGAAGGGGAACCGGCCGGAAAGGACGACGTGGACACGCGGCAGTGGCGCGACACCATCGCGGCGGCGCAGGACGGCGACCGGCGGGCGCTGGACGAGCTCGTCGAGGGCTGGCTGCCGCTGGTGTACAACATCGTGGGCCGCGCCCTGAACGGCCACGCCGACGTCGACGACGTCGTCCAGGAGACCATGCTGCGGGCCGTCGGCAACCTCGGCAGCCTGCGCGACCCGGACAGCTTCCGGTCCTGGCTCGTCGCCATCGCCATGCGCCAGATACGCGACCGGGCCCGTCGCAGGACCTCCGCCCCGCTGGACGAGTCGGCCGCGCGCGAAGCCACCGACTTCGCGGAACTCACCGTCCTGCGACTCCAGCTGGAGGGGCAGCGGCGCGAGGTCGCGGAGGCCGTGCGCTGGCTCGACGACGAGGACCGGCAACTGCTGTCGCTGTGGTGGCTGGAGGTCGCGGGCGAACTCACCCGGCGCGAACTGGCCGCCGCCGTCGGCATCAGCAGGCAGCACGCCGCCGTGCGCGTCCAGCGGATGAAGGAGCGCCTGGAGACCTCCCGCGGCATCGTCCGCGCCCTCGACGGCGCCTGCCCCGACCTGCGCGAACTCACCGCCCGCTGGAACGGCCGCCCCGACTCGGTCTGGCGCAAGCGGCTGGCCCGGCACGTGCGCGGCTGCGGCTACTGCGGGGACACCCGCGAGGCCGTCGTACCGGCGGAGCGGCTGCTGGTCGGGATCGCGCTGGTCCCCGTCCCGGTCGCGTTCACCCTCTCGCTGGCCCTCGGCGGCAAGACGGCCGCGGCCGCCACCGCCACGGCCGTCTCCGTGAGCTGGTCAGCCAAGGTGCTGGGCGCGCTCACCCAGCCCGTCGTCGCGGTCACCGCGGGGGCGACGATCGTCGCGGGCGGCGCGTACGTCGTCACGCGGACCCCGGACGACGCCCCGGCGCCGCGGGTGGCGGTCTCGCCCACGGCGGCGAGCACGTACCGGCCACGCTCGGTGCCGGACACGCCCTCGGCCTCGCCGTCCCCGTCCCCTTCGGTGACACCGACGAAGACCGTCCGCTACGGCAGCGTCGTCGACGCCGTCGACCGGGCCCCGGACCCCGACACCCCGCCGGCCGCCCTGCCGCACCGGCCCGAGACCGGCATCACCAGCACCGGCGGCGCGCACGCCGTCATGAACCACCGCGGGGACAGCGTCACGCTCACCGGCCACGGCTATGTCCTCGTCCGCTGGCAGATCTCGCCGCAGTACCGGGCCGGCAGCCTGGTCATGCCGTCCTGGACCGGCCTCGAGGGCGAGCTCTTCCACGTCGCCTCGGGCGGCGGCCGCCGGATGGACGACCCCGTCAGCGCCACGGACGCGAGCGCCACCGGAATGGGCAACTCCACCGTCGGCTACGCCGTCCCACCCGCCGGCACTCAGCAGATGTGGCAGAACGAGTACTTCTACGTCGACGGCAGTGTCACCCTCACGGTCAACGAACGCGGCGCCGACTACGGGCTCAGCGTCTTCCCGTCCAGCTGGGACGCGGTGGAGAAGGACATCACCACCGGCCCCGCCCAGGGCGTCAAGCGCTACGGCCTGGTCCGCGACACCGGCGGGGACGACACCCCCGTGCCGCAGTACGTCACCCGGTCGACCCCGGCCGACGCGGCGACCGTTCCTCAGCGGTCCCGGGTGTAGGCGCGGTGTCGGCGCCGTAGCGCTCCTGGGCGTCCATCACCTCGTCGCCGTGGTCGTGCGCCCAGACGCCGAACGCCTGGATGGGGGCGAGCAACGTCCGTCCCAGGGCGGTGAGTTCGTACTCAACGCGGGGAGGGGAGCCGCCGTACGCCTGTCGTGCGACCAGTCCGTTGAACTCCAGGCGGCGCAGGGTCTCCGTCAGCACCTTCTGGCTGATCCCGCCGATGCGTGCCCGCAGTTCGCCGGGGCGTCCGGGGCCGTCCTTGAGGGCCCAGACGACCACCGGGTTCCAGGTGTGGGAGACCAGGTCGAAGGCGAGTCGGGTGCGGCAGTCGGCGAGGAAGGCGAGGTCGGTGGTCACGTACCGAATGGTGCCCGAGCGGCTTCCTACTGTCGTGCCGGATCCGGAGAAACGGGAGTTCCGGCGAACAGGAGGAGGCGTCATGCGGGTGGGAATCATCGGCCGGGGCGGCATGGCGGACGCGTTGGGCACGCAGTGGCGGCGGGCCGGGCACGAGGTGGTCACCGGGAGCCGCTCGGGCGGGCTGCGCGAGGCGGCGGAGTCGGGGACGGGCGCGGTACTGCTCGCGGTGCCGTACGAGGCGGTGGTCGAGGTCGTCGAGGGGCTGGGGGAGGCGCTTCGGGGGAAGGTGCTGATCGACTGCACCAACCCGGTGGGCCGCGATTTCGGTCTGCTCACGGCGGGCGGACCGTCGGCCGCCGAACGCATCGCCGCCGCCGCGCCTTCGGCGCACGTCGTGAAGGCCTTCAACCTGTGCCATGAGGACGTCTGGCGGCTGACCCCGCCCGTCTTCGACGGCCGCCCCCTCGCGGTGCCGCTGTGCGGGGACGACGAGGTGGCCCTGACCGTCGTACGACGACTCGTCCGCGATCTGGGCTGCGAGCCGCTGAACGCCGGGGGACTGGACCGGGCGGGTCTGGTCGAGGCGACCGCGGCGCTGCTGATCCGGCTGTGGGTGGGGGAGGGGGCGGACGCTCAGGCGATCTCGCCGCCGCGGGCGTACTCAGGGGCCTGACTCCCGTTCGCCTGTGCTCTCAGCGCGCAGAGCACGTCCACCCTGTTCGTCGTGATCGAGTCGACGCCCGCGGCGGCCAGGCGGCGCATCGAGCGGCGGGTGTCGGGGGTCCAGACGGAGACCAGGTAGCCGTCGGCGTGGATACGGTCCGCGAGGTCCCGGTCCATCAGGCCGAAGCGGTAGTTGAGCCAGCGGGGCTTGACCGCGTCCAACAGGACGGGGCGCGGGGGTGCGAGGCTCGTCCAGGTGAGCGCGATCTCCGCGGACGGGTCGGCCTCGCGGACGGCGAGCATGGTGGTGGCGCCGGCGCAGTAGTAGACGCGGTCCTGGGCTCCGTGCTCGCGGACCACGTCGACCACGCGGCGGGCGACCCGTGCCTCTCTCGTGCCGGGCAGGTCGAGCATCAGGCGGCTGCCGCCGTCCTTTCCGCCGGTGGCTTCCAGGGCCTCCGCGAGGGTCGGCACCCGGCCGTCCGTCAGCCCTCGTACCTCGTCCGCCGACAGGGAGAGCAGAGGGCGGTCGTGCTCCCACAGCCGCTTCAGCGTGTCGTCGTGGAGCAGCACCGGTACGCCGTCCCTGGTGAGCCGTACGTCGATCTCCACCGCGTCCGCGCCCTGGTCGAGCGCGGCACGCAGGGAGCCGATCGTGTTCTCACGGACGCGGTAGGGGTCGCCGCGGTGTGCCACGGCCGTCAGCTTGTGCATGCGCCCATTGTGGTGGGATCACGGCGCGAGCCAGGTGGCGGTGTAGCTGTCGATCTCGTCCTTGATCCTGGTCTTGCCGGGCTCGTCGAGGAAGGACGCGTCGACGGCGTTCTTCGCGAGTGCGGCCAGGCCCGCTTCGTCGAGGTTCAGGAGTCTCGCCGCCACCGCGTACTCGCTGTTCAGGTCCGTGCCGAACATCGGGGGGTCGTCGGAGTTGATCGTGACGACGATCCCCGCCTTCACGAACTCCTTGATCGGGTGCTCGTCGAGGGTGCGGACGGCCCGGGTGGCGATGTTGGAGGTGGGGCACACCTCCAGCGGGATGCGGTGCTCCGCAAGGTGGGCGAGGAGCGCCGGGTCCTGGGCGGAGCTCGTGCCGTGGCCGATGCGCTCGGCGCGCAGGTGGGTGAGGGCGTCCCACACCGTCTCCGGTCCGGTCGTCTCGCCGGCGTGCGGGACCGAGTGCAGGCCGGCGGCGATCGCCCGGTCGAAGTACGGCTTGAACTGGGGGCGGGGGACGCCGATCTCGGGGCCGCCGAGTCCGAAGCTCACCAGGCCCTCCGGGCGCAGGCGGTCGTCGGTGGCGAGGCGGGTCGTCTCCTCGGCGGCCTCCAGACCGGCCTCGCCGGGGATGTCGAAGCACCAGCGCAGTACGGTGCCGAACTCCGACTCCGCCGCCTTGCGGGCGTCCTCGATGGCCTCCATGAACGCGCGCTCGTCGATGCCGCGGCGGGTCGAGGAGAACGGGGTGATGGTGAGCTCGGCGTAACGGACCTGCTGGCGGGCGAGGTCTCTTGCTACCTCGTAGGTGAGGAGCCGCACGTCCTCGGGGGTGCGGATCAGGTCGACGACGCTGAGGTAGACGTCGATGAAGTGGGCGAAGTCCGTGAAGGTGAAGTAGTCGACGAGTGCCTCGGGGTCCGTGGGGACCTTGGAGTCGGGGTGGCGGGCGGCCAGTTCCGAGACGATGCGGGGGGAGGCGGAGCCGACGTGGTGGACATGGAGTTCGGCCTTGGGCAGGTCGGCGATGAAGGCGTGCGGGTTGGTGGTCGTCGGCGGCGTCATGGGGCCTCCCCTTGGTGGGTGCGGGGTGCGGGGTGCGGGGTGCGGTGATCGGCTTATCGGTGCGGAACATGTTAGGCGGGGGTGCGTGCGGGGTCGGGTGGGGGTTCGGTGGGGGCGGGCGTTTTTGCGCAGTTCCCCGCGCCCCAGATGCCTGCGGCGCAGCTGCGGCTCCGGTGGGGGCGTGTGTATCGCGTGCGGGTGCGTTTTTG
>NZ_JBHVYZ010000036.1:0-92864 GCF_042880295.1 Streptomyces sp. NPDC058307
TCTCGCCGCGGGCGTCGACGGTGATCTTCTGGGAGAGGTCGCCCTTCGCCACCGCGGTCGCCACCTGGGCGATGTCACGGACCTGGGTGGTCAGATTGCCCGCCATGGCGTTGACCGAGTCGGTCAGGTCCGCCCAGGTGCCGGAGACCCCCGGGACCTCGGCCTGGCCGCCCAGCGTGCCCTCGGTGCCCACCTCGCGGGCCACGCGGGTGACTTCCGACGTGAACACGGAGAGCTGGTCGACCATGCCGTTGAAGACCGTGGCGATGTCCCCCAGCAGACCCTGTCCGTCGGACGGCAGCCGTGTGCCGAAGTCGCCGTCGCGCACGGCGGTCAGCCCGGCCAGCAACTGCAGTAGCTCCTGCTCGCCCGGCGCCTGTTCCCGGGCCTCCGTCGACGTGCTGGTCATGCGCACCCTCGTTCCGCTCCCCACGAGCCCCCGCACCGAGGACTCGGAACCGTGCCGGGCTCGTGAAGGGCCCGCTCACCAGCAACAATCCCGCACCCCACGGAGCTGCGCGATGAGAAATCCGATGAAGATTAACCCAGGTGCCGAGCAGCGACAAAAGGTTGACGGAAGCTTGGCGACATGACGAAAAAAGGAAGGGTGAGGGTGGCATGAGGGTGGCGAGGACGGGTACTCGGCCCGGTTTTCACTGCCCCGGCCGTGTCGCGAGGGCGTCCTCCGGGGTCGGGTGGAAGGGGATGACGGTGTCGAGGCCCACGAGCTGCAAGGTGCGCAGCACAGCGCCAGGCACCACCACGAGCCGCAGCCATCCGCCCGAGGCCCGGGCGGTCTGGAAAGCGGCGATCAGGGCGTTGACACCGCTGGAGTCCATGAACGTGACCCGGCTCAGATCGATGACGACCCGCCGGCCCACGGAGGCGTCCGCCGGAGCCAGGGCCCGTGTGAGGCCGCTCACGCTCTGGTGGTCGATCTCTCCGTCGAGGCCGAGGACGGTGATGCCGTCGACGTCGGTCCGGACCACGGACAATTCGCCGTGACCCGCTGCTTCCCGCTTCTCTGCCACTCGCGTCCTTCGCGCACTCGATGGGGTGTGCCACGTCCTTGGTGCCACCGCTGCCCCAAAAGTCCCGGCGCGATGCATGAGACGGCCCTCGGGTTCGTCCGCAGCACAGGAACAGCGCTGCACAGGAGTAAGGCATGAAACACGGGGTATCCGCGCGCTCATGAACGGGGTACTGGAGATGGTCGGCAGGGTGCGGGTCCTGCCTGAGGAGTGTTCGCGGATGCCGGAAGCCGCACCTGCCGAGGTGACCGTGGCCCTGGACGGAGCGGACGGCTGTATCGCCGACGCTCGGGCCCAGACATCGAAGTTCCTGACGCGGGTGCAGGGCGAGTACGGGCTGCCGGTGTCGGCCCGCACCATGGACCTGGGGCAGCTGGTGGTCAGCGAGCTGGTCACCAACGCGCTGAAATACGCGCCCGGGCCGGTGCTGCTGCATCTGCGCATCAACGACGGCATGCTGGAGATCGAGGTGTGGGACACCGATCCGACACTTCCGCTGGCCCGCGCCGCCGACGCGGGGCGGGTGGGCCAGCACGGTCTGGAGATCGTGATGGCGGTCGTCCAGGGAATCGAGGTGCGCCGAGAGCCGGTGGGAAAGTGCGTCACGGCCCGCCTCACGTTGTCCGACGATCCGATGTAGGGGTCGGCCGAGGGGCGGCGGGCCGTCGCCGGGGCGGCCAGAGCCGGCGGGAGTGACGTATGCCCGCCGGGGCGGTGCTCCGCGCCCTGGCGGGCGAGGACGGCGGGACGGTCCGGGTGCACAGCGCGCCCGGCCGCGGCACCAGGGTCACCGTCAGTCCATCCGTACCGCCCGGAGCGCGAGCCCGGCCGGCCGCCGTCCGCCGCCCGGCCGGGATCACGGCGGGCACGAGGGTGCGCGGCGTCCGAGGGCCGCCCCTCGGCGAAGGCGCCGCCCGCCCCACGCACGAGGAACGTCAGCCGGGACCGATGTCGTTCTCGGCGGCCGTCTTGATGCGGATGCCGAAGGCGGGGGCGTCCTTGCCGGCCGCGGCCAGCGCCAGGCCGACCAGCAGCCTGCCCACACCGTGGCCCTCTAGGACGTTGAAGACACTGACGCGAGTGCGGCCCTCGGCCAGGGACTCCAGGTCGTAGCCGCCCTCGCGCACGGTCACGCTGTTCTTGCTCGCCTCGGTCCAGCGGAGCCTCACCGGCGCTTGGAGTCCGGTGATGCGGAACTCCCGGGCGGTCTTCATACCGGCGTCCTTGACGGTGCTCCGGAAGACCGTGCCCACGGCGGTCGGGGTGTCCGGGATCCTCTCGATCTTCAGGACCCGGGGGCTGAACCGAGGATCGTTGCGCCCGTCGGCGAGGTAGGCGAACACCTCCTGCACCGGCCGGTCGACGTCCACCACCGCTTTGAACTCTCCGGACATGGGCACTCCTCATCGGTCGAGCCGCAATGGGTGCCCGCCGACCCTGTGGGAGGACCGGACATCACGCGAGACGAACGGTGACGGTGCATCCGGCCGACGGATCACGAGGGAAGTTCTCTGCACACACAGTCCGGGAGGTATCCGTGGCTCGTCGCCATCGTCTGATCCGTGTCAGTCCGAGTGCCGTGTGGGACGTCCTCGCCGACGGTCACCGCTATGCGGAGTGGGTCGTGGGAACCAGTTGGTCCGAGCCGGTCCGGGGGAAGTGGCCGCACCAGGACGCGGCGATCCGCTTCCAGGTCCGGCTCGGCCCGGTCCGACTGACCAACGAGACGGTCGTACGCCACTGCGAGGAAGGCGCCCGTCTGGAGCTGGAAGCCCACGCCGGTGTGCTGGGCACGGCCCGCATCGCGATCGAACTGCTGCCCTGGGGCGAGCACTGCCTGGTCATCGTGGACGAGCACCCCCTGCAGGGAGCCGGTGGCCGGCTGCACAACGTCGGCTTCGACGCGCTGATCCAGCTGCGCCACCGCACCATGCTCGCCCGACTGGCCAGGCTGTGCGAGAACCGGGACCGCGACGCCCTTCGTCCGGTGCCGATCCGGTCGGCGGTACCGGGCGCGGAGGGCGCCGGTCATGCCTGACGCGGTGGTGATCGGCGCCGGCCCCAACGGTCTGGTCGCCGCCAACGTGCTGGCGGACGCCGGGTGGAGCGTCGAGGTGCTGGAGGAGCAGCCGGAGCCGGGCGGCGCGGTGCGCCACGACCACGGGGTCGATCCGGCCTTCGTCAACGACCTCTTCAGCTCCTTCTACCCGCTCGCCGCCGCCTCCCCGGTGCTGGCCGCACTGCGCCTGGAGGACCACGGACTGCGCTGGAGCAACGCGCCGAGCGTGCTCGCCCACCCCCTCACCGACGGCAGCTGCGCCCTCCTGGACCGCGATCTCGACACCACCGCCGGGTCCCTGGACGCCTTCGCGCCGGGCGACGGGGACGCGTGGCGGCGGCTGCACGAGGTGTGGCTGACGGTGCGCCCCGACCTTCTGGACGCGCTGTTCACGCCCTTCCCGCCGGTCCGCGCGACGGCCCGCCTGGCGTGGCGGCTGCGGGCCGCGGGCGGTCTGCGGATGGCCCGGACCCTGGTCCTTCCGGTACGGCGGATGGGGGAGGAGGAGTTCCGCGGACAGGGCGGCCGGCTGCTGCTGGCGGGCAACGCCCTGCACGCCGACCTCGCCCCGGAATCGGCGGGCAGCGGCGGCTTCGGCTGGCTGATGGCCATGCTGGGCCAGACGTACGGCTTCCCCGTCCCCGTCGGAGGCTCCGGCGCCCTCACCCAGGCCCTGGTCCGTCGTCTGCAGGCCAGGGGCGGGCGGATCCGCTGCGGGCAGCGCGTCGAGGAGGTCGTCGTCCGCGGCGGCCGGGCCGTCGGCGTACGGACCGCGGCCGGCGACGCGGTGCCGGCCCGCCGGGCGGTGCTCGCCGACGTGTCGGTACCCGCCCTGTACGGGAGCCTCCTCGACCCCGAGCACCTGCCCGCGCAGCTCCTGGACGACCTGCACCGGTTCCAGTGGGACTTCTCCACGTTCAAGGTCGACTGGGCGCTCGACGGCCCGGTGCCCTGGCGGGCCGAGCAGGCGTCGCGGGCCGGCACCGTACACCTCGCCGACGGCGTCGACGAACTCACGCGGTTCGCCGCGCAGCTCGCCATGCGGCAGGTCCCGGACCGCCCCTTCCTGCTGTTCGGACAGATGACCACCGCCGACGCCACCCGCTCCCCGCAGGGCACGGAATCGGCCTGGGCCTACACCCACGTCCCCCAGGAGATCGGTGCCGACGCCGCCGACGAAGGCATCACCGGCCAGTGGGACACCAAGGACCAGGAGCTCATGGCCGACCGGGTCGAACGCCAGGTGGAACGGTTCGCGCCCGGCTTCCGCGCCCTGGTCCGCGCCCGCCGCATCCTGGCGCCCCCGACCCTCCAAGCGCTGGACGCCAATCTGGGCGGCGGCGCCATCAACGGGGGTACGACCGCACTCCACCAGCAGCTCGTGTTCCGACCCGTGCCCGGCACCGGACGTCCGGAGACGCCGGTCCCCGGGCTCTACCTGGCGTCCTCCGGCGCCCACCCGGGCGGCGGCGTGCACGGAGCACCGGGCGCCAACGCGGCACGGGCCGCCCTGCACCGCAACCGGCCCCCCGGCCTCGCCCGCGCCCAACGACTCCTGACCCACCGCGACCGCACGGGAAGCAAACGCTGACCCGCGGCGGGTCGCCGCGACGGCAGTTCCACCGCATTCCCTTGCCCCGGCTGAGCGGGTGTGTCGGTGCCTGGGGGCGAAACTGCCGGATGCGTCACCGCGTGGCGGTGCCGGGAGCGGTCCGGGTCAGGAGCGGTGTGCGCGGCGGGTGCCGTAGAGGGCGGCGGCGCCGAGGGCGATCACGGCGGCCGCGCCACCCGCTATCAGGCCGACCGGCGCGCTGGAACCGGTCTCGGCCAGCGGCGGGGTGCTGTCGCTGGGCGAGGGTGCCGGGGAGGTCGGGGGCGTCGACTCCAGCGGCGGGACGTCGGGCGTGGTGGGCGGGGTGCTGGAGGAGGGGGGCGGGGTGCTGGACGTGGCCGGCGGAGTCGTCTCGTCCGCGGGCGGTTGGCCGGCCGACGGGCTGCTCGGGCTCTCCGGCGTGGACGGGGGGGCCGGGGGAGTGGGGGAGTTCGGCTGCTCGGGGGTGCACGACTTGTCGCCGCCGTTCCACGCGGCGATCAGGTGGTAGGGCGTGACGACGTTGTCGGGCTGGTAGGGCGCGGGTCCGTGACCCTCTCCCGACCCGCCGTCGTAGATGACGTCGTCGCCGTACAGGTCGATCTGTCCGTAGCAGTCCGGCGTCTTCACCGTGAGCTTCTGCCAGGTCTGCTTGGCGTCGTCGGCGCCGGGAAGGTCCGCGGCACCGAGATAGACGGTGGCGTGGTCGACGAGGGTCTGGAGACCGGAGGTGGGCCAGTTGGGGCCCTCGGTGGTGTATTCGGCAAGCGAGACCGGGTACTTGCAGCCGTCGCCGACCGTCTGGCCGGGAGCCAGCCGCACCTCGACGGTGCCGGGGGCGGCGGACCACTGGTGGAAGCCGCCCTGCGAGGTCCAGTCGGCGTCGACCGGCTTTCCGGCGGCGTCGACGATGCGGTACTGCACCGTGGCGGACTGGCAGCCGCCCGCGGGTGTGGCGCTGGCGGCAGCCGCTCCGAAGAGGGGAGTGGCAGTGGCGAGGAAGGCGGTCGCGGCGACGGCGGCCGACGTTCTGGAGCGAGAAAGGCGCGTCAAGATAGGCCCTACCGGTTTTGAGAGTGTGGGAGGTGGCAGGACGCGAGCGGCCGCGGCAGGCGGGAAAGGGGACTGCAAGCCGTGGCGAGCCACGCGTGTCACTTCGCTCGCTTCAGTCGCAGCGAGCGAGCCGCATTCTTGTCGGTCTTCACAATTCCCGTCAATCTTTCACGAGTTCGGCACGCGACGGCGTCCTGGCTTGGGAGTTCTGCGCCGGTATTCGCAGGTCCTGCGGCCGGTTCGGTCAGTCCGTCGTCGGTGCGGGTCCTGACCGGCCCTGCCCCGAACTCAGCCCGTCCAGCAGGAGGTCGCCGAGCTCGGAGAAGGCGTCGCCGGCGGTCAGGCCGGTGCTCTCCAGAAGGACCCCGGACTGGACCGCGTCGATGGTCACCGCCACGACCTGGGCCGCGAAATGCCCGTTGAGTGCGCGGAAGACGCCGGTCCGGACGCCCTCTTCGATCAGTTGGTGGACCCGGTGCGCCGCGGCGGCGGAGTTCTTGCGGTAGATCTGCGCGGTCGGCTCGTAACCGACCATGTCGTCGTAGAAGGCGTGGGAATGGCGGCGCATGGCCGTGCCGACGCCGGCGAGGTAGACCCGGATGCGGTGCCGGGGGTCGGGCTCGGACTGGACGGCCTGTTCGATCTCGACCGTCGCGTCCCGGAAGAAGGCGCGGGTGACCGCGAGGACCAGTTGTTCCTTCGTGGAGGCGAGGCTGTACAGCGTCGCCTTGGAACACCCGAGCCGCTGGGCGAGCTCGTCCATGGTCACCGCGGTGAACCCCTCGGCCAGGATGATCGCCTCGGCCTGGCGCAGCAGTTCGTCCCGCCGACGGGTGTCGACGACCCGCTTGCGTGTCGTCCGGCGTGGTCGTCGGTCGCGCGAGTCAGTTTGGGCCGTCACCGCAGCATTCTCCCATGCGTGCGCCCGCCGGAAGCGGCGGGTGACCCCACCGCCACCGCGCCTACCGTCGAAGCGACGTCACCTGATCGAGGACCCGATGGAGATGCCGCCGTCCACGTCCAGGACGACGCCGGTGATGTAACCGGCGGCCTCACTGGCGAGGAAGGCCGCGGCTTCGGCGATGTCCTCGGGCCGGCCGGTGTGGCGCATGGGGATCTTGTTCGTGAGTTTGTCGCGGGCGGGGCCGTTCATGGAGGCGAGCATGGGGGTCTCGATGAGGCCGGGGGCAATCGCGTTGGCGGTGATGCCGTGGCGGGCGCCCTCCAGCGCGAGGGTGCGGGTCATGCCGACGATGCCCGCCTTGGCGGCCACGTAGTTGGTCTGGCCGAAGTTCCCGCGCCAGGACATGGAGGAGAAGCTGACGATGCGTCCGTAGCCCTGGCGTTTCATGGGCCCGAACGCGGCCCGGGCGCAGTGGAAGCCGCCGGTGAGGCTGACGTCGATGACCGCGTGCCAGTCGTCGTCGGTGATGTCCTCGACGCGGTTGTCGCGGATGATGCCGGCGTTGTTGACCAGCACGTCGAGGTGGCCCAGAGCGTCGGTGACCCCGGCGATCCAGTCGTTGACCTGGGCCGACCTCGTCACGTCCACCACGTCGGTGCGCAGTTCCGCGTCGTGGGCGTCGGTGATGGTCCTGGCGGCGTCGGTGAGGGCCTGTTCGTTGACGTCGGCCAGCGCGACCGTGGCGCCCTCCCCGGCGAACCGGGCCGCCATGGCGAGGCCGAGACCTTGTGCGGCCCCGGTGATGGCGACGACCCGTCCCTGGTAGCGCTTCACGTGTTGTCCGCTTTCGTGGTGGGGGGAGTGAGGAAGGCCCGCAGGGCGTCGGCCACCGAGCTTGCCGGCCAGTTGTCGGCGAAGGTGGCCAGCTCCTCGCGCAGGGCCTGCTCAGGGGCCATGCCGTCGATGCGGTGCAGCAGCGTCTTGAGCCGTTGCTGTGCGGGGCTGTGGCGGTCGGCCAACCGGTGGCAGAGGCGGGTGGCCGTGGCGTCGAGGTCGTCCTCGGGCACGATCGCCTGTATCCAGCCGGTGTGCGCGAAGGCGGTCGCGGGCAGCAGTTCGCCGGTGAGCAGGAGCCGGCGCGACAGGCCCCGCCCGACCGCGCCGGGCAGCCGGACGCTCGACCCCCCTGCCGGCACCAGGCGCCGGTTGAGGTGCCCGTCCCCGATGAGCGTGGTGTCGGCGGCGACGACGACATCGCAGGCCAGCGCCAGTTCGAGACCCCCGGCGACGGCGTGACCGTGCAGCACGGCGACCCATGGCTTCGGGCTGGCCGCGATACGGCTGAAGCAGGCCGACACGTCGGTCAGGAAGTCCACCGGGTTCTCGCCGCGGTCGTGCATCTGGAGGAACTGGTGGAAGTCCCCGCCCGCACAGAAGCTCCGTCCCCTGCCCGCCACCGCGATCACCGCCGTGCCGGGGTCGGCCTCCGCGCTGGTGATCTGTTTGTCCAGGGCCTCGATGAGGGTGACGTCCAGGGCGTTGCGCCGCTCGGGGCGGTTGAGCAGCAGCCATCGGACGGGGCCGCGTTGTTCGACGAGCAGTGGTTGCGTGCCGGTCACGGTGACTCCGGAGTGGCGAGTTCGGTCCGTCGGCGTCGGCGCAGCAGGTAGCGCTGCGTCTTGCCGCTCGGTGTCTTGGGCAGGGCGTCGATGAAGTGGATCCGGCGCGGGTAGGCGTGGGCGGCGTAGCGGGTCTTGACCAGCAGTTGGAGTTCGGCGGCCAGCTCCGGTGAGGCGTCGATCCCGTCGCGGAGGACGACGTACGCCTCGATGACCTCGCCGCGGACCTCGTCGGGGGCGCCGATGACACTGCATTCGGCGACCGCGGGGTGCTGGGCGAGGACGCTCTCGATCTCGAACGGCCCGATCCGGTAGCCGGCCATGATGATGACGTCGTCGTCGCGGGAGGAGAAGAAGAAGTCGCCGTCGGCGTCGACGCGCCCGGCGTCGCCGGTGAGGTACCAGCGGCCGTCCGCGGTGAACTTGGCGTCGGCCTGCCCGGGGATCTGGTAGTCGCGGAAGGTCATCAGCGGGCTGGCGGCGACGTCGATCGCGACCCGGCCGAGCACGCCCGGCTCGACGGGCTCGTCCTCCTCGTCGGCCAGGACGGTCAGGTTCCAGCCTGGCCCTGGCCGGCCCATGGACCCCGCCTTGAGGGGGCGGGCGAGTTCGGGGTGGTGGGGGTTGACCAGGGGCATGCCGACCTCGGTCTGGCCGAAGTGATCGTGCACGGCCAGGCCGAGCGTGGCCCCGGCCCACTCGTTGACCTCGGGAGTCAGGGGCTCACCCGCGCTGGACAGCCGCTGCAGTCGCAGGTTCTGCGGCACGGGCGCCGACGAGGAGCGCAGTCCCCGGTACACGGTGGGGGCCGCGCTGAAGTCGGTCACCTGGTGGTCGACGAGCGTGCGCCAGGTCGCCTCCGGGGAGAACCCGCCGGACAGCAGCAGACTGGGGATGCCGGCGGCCATCGGGGCGACGATGGCCGCGTACAGCCCGTAGGCCCAGCCGGGGTCGGCGGCGCACCAGTAACTGCTGCCCCGGCTGACTCCCAGGCCGTACTCCAGGTAGACCTGCCATCCGGCGACGTAGGAGACGGGGTGGACGACCCCCTTGGGCTTGCCGGTGGTGCCGGAGGTGAACATGTGCACCAGGGGTCCGTCCCCGCTGGTGGTGACGGCGGGTACCGGCTCGGGTGCGGCGGCCGCGACGAGGTTGCCGAGCGACGCGTCGCCGTGGGAGGCCGCGGTTCCGGTGACGACGACGCGGCGTCGAGGGTCGTCCGGCATGTCGGGCCCCGGGTCGAGCTTGTGGCGCTGGTCCGGGTCGACGACCACCACGTGCGCCCCCGCACCCTCCAGACGCAGGGCGATGGCCTGGGGCGCGAACGCGGTGAACAGCGGGACATAGACCGCGCCCAGCCGCCAGATCGCGAGGAGGACGGTGACCAGGTCGGTGCTCTTGCCCATCAGGGTCGCCACCCGGTCGCCCGGACCGACGCCGAGCCCCTGCAGCGCCCGTGCGCAGCGGTGGGAGTCCGCGGCGAGAGCACCGAAGGTCAGCGCCGAAGCCTTGCCGTCGCCGTCGACCACGGTGAACGCGACGTTCTCGGGGGCGTGCCGGTCGCACAGCAGCCAGGGCACATTCAGGGAAGGAGCCGTGAAGGTCGCGGCGAGTTCGGCGACCCGGTCGGCGGCGCTCACTGCTGGTCCTCGCGGTCGGGCCGGTCGATGACGGGCAGGACCAGGCGGCTGGGGTGGTTCGGGCCGTGGTGGATGTGGTTGACCGCGGGAATCATCTGCTCCTCGCTCTCGCGGGCGATGACGCCGCCGGTGTTGGTGTTGCGGTCGTAGCGCGGGAAGTTGCTGCTGGACACGTCCACGCGGATGCGGTGACCGGGAAGGAACACGTTGGAGGTGGCGGTCATGTCGACGGTGATCTCGTAGACCGTGCCGGGCTCCATGAGTTCTTCGGTGGCGAGGCCGCCCCGGTAGCGGGTGCGCAGGATCCCGTCGCACAGGTTGATCGCCTTGCCGTCGGGGAACACGTCGACGAGCTTGGCGGTGAAGTCGGTGTCCACCGCCGACGAGGAGACGAACAGGGTCAGGCTGACCGGGCCGGTGACCTCCACGGCCTCCTCGAGTACCGGGCCGGCGAAGCACAGCACGTCCTCGCGGCCGGCGACCGTCCGCTGGTCGACCGGGCCGCAGAACCCCGGTGTCGTCGGCATGGACGCCCCGCCGGCCGAGGGAACCGGGCGGCGCGGGTCGTACAGGTAGGTCTCGTGCCCGGCGGTGGTCGGCGGTTCGGTCGTCAGGACCCCGTCGCCGTCCGCCGTGTTGGCGTGGCCGGTGCTGGTGAGGTGGAAGTCGGTCCACCTCGTGTCGGGCAGCGGCCACTCCTGCTCGTCGCGCCACTGGTCGATGCCCATCACGAAGATCTTCACCGGGGCCACGTCGTCCAGAGCGGTGGTGTCGCCGCGGAGCCAGCGGTCGAAGAACTTCAGCTGCAGGGCACCGAGGCCCGCCATCTGGGCACTGGCCAGCGGACCGAAGGAGCGGTCGCGGTACACGCCGGTAGGAGAGGGGTTGTGATCCCACGGACCGATGATCAGCCGTTGCCCCTCGCGTGCCTGCGCACTGCCTGCCTGTCGGCGGGCGGTGGTGTAGGTGCGCACGGTCTGTCCGATGTAGAGGTCGTACCAGCCGCCGATGTTCAGGGCCGGGACGGTGACGTTCTTGAGCTCGGGCGTGAGCTCCATGGCGTCCCAGTACCCGTCGTGGGAGGGGTGGGCCATCCAGTCGTCCCACCACTTGCCGTACTCCGCCAGGACCGGAACCTCGCCCGTCGGCAGCACGTCGTTGAGAGGCTCGGGGTACAGCGCCGCCTGAGCGAGCTGCTGCAGCTGGGACACGGAGCCCTTGCCGGCCGCCAGGGACCGCTGCGCGTCGGCCATGTACATCAGGGCGTTCCACATCGTGACCAGGCTCAGTGACATCGCGCCGCCCGCGGAGAACCAGGGCGACTCGTAGTTGTCGATCGAGGTGAGGGCGGGCGCGATCGCCTTGAGGGCGGGAGCACCGGTCACCGCGGTCTCCCACTGGACCATCCCCAGGTAGGAGGCCCCGAACATGCCCACCGTGCCGTCCGACCACGGCTGGTCGGCGATCCAGACGACGGTGTCCTCGCCGTCGGCCCGGTCAGCCATGTGAGGAACGAACTCGCCTTCCGAGCGGTGCGTGCCCCGGCAGTCCTGCACCACCAGCGCGTAGCCGGCCTCCAACAGAGCCCCCAGGTCGGGCATGGAGCCGTGACCGAGGGCCAACACGTCCTTGCCGTACGGCATGCGCACGAGCAGCGTCGGCGCCTGGCCCTGGGCCGGATGCCACACGTTGGCGGCGAGCGCGACGCCGTCACGCATCGGGACCCGGACGTCTATCTCGTACAGGTGCTGCATCGGTACTCCTCGTCGAGCCGACGGCGTTGTTCAGGATGTGGGTACGTTAGGCAGTACTTTCGTACCCTGTCAATTACCCTGACGTGAGCCCTGACGTGAGCCCTGGCCGGGGCCGACAGGGGTAGACATCGGGGGGATCGGCCCGCCTGCGGAGGAGATGAACCGGTGAGAATCGTCGTGACGGGTGCGTCCGGGTTCCTCGGACGACTGCTGGCCGGTGCGCTGGCGCGGGCGGGGGTCTTCGGCGGGGAGCCGGTCAGCCGTCTGGTGCTGGTCGACCGGCTGTCCCGCGCCAGCGCGGCACAGGGTGACGAGGTGCCCGTCCAGGTGGTGCACGGAGAACTGCCCGAGCACCTGGACACGGTGTTCGCCGAGCCGGTGGACGTGCTGTTCCATCTCGCCGCCGCGGTGTCGGCCGAGTGCGAGGCAGACTTCGACCTCGGGATGCGCGCCAACGTGGACGTCACGCGCGCTCTGCTGGAGGCGACCCGGGCGCAGTCCCGCTCGGGCGGGCCGGTGACGCGGATGCTGTTCGCCAGCAGTGTCGCCGTCTACGGCTCCCACCCGGCCCTGCCTCTGCCGGCGGCGGTCAGCGAGACGACGGTGCCGGTACCGCGATCTAGTTACGGCACCCAGAAGCTGATCTGCGAACAGCTCATCGCGGACTGCACCCGACGCGGCTTCGTCGACGGGCGTGTCGTGCGGCTGATGACGGTGGCGGTACGTCCGGGCAGGCCCAACGCGGCCGCCTCCGGATTCCTGTCCGGCATCGTCCGTGAGCCACTTGCGGGGCTACCCGCCGTCTGCCCGGTCGATCCCGCGCTGAAAGTGGCGCTCTCCTCGCCCCGGCGCACCATCGAGGGCATCCTCCGGGTCGCCGAGGCCGAACGCGGCACCGGGCCGGGCCACTTGGAGGGCCCGCTACCGGTGAATCTGCCCGCCCTGACCGTTTCGGTCGCCGACATGCTGGCGACCCTGCGACAGGTGGCCGGTGACACGGTTGCCGACCGGGTCACCCTCGCTCCCGACCCCGCGGTCGAGTCGATCGTCGGCTCATGGCCGGCCGTGTTCGACCACCGGCGCGCCGCCGCACTGGGACTCGGCCCCGACCCGAGCTTCCTGTCGGTGCTCCGGGACTACCTCGCCGATCACCCCGGCGCGGTCACCGCCCCGTTCGACTGAAGTCCGTCAGCAGTCCGTCAGCAGTCCGTCAGCAGTCCGTCAGCCGGGGAAGCGCCCCGTGGAGCGCAGCAGCCAGCGGCGTTCGGCGTAGGCCAAGTCGTCACGCCACAGCCGCCCGGCACCCGCCGTCATCAAGCGGCGCAGGACCGGGGCAGCCGAGCGGGCCACGGCGAAGCCGGGACGCGCGGAGGAGGCCACGACCGCTTCGACGACGGCGGTGCGGGGCCGGCCCAGCTCGTCCGGGCCGAGCGGGGTCACGTGGGTCTCGACCACGGAGCCCAGACCCTCGCCCTCGGTGATGCGCATGAGGACTGTCCGTGGCTCGGGCGTGGTGAACCTGGCCCGCACCGGCACGACGAACCGCCCGGCGACCTTGAAGGACACGTCCACGGTGAACCCGTCCTCGACCGCCCCCTCGGCGCCGGGCGTGCCGACCACGGTCAGATCGACGAAGGAGTACGGGTGGAACCAGGCCCCGTGCCACGGGTCCAGCCGGTTGGCCAGGACATCCTCGGGCTCGCAGATCCCCACCCCGGCATAGACGGCGGCGACGGAGCGCGACAACCGCGGCCGGGGCGCAACGACCGGTGCCCGTGTCGGCGGTTCACCGCCGACCTGGTCCAGACGCACCCAGACCAGCACTCCGTCGTCGTGCACGGGCAGCGGCTCCCAGCCGGCGAACGGCCCGCCGTCCAGGGCGAGTCCGTGCCAGTGGCAGACGAGGGTCCCGCAGCGCACCGGGCTGTCGGCGAGCGGTGCCCCCAGGTGCGGGCAGATGCCGGGACCCGCCGCGAGCCGCCCGTCGGCGGTGCGCCACACCACCACCTCCTGCCCGGCCACCGTCGCGGACAGCGGCCGGTCTGCGCGTACGTCCCGGGCGGCACCGACGACGTACCAGTTGCCGGACGAGCGGGCCTGGGCCCGCTTCAGTGCCTCGGCGATCACGCCGGGCCGGGCCTGCCGCCACGTCGGCTGCTGCTTCTCCCAGCGCACCGGGCGGCGCCGCAGGGCGAGCGGGAAGCGGGCACGGTCTGCAGGTCGCCGGGCTTTCATGCGATCCTCCGCAAGGGTGAGGGAGTGTCGGCCGCCGTGCCCGGTACGGGTGCAGCCCGGTCGCCGGCCCTCCTGTGCCGCAGCCGTGCGGCGACCACCCGGACCAGGCCGTCGAGGGCCACGACGGCGCGGCGGCGTCCCGGGACCACCGCACGGCGCTGCACCGAGCGGTACCCGTCCGCGGCGACCGCGTCCAGGATTCCGCCGTACAGGACGAAGGCGGTGCGGATGCACGGGCGGGAGACCGGGTCGAGCATGGCCGGGCCCGGGGCGGCCGCACGGTAGAGCTCACGGGTCAGCCGCTCGAACTCCCGCAGGGCGGCGGTGATCCGGTGGTCGGGCCGTCCGGTGTCCCGGCTCCAGCGCAGCAGGTGCCGGTCGACGCCGTGGGCGGCCAGCAGGTCGGCTGGCAGATAGACGCGGCCTCGGTCGAGGTCCTCGCCCACGTCCCGCAGGAAGTTGGTCAGCTGGAACGCCACGCCCAGGGCCGCCGCGTGCGGTGCCGCCTCCTCGCGCGGGACGACCGTGCCGAGCACCGGCAGCATCTGCAGACCGATCACCTCCGCCGAACCGTAGGTGTAGGCGCGCAGGTCGGTGTAGGTGGCATAGGCCGTGGTGTCGAGGTCGGCGCGCATCGCCGTCATGAAGTCGGTGAAGTGGCGGTGGTCGATGTCGTAGCGCAGCGCGGTGTCGGCCAGGGCGCGGACGACCGGTTCGGCGCTGTCGCCCGTGCTCAGTCCTTTTTCCAACTGGTGCTGCAGGCGGGTCAGTTGCTCTGCTCGCTCGGCGGGTGTGGTCGTGGCGTCGAGCGTGTCGACGATGTCGTCGGCCCAGCGGGCGAACCCGTACAGCGCGTGCACGGCCGGTCGGCGTGTCGGCGGCAGCAGACGGGTGGCGAGGAAGTACGTCCTGCCGTGCCGTGCGTTGAGCTGCCTGCATCGGGTGTACGCCTGCCGCAGGACCGGATCGGTGACGCCTGCCGCGTCGAGTTCACGGGACGTCATACGGGCCTCCGTTCGCGCGTTGCACGTACTGCGGGGAGGGCACGGCCGGTGATGCGTGCGGCGGCGAGCTTGCCCGACAGCAGGACGGTCGGCACGCCGACGCCTGGGGTGGTGCCGCAGCCGGCGAGAACGGCGTTGACCGTGCCGCGCACCAGGTTGCGCGGGCGGAACGGACCGGTCTGCGCGAAGGTGTGGGCGGCGGAGAAGGGCGAGCCGGCCGCATGGCCCTGGGCCTGCCAGTCGGCCGGAGTGACCAGGCACTCCTCGTCGATGGCGGCGGCGAGGCCGTCCAGGCCCCGCCGTTCCAGTTCCGTGAGCAGACTGTCGCGGTAGCGCGGCCCCAGTTCGCCCCAGGCGGCCGGGCCGGGGCCGAGCGCGGTGTTCGGGCAGGGCGCCAGGATGTAGTGCAGATGGTGGCCGGGCGGGGCCAGGCCCGGATCGGTGGCGGTCGGACGCGTGATGAGCAGGGACGGATCGCTCATCAGGCGGCCGGTCTCGGTGAGTTCGGAGAACGTCTGCCGCCAGGCCGCCCCGAAGGAGAGGGTGTGGTGGGCCAGCCAGGGCCAGGTGCGGTCCGTGCCGGCGTGCAGGATCACGGCGGACGGCGAGAACCGCAGCCCTACCGGCCGTTTCGGGGCGCGGCCCAGCAGCCGGTAGGTGACGGGAAGGTCGGGAGTGAGGACGACGGCGTCGCAGGCGATACGGCCGGTGTCGGTGACCACGGCGGTGATCCGTTCCCCGGAGCGTTCCAGGCGCGTGACCGCCTCCCCGAAGCGCAGGTCGGCCCCCGCGTCCGCGGCGGCGGCCGCCATCGCCCGGGGCAGGGCGTGCATGCCGCCGCGCGGGAACCAGACGCCCGCCACCGTGTCCATGTAGGCGATGACGGCGTACGCGGCCAGGGCGCGTTCCGGGGCCACCCCCGCGTACAGGGACTGGAAGGAGAAGACGCGCCGCAGCCGCTCGTCGTGCAGGAAGCGTCCGATGCGCGCGTCCAGACGCCCGAACCCGCCGAGCGCGGCCAGGCGTGCGAGGTCGGGATGGAGCAGGCGCAGGGGCGAGTCGAAGTCGGCGTCGATGAAGCGCCGCATCTGCACCCGGTACAGCCGCTCCAGCCAGGCGCGCAACCGCCGGTATCCGGCGGCCTCGCGGGCCCCGGCGAAGCGCTCGATCTCCGCCTCCATCGCCTCCGCGCCGGTGTGGACGTCCAGGGTGCTGCCGTCGGCGAACCGGGCCCGGTAGGCCGGGTGCAACGGCACCAGTTCGATCCGGGCGCGCAGGCTGTCGCCGACGGCGGCGAACGCCTCGTCCGCCAGGTGGGGCATCGTCAGCACCGTGGGTCCGGTGTCGAAGTGGTAGCCGCCGCGGACGATCCGCCCGGCACGCCCACCGGGTGACGCGTCGCGTTCCACCACGGTCACCCGGCGTCCCGCCCCGAGCAGGTGCAGGGCGGCCGCCAGTCCGGACAGGCCGGCGCCGACGACCACCACATGGTCGGTGCGCCCGGGCACGGTACGAGTCATCGGTCGGCCCCTTCGCCGGTCGCCGGGTTCAGGGAGAGGGGGACCACCTCGGAGGCCGCGGTGTCGGCCACGCCGCCCGCGGAGCGCAGGAGCCCCCGCAACCGCCTCGCGGGTCCGGGTTCGAGTGAGGCCGCGTCCAGGTGGCGCAGTCCCTGGGCGACCAGCCCGCGGATCTTCTCCTCGACGGTGTCGCGCGCGCCCGTGGACACGAACACATGGAGCACAGCGGCGAGTTCGGCGTCGGAGGCGTCCGTACGGCCGAGTGTGTCGCGCAGCAGGTCCTGGGCACGTCGGTCACCCGAGGCCTCGGCTCGCGCCTGCGCGACGGCGGCGAGGTAGGTGGGTTTGCCGCTGCGGATGTCGCCGCCCCGGGGCTTGCCGGTGTCGCGCGGATCCGCGAAGGCGTCGAGGAGGTCGTCGCGCAGTTGGAAGGCCAGCCCGACGCGGCGGCCCGCCGACGACAGGGCCCGGGTGGCGGCGGGGCCGGCGTCGGCCAGGGCCGCCCCGAGCGCGAGCGGGCGTTCCACGGAGTACCGGGCGCTCTTGAGGCAGGCGGCGCGGATCGCCCGGGCCCCGGAACGCGCCGAGGTGGCCTCGCCCTGCACGTCCAGGTACTGCCCGGCCACCATCTCCGTGCGCAGGGCGCTCCACAGCTCCCGGACCCGTCGCGCGGCGGAGCGCGGCATCTCGGTGTCCGCCACCACGTCGTCCGCCCAGGCCAGGGCCAGGTCACCGGCGAGGATCGCAGCTGCCTCCCCGAGGCGCCCAGCGCGCCCCGGGGCACACGCACCGGCGTACTGGGCCGCCACGTCGACATGCAGGGCGGGCTGTCCGCGGCGCAGCCGCGCGCCGTCCATCACGTCGTCATGGACCAGGGCACAGGTCTGGAGGAGCTCCAGGGCGGCACCGATCCGCAGCGCGGCCTGCGCCTGCCAGGGCTCGCCGCCGCCGCAGGCCCGCAGCGCCCACCACACGAAATGGGCACGGCCGAGTTTGCCGCCGCTCCGCGTGAAACGGGCGACCCGCGCGGCCAGGTCCTCCCCGAAGAGCGGATCCACGGCCTCGGCCGCGGCCACGTGATGCTCGAGCAGATCGCCGAGGACCGCGCGCACGGCGTGCGGCACGTCCGCGTCCACAGCACGCGGGTCGTCGCCGTACGCCGGAGGTGTCTCGGGCGGGGAGGCGCGCTGGTGATCACCTCGGCCGTGGCCCGTCTCCGCGGCCGTCCGGTGGGCCGGAGCGGGGGAGACCTGCTCGGCGGTCGCCGGTGCGCACGGACTCCGGTCCGCGCGGTGGTCCTTTGCCACGGTGGAGCTCATGCCGGTTCCCCTCGGGATTCTCGTGTTCGGAGCTGGCGTCGTCATGACCGGTTCGCCTCGGATGGCGGAGACGGATGCGGGGCGGAACGGGAAGGCATGGAAGGGACCGGGTCCCACGCGGGTGCGTGTTCCCCTCGCCGGCTCGATTCGATGCGAAGTCGATGCAAGTTGCCCCATACGCGTGGAATCCGCACGGTGGAAGGGCCTCGGTCGCTCTCGACGACCACCAGGCCCAGCGGAGGAGTGACGATGACGACCGCACAGCGAACCGGCCGGGACATCGACGAGCGCGAGCTCGTGGACGGGTTTCGCACAGGGGACGAGGCATGCCTCGCGGCCGTGCACCACCGGTGGGGCCCCCTCGTCCACGCCCTCGCCCGGCGCTCCCTGGGGGATGCGAGGGAGGCGGAGGATGTCACCCAGCTGGTGTTCCTCGCCGCGTGGCGGGGCCGGGCCGGATTCGCGCCGGACCGCGGGACCCTGCCCGGCTGGCTCACGGGCATCGCCCGCCGGAAGATCGCCGACGCGCTCGCCGCCCGCACCCGGCGCAACGAACTCGTCGCCGCCGTAGGCGCCCAGTTGCTGCTGCGGGCCCACGACGAGGCCGTGCTGCCGGAGACCGCCCTCGACCGTGTCCTGCTCGCCGACGAGATGTCACAGCTGCCGGCACCGCAGCGCCGGGTGCTCAACCTCGCCTTCTACGACGACCTCACCCAGACCCAGATCGCCGAGCTCACCGGCTGGCCGCTGGGAACGGTCAAGAGCCACGCCCGACGGGGGCTGCGGCGCCTCGCGGGGCGGCTCCGCACGGACGATCCCGTCGAGTGCGCGGCGTGACATCGACGCGGAATCGATCCACATCGTCACCGTGGGAAAAGGTGACACAGCAGGTGACATAGCCAGGTGACATCCGCATCCGGACGGGTATCGCGACCGGAATATCACCACACGGCGGCACGGCGAGGGCGCGGAGGGGAGTGAGCGGCCATGGACGAGGCGGACGTCGCCATCATCGGAGCAGGAGCCGCGGGCCTGTCCCTGGCCCACCGCCTCTCGCACCCCGCCCCCGGCGCGCGGCGCCTGTCCGTCGTCCTCGTGGACGCCCCACCAGGACCGCTGCGCCCGCCCCGGCGCACCTGGTGCTTCTGGGAGACCGGCCGCGGACCCTACGACGCCGCGGTCACCAGGTCGTGGCAGCGGCTGTGCGTGCACCCGCCCACGGGGGAGCCGATCGAGCACGACATCTCCCCGCTGCGCTACAAGATGATCCACTCGGACGATTTCGAGTCCCTGATCGAGCACGAGCTCGCCCGCAGCGGACAGGTGCGACGCGTCGAGGCCACGGTCGAGAGCGTCGAGGGACTCCCGCAGGGTGCGCGGATCGACACCCGTACGGCGGACGGGCGCCCCGAATCCCTGCAGGCCCGCTGGGTGTTCGACTCCCGGCCGCTGGGCAGCGTCCCCGCGGCCCGGACGACGCTGCTCCAGCACTTCCACGGCTGGTTCGTCCGCACCGGCCGTCCGGTCTTCGACCCGGCCCGCGTCGAGTTCATGGACCTGCGCACGTCCCAGCCCGCGGAAGGCCTCTCCTTCGGCTACGTGCTGCCCACCCGCCCGGACCAGGCCCTGGTGGAGTACACCGAGTTCTCGTCGGCCGTCCTGTCCGCGGACGCGTACGACAAGGCCCTGGACCACTACACCGGCACCGTGCTCGGGCTGCGGGACTTCGAGGTGACCGGCACCGAGACCGGCGTCATCCCGATGACCGACGCCAGGTTCGCACGGCAGACGGGCCCGTCGGTCTTCCGTATCGGAGCGGCGGGCGGAGCCACCCGGCCCTCGACCGGCTACACCTTCGCCGGCGTGCAGCGGCAGACCGCGGCCGTCGCGGCAGCCCTGCTCCGAGGCCGGCGGCCCCTGCCCCCGCTGCCGCACTCGCCCCGCTCCCGCGCCATGGACGCGGTCCTGCTGCACGCCCTCGACAGCGGCCTGGTCGACGGCGCGGACTTCTTCGCACGCCTGTTCACAAGGATCCCCATGACCCGGCTCCTGCGCTTCCTCGACGGCGGAACCCGACCGCACGAAGAACTCGCCATCGGTCTGCGCACCCCCGTCCTGCCCATGCTGCGAGCCGCCGCGCAAGTGCCCCGGCTGCCCCGACGCCCCTTCCCCAGACCCTGACCCGCGGTGCGGCCCGCCGCTCCCCGACTTCGACTCCGCGACCGACCCGCCCCAGGAGGCAGCGTGACCGTGCTGCGTGACGCGGACCTGGCCGCCGCATTCGACCACGCGGCGCACAGGTACGACACACTCGTGGCCGCCAACCCCGGCTATCACGCCCAGCTGCGCCGCTCGGCCCGCCGGCTCGGCCTGCCCCACCGGGGCACCCGGCTGCGCGTGCTGGACCTCGGCTGCGGGACCGGAGCCTCCACCGCCGCGCTCGCCCGCGTGCTGCCCGACGCCGACATCACGGCGGTGGACGCCTCCGCCGGGATGCTGGACCGTGCCATGGCCAAGCCGTGGCACGGCAAGGTCAGGTTCGTGTGCGCGCCGGCGGAGGCGCTCGCCGAGGCGGGCGTGGACGGACCCTTCGACGCGGTGTTCGCCGCCTACCTCTTCCGCAACGTCGCGGACCCCGACGCCGTGCTGGACACCGTCCACGACCTGCTGGCCCCGCACGGCCGGCTCGCCGTGCACGAGTACACCCTCAGCGGCCGCCCGCTCGACCGGGCCGTCTGGACGGCCGTGTGCCGCGGCCTGGTGCTGCCCGTCGCCACCGCCCTCGGCGACGGCGACCTGTACCGCCATCTGTGGCGCAGCGTCGTCGAGTTCGACACGGTCGACCGTTTCACGGACCGCGTGCGAGCGCGGGGGTTCGACCGCGTACGGGCCCTGCCCCTGCCCGGCTGGCAGACCGGCATCACCCACACCGTCGTCGCCCGCCGCGCCGCCCCGTCCGCCGGGAGCGGCCGGTGACCGCCGCCACGGCGGGCCCCGCCCGCCCCGGACGGGACCGGCACGCCGTCCTCCTGCCCCCGCCGCCCGGAGCGACCCGGGTCGGCGGGCAGCCGCGCAGTACCGCCGTCGTCGGCGGCGGCATCGCCGGCCTCGCCGCCGCCACGGCGCTTGCCGAACGCGGCGTCGACGTCACGCTCTACGAACGCGAGGCCTACCTGGGCGGGCGTGTCGGCGGCTGGAGCACCGACCTGTACGACGGGACCACCGCGACCATGAGCCGCGGCTTCCACGCCTTCTTCCGCCAGTACTACAACCTGCGCAGCCTGCTCAGCCGTACCGGTAACCCTCCGGGCCGCCTCACCGGCCTCCCCGACTACCCGCTGCGGCACCGCGACGGACTGCGGGACAGCTTCCGCAGAGTGCCGCGCACCCCGCCACTGAGCGCCCTGGGCTTCGTGGCGCTGAGCCCCTCCTTCCGCTGGCGGGACATGGCGCGCATGAGCCCCGCACGGGCCCTTCCCCTGCTGGACGTCCGCGTCCCCGACGTCTACGCCGAACTGGACGCCGTCAGCGCCCACGACTTCCTCGCGTCCCTGCGCTTCCCGGCGGCCGCACGCCACCTGGCCTTCGAGGTCTTCTCCCGCAGCTTCTTCGCCGACCCCCGCGACCTCTCGGCCGCCGAGATGGTCCTGATGTTCCACATCTACTTCCTCGGCAGCTCCGAGGGACTTCTCTTCGACGTGCCCGACGACCCCTTCCCGACCGCCCTGTGGGACCCCCTCGCCAAACACCTCGCTCACCACGGCGCCGACCTGCGCCTGTCCACCCCAGTCGAGAACGTCTCGCCCACCGCGGACGGCGCCTTCACCGTCGCCACGGACCGCGAGGAGAGGCGGTACGACACCGTCGTCCTGGCCCTCGACACCGCGGGCCTGCGCTCCCTGGTCGGCCGCTCACCCGGGCTCGCCGACGCCGCCTGGCGTGAACGCGTCGGCCGGCTCCGCACCGCCCCGCCCTTCCTCGTCTCCCGGCTCTGGCTCGACCGCCCCGTCGACGCCGGCCGGCCCGGATTCCTCGGCACGGCCGGATACGACTCGCTGGACAACGTCAGCGTCCTGGAGCGCTGGGAGCAGGAGGCCGCACGCTGGTCCGCCCGCACCGGCGGTTCCGTGGTCGAACTCCACGGCTACGCGCTGCCGCAGAACGCCGACCCCGACGCGCAGGCCCGGCACCTGATCACACAGCTGCGGAACGTCTACCCCGAGACCCGCGAGGCGCGCGTCCTCGACGCACGGCACGAGTGGCGGCAGGACTGCCCCCTGTTCCCCGTCGGCGGATACACCGACCGCCCCGCCGTACGCACCCCGCAGCCCGGCCTGATGCTCGCGGGCGACCTGGTGCGTACGGACCTGCCCGTCGCCCTGATGGAACGCGCCGCCACCAGCGGATTCCTCGCCGCCAACGCCATCCTGCAATCGTGGGCGGTACGAGGCCACCCCCTGTGGACGGTGCCCAACGGCGGCCGCAACCGCCTGCTTCGACGGCTCGGCCGGGGCGGTGGAGGGGGCGTCACGGCGCGCGTCGGCGACTTGAGAGACTGATGGGTATGGACATCCTCAGCAGAAACCATGTGACCGTCACCGGCAACGCGCAAGGGCCGACGGTGGTGCTGGCACATGGCTTCGGCTGCGACCAGAACATGTGGCGGCTGACCGTGCCCGCCCTGGCCGACGACTATCGCGTGGTGCTGTTCGACTACGTGGGGGCGGGCCGCTCGGACGCGACCGCGTTCTCGGCGGACCGGTATGCCTCTCTGGACGGGTACGCCCGGGACGTCGTCGAGGTGTGCGAAGCGCTCGACCTGCGCGACGCGGTGTTCGTGGGCCACTCCGTCAGCGCGATGATCGGCGTACTGGCGGCCGGCTTGGCTCCGGAGCGGATCGGCGCGCTGGTGATGGTCGCGCCGTCCCCGCGGTACATCGACGACGAGGGCTACCGGGGCGGGTTCAGCGCCGAGGACATCGACGAACTGCTGGCGTCCCTGGAAGCGAACTATCTCGGCTGGTCGGCCGCCATGGCCCCGCTGATCATGGGCAACGCCGACCGGCCGGAGCTGGGCGACGAGCTCAAGAACAGCTTCTGCGCCACCGACCCGGACATGGCACGCGTCTTCGCCCGGACCACGTTCCTCTCGGACTCCAGGGACGACCTGAAGAACGTGAGCGTGCCGACGCTGGTGCTGGAATGCACCCAGGACGTGATCGCCCCCCGTGAGGTCGGCGCCTTCGTCCACGAGACGATTCCCGGCTCGACCCTGGTCACGCTCGACGCCACCGGCCACTGTCCGCACCTGTCCGCCCCCGAGGCCACCAACCGGGCGATCGTCGGCTTCCTCGCGAGCCTGTGATGATGTGCCGAGCCGGCCGGCAGCCCGACCCCCAGGACGCCGACCGCGACGACACCGCGGACGCGGTGTTCGCCGCACTGCTGGAGGACAGCGCCGAGGACCTCTACGAGGACGCCCCCTGTGGATACCTCTCCACGCTGATGGACGGTACCGTCGCGAAGATCAACGGCACCCTGCTGGACTGGCTCGGCCTGGAGCGGGAGGCCGTCGTGGGCCGGATGCGGTTCACCGACCTGCTGACCGTCGGCGGCAAGCTGTATCACGAGACGCACTTCGCGCCACTGCTGCGGATGCAGGGCGAGATCAGCGGAATAGCCCTGGAGATGAAACAGCCCGGCGGCGGCCGGATCCCCGTGCTGGCGTCGTCCGTCATCAAGAACGGCACCACCGGGCAGCCCCTGCTGATCCGCACCACCGTCTTCGACGCCCGGGACCGCCGCGCCTACGAAGAGGAACTCCTGCGCCGCCGTGAAGCGGCCGAGGAAGCACGCCGGCAGGCGGAGGCCGACCGCGCCCGACTGCAGGAGGCGCTCGCCGTACTCCAGCAGTCGCTGCTCCCGGACACCCTGCCGCCGGTACCCGGTGTGCAGACGGCCGCCCACTACCACACGGCCTCACCCGACCGGCTGGGCGGCGACTTCTACGACGTCTTCCCCCTCGACGGCAAGCGCTTCGGGTTCTTCCTCGGCGATGTGTGCGGCAAGGGACCCCAGGCCGCCGCACTCACCTCGCTGACCCGCTACACCCTGCGCGCCGCGGCACTGCACGACCCCGAGCCCGTCTCCGCCCTGAGCATCCTCAACACGGTGCTCCACGAGCGGTACGCAGGCAGCGGCGACCCCCGCTACTGCACCGCCGTCTTCGGCACCCTCGAACCCGATCCGGAGACCGGGCAACTGGCCGTCCACCTCGCCGCGGGCGGTCACCCACCGGTCATCGTCCTGCGCGCGGACGGCACGGCCGACTTCCTGCCCACTCCCGGCGGCCTTCTCGTCGGCATCCTGCCCTCCGCGCGCTTCGCCGACGCCAGGACCGTGCTCGGCCCCGGCGACACGCTTCTTCTCTACACGGACGGCCTGACCGAAGCCCGCACCGGCCAGGACCGCACCGCTCTCTACGGCGACGAGGCGCTGCTCGCCTTCGTCACCGGGCACGCGGGCAAGTCACCGCACGCCCTCGTCCAGGCCCTGACCGGACTTCTGGACAGTTTCGGCGACGGCCTCGACGACGACACCGCCCTGCTCGCGATCGGTGTCCCCGCCTCCGACCCTCGGACGAGAAACGAACGATGAGCCCGCTGAAAATCACCACCCGAGACGCCGCGACCGGCCCCGTTCTGAAGCTTTTCGGTGAACTCGACTACGCCAACGTCGCCGAACTGCGCGCGGTCCTCGACGAGCTCTCCCTCCAGCCGGGCCAGTGCCTGGTCCTGGACATGAGCGGACTGGAGTTCTGCGACTCCAGCGGCATCACCGCTCTGATCGCCGCGCGCAGCAGCGCACAGGCCGTCCAGGCGGACGTCGCCCTGGCGGCCGTACCGCCGCACACCCTGCGCGTGCTGCGCATCGTCGGCCTCGATCAGATCTTCACCATCCACCCCGACGACGCGAGCGGCGCTCGAACCTGAGCCGATCGGCCGGCCCGGTCAGTCCAGGATCTCGATGTACCCGTCGGTCCCGTGCACGCGGATCCGCTGCCCGTCCCGGATCCGCCGGGTGGCCTGTTCGACGCCCACGACGGCCGGCAGGCCGTACTCCCGGGCGATCACCGCGCCGTGGGTCATCAGACCGCCCACCTCCGTCACCAGGCCGGCGATGGCGACGAACAGCGGCGACCAGCTGGGGTCCGTGAAGGTGGTGACGAGGATGTCGCCCGCTTCGAGGTCGGCGTCCGCGATGTCGAGGACGACGCGGGCCCTTCCCTCGACGGTCCCGGTGGAGACGGGCAGGCCGACCAGGGCGCCGGCCGGCACGTCGTCGCGCCGGTACGCCCCGTTGAGAGCCTCGCCGTCCGAGGTGAGAACCCGGGGCGGGGTGAGCGCCTGGTACGAGCGGAACGCCTCCTTTCGCTGCCGGACGAGCCGGTCGTCGACCCGCTTCGAGCTCACGGCGTCGCGGAACTCCTCGAAGGTGAGGTAGGAGACGTCCTCCTTCTCGGCGAGCACGCCCGCCTCCACGAGGCGCTCGGCCTCCGCGAACAGGGCCTGCTTGTAGACGAAGTAGCGGCTGATGATGGCGTACTTCGGGTACTCCCGGTACCCGATGAAGGTGCGGACCCGGTCGATCATGCCCTTGGTCTCGTCGGCCTTCCGCTCCCCGTCCGGCAGGGCTCGCAGACGCGACAGGACCTCCTGCTCCTTCTTCTGCGCCCGTTGGCGCCCCTGCTCGAAGCGCCGCCGGGCCGCGCCCGGTTCGAAGTTCCTGACGTGGTCGAGGATCACCGGAACGAGCGTGCCGGGGCGCTCGCGCCAGCGCGGCCTCGTGATGTCGATCTCGCCGACGCAGCGCATGCCGTACCGGTCGAGGTAGGCCTCGATGGCGTCGCGTGCCTCGGTCCCGCCCGGGAGCTTCGCCAGCTGGTCGAGGAAGCCGTCGTCCCCGACGCTCTCAAGGAACGCGACCACCTCCGGATGCGGGCGGATCACGTCCGCGACGTCGAGCAGCGCGAGTCCCATCTCCGAGGTGACGTTGCCGGGGGCGGACAGGGTCAGCGTGTCAGCCGCGTTCTTCTCGCCGAGCCACTCCTCCAGCTTGTCGTTGAGCCACCATGTGGCCTCCATTCCCGCCATGATCGCCTTGAAGTTCAGCGGATCGGTGAGGACTCGTTTCTGTTCCTCGAAGGCCTCCAGCAGGAAGTCGAACAGCTCCGGTCCGCTCTTCGTCCGGATCTCGCGGCGGAGGGCGGCGATGGACGCCTGGCTGCGCTCGATCAGCCCGGTGACGACGGCCGGATCGGTCTCGACCGGGTCGGACGCGCCGCCGGTCCGCGGCCTGCCGACAGGTACCTCTGCGTCCGGGAGCGAGGGGACGAAGTCCTCGCGGTCCAGGACGGTCTCCAGCGCGTCCCTGACCAGCGGATCACCCTTGCCCATGAGGTCCAGCAGGCCGGCCCGGCTCGCGGGCGAGGCCAGGCGCCGGGTGATGTCGACGAACAGCCTCCCGCCGGCTTCGTACATCTGCACGATGGCTGCCATCTGCCACATGGACAGGCCCAGCGGCTTCATGGGGTCGGTCATCATCTGCTGGTGGCCGACGGAGACGTAGACGTGATTCTCCTGGTCACCGCTGTCCGGGACGGGGAACAGCGTCGTGATCGGCCGGCTCTGCACGATGTGGAAGTCGTCCCCGACCAGACACCATTCGATGTCCTGCGGGCGGCCGAAATGCGCTTCGATCCGTCGCCCGAGCTCCACGAGCCGGACCGCCTGCGCATCCGTCAGCGCCGGCTGCTCCTGCCGCTGCGCGTCGACCGCCACCTCCCGCGTACCCCCGGCCGGCAGAGCCTGTACGGCCCGCTGCTTGGCGGAGATCGTCCTGGCGACGACCTCGCCGTGCCGCACCTTGAAGACGTCCGGGTTCACCAGACCGGAGACAAGGGCCTCGCCCAGGCCGAATCCCGCGTCCACGGTGGCGACCGTCCGGTTGCCCGTGACGGGATCGGCCGTGAACAGGATGCCGGACGCCTGCGGGAGGACCATCCGCTGCACGACGACGGCCATACGGACCGTACGGTGGTCGATGCCGTTGCGCCGGCGGTACGTCACCGCCCGCTCGGTGAACAGGGAGGCCCAGCACCGGCTGACATGCCGGAGGATCGCCGTCGGCCCCACGATGTTCAGGTAGGTGTCCTGCTGGCCCGCGAAGGAGGCCGTGGGCAGGTCCTCCGCGGTCGCGCTGGACCGGACGGCGTAGGCGGCCTGCTCATCGGACCGGGCGAGCGCACCGGTGATCGCCTCCGCCAGATCGTCCGGGACGGCGATCCCCTCGATGGTCCGGCGGATCTCCGCGCTGAGCGTGCGGATCGCCTCCTGGTCGTACGGATCCACGCGCGCGAGCTGATCCAGTTGTGCGTCGAGCGACGGCGTCGACTCCACGACCCGCCGGTAGGCGTCCGTCGTCACGCAGAAGCCCGTCGGCACGCTGATGCCCTCCATCCGCGACAGGCTGCCCAGGTTCGCCCCCTTGCCGCCGACGACGGCGATCCGGCTCTCGTCGACCTCCTGTAGATCCAACACGTACTGCTCGGTCAGGTCTGACAACACGTCGTTCCCCCATTTACGCAGGTTGTGGCCTCGGCCGACGATTCTGCGGGGTGACCGGGGGCTTGCCGCAAGCCCCCCTGCGCGCTATAACTTGGGTAACGGCAAGGAGAGTTCTCTCCTTGCCTTTTCCTTTTGCCGTCCTCCGGAGCGGACCACGTGCTTGCTCGACGGCGCATCGGGTACCGCGTTTGAATGAGGGTGGTATCTGCATGGCCAAGCGATTACTGAAAGCGATGGGTGTGTGACTCGTCTCAGTGGCTCGGGGGACGACCAGTCGAGCGGACCGGGTGACGACCCACTCTCCGTCGCGCTCGAGGTCGCCGACGCCGTGGACGGTCTCGCGAACCTGTGGTCGGTGGCCGCGCAGGGAGCGAGCCTGAGGCTGTCACCCCACCAACTGAGGGCGCTGCGGATCCTGGAGTCGGAACCGGGGCTCAATCTCACCACCCTGGCGGAGAGCATGGAGATAGGCCCGCCGACCGCCAGCCGGCTGTGTGACCGCCTTGAGGCCGCCGGTCTGCTGGAGCGTCTGCTGCACCCGCACCGGCGACGCGAGGTGCAGCTCGTTCTCACGGTGCGCGGCCGGCACGTGCTCGACGAGGTGGCCGCGCGCCGGTCGCAGGCGCTCGCCGCGGTCCTCGCGGCCATGGGGCCCGGCGAGCGGGCGGCGCTGAGCGGGGGGCTGCGGGCCTTCCTGAGCGCTCAGGGCGACACCGACAAGGACACCGACGGCCCCGGACGCTGACCGCGGGGTCAGCCCTGGCGGCCGGTCCAGTCGAGGCACACCACGGCGGCGTCGGACAGCAGTTCCTTGCTGCCGTAGTGCTCGATCAGTGCGCCGACGACCGCGCGTGCCGTCTCGTGCGGCGGCGCGGCACGAGTGGCGCCGAGGACCTGGCGCAGCACCCGCTCGCCGAACAGGTCACCCGTGGCGGAGCGGGTGCCGTGGACGCCGCTGCTGACCGCGATGAGCCGGTCGCCGGGCTCGACCTGGAACGTCTGCTCCGTGTAGAGGGTCTCCTCGAACATGCCGAGCGGCATCTGCGCCTCCAGCTCGACCCGCTCGGTGCGGCCGCCGCGCTGCTGGAACAGTTGCGGAGAGCCCGCGTCGACGGCGTGCACGAGGCCCGTGGCCAGCTCGAAGCGCAGCAGCAGGGTGGAGGCGTACGCCTTGCCGCCGTACTGGGCGTAGACGGCCTGGTCGGCGAGGCAGGCCTGGTCGGCGAGACGTATGCCGGCGCGGCGGGCGTTGCGCAGGGCGCCGGTCGTGAGACCGGCGAGCAGGGAGGCGTCGATGCCCTGTCCCATGCCGTCGGTCATGGTGAGCACGAGGTCGTCGGCGCCGGTGGACCAGTCGAAGGTGTCGCCGCCGATGGCGTAGGCGGGTTCGAGGTGGGCGCCGATGACGTACTCCTCGCGGGCGCAGCCGCGGCCGGGCAGGAGCTGCCACTGCATCTCGGCGGCCAGGGTCAGTCGACGGGTGCGGCGGGCCCGGAGGTAGAGGTCGGTGTCGCGGTCGGCGGTGGCGACCTCGTGTCCGAGCGCCGTGGCGAAGTCGCCGAGCTGGAGCACGGTGCGCGGGTCGACGGCGCCCGCGGGCAGATGCACGGAGAGGACGCCGAGACGGTCGCCGCGCACGGTGATGGGCAGATGCGCCCGCTGGCCCGCCGGGTCGGGAAGGACTTCGAGCACCGGTTTCTGGGTGAGGAAGGCACTGCCCGCGGGCCCCTCGTGGGCGGAGACCGCAGGGCCGGTCTGCGGCAGGTGCGTCACCGGCTGCAGGACGGCCAGGCCGTAGTCGGCGAGGAGCACGCTGACCTCCTGGGCACCCACCCGCTCGGCGAGCAGACGGCGGGCGGTGGCCACGAGTGCGTGCGGCGCGGCCGCGCGCAGTTGTGCTTCCGCGGACGGCTGCGGTTCAGAGACTTTCACGGAATCCACCCTCTCGCCTTGTGTCCTTCACGCTACCGCGCGGGGACGGGCCGACAGGCGGTTCGCAGTCGGAGGGCGAGCGGTCGGAGGGAGAGCGGCCGGCTGTGCGGGGCCGCTCCCGCGCCGCGGGGTTCACGGTGTGGCACAGCAGCAGGCAGACGTCGTCGTCGCGTTCGGAGTCGTACAGGAGGGGTTTGAGCAGCGCGTCCGCGGCGGCGTCCAGGTCCTGTTCCAGCTCCGGTGTGGTCAACGCCTCCAGGGCGCGGCAGAGCCGTCCGATACCGGGGTCGATGCCCTGTCCCCGGCGTTCCACCAGGCCGTCGGTGTACAGCACCAGGGACGAGCCGGGGGGCAGGTCGGTCCGGTGGTCCGTGTACACGTAGGGCAGCGGGATGCCCAGCATCACGCCGGGTTTGGCGTCCAGGACCCGTACGGTGCCGTCGGCGGCGCGCACGACGGCGGGCGGGTGGCCTGCCGAGGCCCAGACGACCTCCGGTTCGCCCGGCCGGAAACGGGCGATCAGCGCGGTGGCGTACAGGTCCGGCTGGAGGTGGCCGAGCATGTGGTGGAGCCGCGTGAGGATCTCGCCGGGGGTGGCGTTCTCGACGGCGTAGGCGCGCAGGGCCGTGCGCAACTGGCCCATCACGACGGCGGCGTGCAGCCCGTGGCCGGTGACATCCCCTATGACGGCCAGCAGGCTGCCGTCGGGCTGGAGGAAGGCGTCGTACCAGTCGCCGCCGATGTTCATGCCCCAGGTGGCGGGAAGGTAGCGCGCGGCGAGCAGCAGTCCCGGCGGGGTGGGCAGGTCCGTGAGCTGGGCGCGCTGCAGGGCTTCGGCGGTGTTGCGGGACCGCTGGTAGCGGTGGGCGTGGTCCAGGGCGACGCCCACGCGGCGGGCCAGCTCGACCAGCATCACGGAGGTGTCCTCGTCGAATCGGGGGCCGGGGGCGGTGAGGGTGAGGACGCCCAGCAGGCGCTGTGCGACGAGGGGGATGGCCAGCAGCGGCCGCTCGGGGGACAGGGCGGACGGCGGGAGATCGTCGACGCCGGGAAGGCTGCCCGGGTGGGCGGCGGCGTGCTGGGGGCGGCCCGTGCGGGCGGCGGCCACGGCGGCCGCGGAGTGCTCCCGGACGCGGTGCGCGCGCTCGTCGTCGTGTTCCTCGTACTCCTCCTCGTCGAAGAGCCAGACGTCGAGGCGTTCCGCGTACTCGGGCACCAGCACCTCGGACAGGCGGCGCAGGATGGCCGTACGGCTGAGGGACGACGTGATGGCGGCGCTGGCATCACCGAGGAAGGTCAGCAGGCGGCGGGCCTTTTCGGCCGCGGCGCGTGCGGTCCGCTCGGCTTCCAGGAGCTCCTGCTGAGCGCGTGCCGCGGCCTCCAGGTCGGCGTGCAGCGCCAGAACGCCCTGGTTGGTCTGGTGCAGTTCCTCCCGGTGCAGCCGGACCAGGTTCTCCTGCTCGTCGAGGAGGCTCAGCACGGCCGCGGTGTTCTCGTCGGCGCTCAGCAGGGCCTGCGGCAGCGAGGGGGCGACGCGGCGGCGCTTCCGGACGGGCCCGTGCGGCAGCGAGCAGGTGAGTAAGGGTGTCTCGTCCGGTGGGGCCTGCTCGCGCTCGCCGGCCGGGCTCAATGACACCTCGAGCAGACCGGACTGCCGGACGTGGAGCCGGAGTTGCCACTCACCGCCCTGGCCGAGGCAGTGGCGCAGACGTGCCGTGAGCGCCGTCAGGAAGCGGGCCCGCTCCAGGGTCGGCGCCCCGCCGTCCGTGGCGATGCGGTCGACGGCGGCGCGGGCCCGGGCGGCGTCGGCCACCGACGCGATCTTCCAGACGTCAGGGGATGCGGTCATACGGGTCCGTCCGGGGGTCAGGGGCCAGTACGGCCACACTGGCGTCGTCGCGCAGGGGGCGGGCGGCGCTGCCGGCGTCCCGCAGGACGACCGCGGCCACCACGGCCGGGTCGTGGGCGGCGAGTCGGGGATCGCCGGGGGGCTCCCAGCGACTGGGGAGCCCGTCGCTGTGCAGGACGAGCAGACTGTCCGGCGTCCAGACGCTCTCGCGCAGGGGCACGGTGGCGGGGAAGTGGGCTCCGACGATGCCGGGGTGGGAGATGAGGGGCTGCCACGTGCCGTCGGTGCGCAGCCTGGCGCCGATGTTGCCGACCCCGGCGAAGGAGAGCCGGCCGCTGTCCTCGTCCAGCTGTGCGACGCCGACGGCCGCGCCTCGCGTGGCCCGCAGCGCGGTGTGCAGCCGCCGCAGGATCTCGGCCGGCGGCAGATCGGCGCACCGGCGCAGTTCCTCCACGGCGGCCGTGGAGGCGTCGGCCGCCTTGTCCCCATGGCCGAGTCCGTCCACGAGCATCAGCGTGACCCGTGGACCGGAGCGCACGTGGCTGAAGGCGTCTCCGGAGTTCTCGGCGTAGGCGAGGGAGGTGGTGATCCCACCGGCCCGGGTGCCCGAACCCGACCGGGCCTCCTGGGGGCGAGAGCGGCCGGGGCCCCGTGCCGGGGTGATGCGGGCCACCGCGACGGTGCCGCTCCCCGGTCTGCTGTGCAGGTCGAACTCGGCGGCGATGCGCCGGCAGGTGCCCAGGCCCGCACCGAGGGACGAAGAGGCGGTGGTGTGACCGTCCCGCATCGCCGCCTGGACGTTGTCGATGCCGGGTCCGTGGTCGAGCGAGGCGATCTGCACGCAGGGCACGTCCTCGGCGAGCGTGTCGGAGAGGGCGGCCAGGTTGATGAGGATGTGGCCGCCCCCGGCGTGCTTGACGAGGTTGGTGCCCAGTTCGGTGGCGACCAGCGCCGCGACCGCGGTGGCGTGCGCGTCCAGGCCCGCCGCGGCGCAGGCGGCTTCGGCGGCGACCCGTACGTCCCGGACGCGGGTGCTGTCCTGGACCGGGATGTCCCAGACCCGGCTCAAGAGGCACCTGTGCGGGGCGCGGGCAGGCCGGAGACCCAGTCGGTGATGGTGACGGTGGTGCCCTGACCGGGGCGGGTGTCCAGAGCGAACTCCTTGACGAGCCGCTTGGCCCCGCTCAGTCCCAGGCCCAGGCCGTTCCCGGTGGTGTAACCGTCGGTCATGGCGAGCTCGACGTCCCGGATGCCGGGGCCCTCGTCGACGAAGGACAGCCGCAGCCCGCGATGGGTGCCTTCTGCCAGTACGGTCATCTCCATGTGGCCGCCGCCACCGTGGACGAGGGTGTTGCGGGCCAGCTCGCTGGCCGCGGTCACCAGCTTCGTCTGCTGGACCAGGTTGAAACCGAGGTCGGCAGCGCTCTGGCGCACTTGTTGCCGTACCCAGGACAGGTCCGCATCCGAGGCGATGGACAGGCGCGTGGTCGAGGCGATGGGGGCATGCATCATGCACCCTCTTCCGGATGAGCGGTCGGAGCTGCCGAGGACGCGCGGCCCAGCAGGGACAAGGCTTTCTCGACGTTCAGGGCGGTTCCCAGGCCGGGCAGGGTCAGACCCATCTCGACCAGGGTGATGGCCACGACGGGACGCATGCCGGCCAGTACGGTCCGGGCGGCCAGCAGGCGTGCGCTCGCGGCGATCTCGGCCAGGACGCGGCCGAGGAAGGAGTCGACGATCTCCACCCCGGAGATGTCGATCACGACACCGTTCACCGGCGTCGCGCTGGACGCGATCCGCTGGGAGATGTCGTGCTGGAGCTGTTCGGCCACCCCGTCGCGCAGCTCGCCCTGCAGGGTGACCAGCAGGACGTCTCCCAGCGCCAGTACCGGCACCGGGCCGGGGCCGGATTGCGTGGCGAGGAAGCCGGTCACCGCGGACTCGCTCCCGCCACCGGGCGTGGGGAGACGACGATGCCCTGCTGGGTGAGCGCGTAGGCCAACGCGTCGGCGAGACCGGCCCGCGTGATGATCGAGCCGAGGTCGATGCCGAGGTGGACGATGGTCTGCGCGATGGCGGGACGGATCCCGGAGACGATGCACTCCGCGCCCATCAGCCGGGCCGCGGCGACCGTCTTCATCAGGTGCTGCGCCACGAGGGAGTCCACGGTCGGGACGCCGGTGATGTCGAGGATGGCGTACGCGGCCCGCTGGTCCACGATGGCTTCCAGCAGGCTCTCCATCACGACCTGGCTGCGGGCGCTGTCCAGGGTCCCTATCAGCGGCACGGCGACGACGCCGTCCCACAGCTTGATGACCGGTGTGGCCACCTCCATCAGCTGCTGGCGCTGCCGTGCGATGAGCTCCTCGCCCGCGCTCACCGTCGTCTCCATGATCACCAGGCGGAGCGTGGCCATGAGGACCGCCAGCGCCTGGGCACACGCGTTCCCCAGCATGTCGTCGGCGGCGTCCTCGAACTCCGAGCGCAGCAATGCGGTCACCGGCTCGCGCAGATCCGCGACCTCGCCGGCGATCTGCACCGGCGTGAACCCGGCCCGGGCCCGGGC
Source organism: Streptomyces sp. NPDC058307 (assembly GCF_042880295.1). Lineage (NCBI taxonomy): Bacteria > Bacillati > Actinomycetota > Actinomycetes > Kitasatosporales > Streptomycetaceae > Streptomyces > Streptomyces sp. NPDC058307. The sequence goes on from NZ_JBHVYZ010000036.1 coordinate 33,703, forward strand.
CGCGGCCATCCGGCCGAGCTGGTCGCGCACGGTGCCGAAGCCGGGAGCGTCGACATCCTCGAGACGTCCGGAGCGGGCCACCTCGGCCAGGGCGTCCACCACGGCTTTGCCCGCCTCGACCGCCTCGTCCCGGGAGACGGTGAACACCGTACGGAACAGGGCGGCGTCCGCCCAGCGCTGGGCGATCTGCTCACGACGCCGCTCCAGGAAGGCGCCCAGCTCCTTCGCCGTCTCGAGGGCTGTGTCGTGCTCCGGCACCTGCATCGTCTCCTGCCTGCGAGCCCATTCGGCCCGCCGAGCGGTCAGGCCACGTGGCAATTATTGCCGCATGGCAAACGTTAACGCGAGCGTGTGCGGCGAACAACATGCCCCCGCCGCAACGGACAGGCTCGCGGTCAGTCGGACTGCTGCGGCCTGCCGTGCCAGTCCAGGCACACGATCAGCGCGTCGTCGTCCGGCATGGCGTCACCGCGGTGTCCGGTCAGCTCCCGCAGGACGGCGCGCGGCACCTCGGCGGCGGGCAGCAGGCGTGTGGAGTGGATGGCCCGGACGAGAGCCGCTTCCCCGTACGCCTCGCCCCTCGGGGAGGCCACGGCATGGACCCCGTCGCTGACGAAGACGAACCGGTCACCGGGCTCGGCGTGGAAGTCCTGCGCGATGTAGTCGGTCTCCTCGAACATGCCCAGCGGGAGCTGGGCGTCGAAGGCGACCCGCTCCACGGCGCCGCCGCGCAGCCGCAGCAGCTGGGGGGAGCCGGCGTCCACGACGCTCGCCCGGCCGGTGGCCAGGTCGAACTCGAACATCAGGACGGACAAGTAGCAGCGCCCCCGGTAGTGGGCGTAGACGGCCTGGTCGGCCAGGGCCGCCTGGTCGGCGATGGACAGCCCGGCGCGCCGGGCGTTGCGCAGCGCGTTGATGGCGAGGTTCGTCAGCAGGGACGCCTCTATGCCCTCGCCCATGCCGTTGGTGACGTACAGCGTCAGCCGGTCGGCGGTGGCGGACCAGTCGAAGTTGTCGCCGAAGATGGCGTAGGCCGGTTCCAGCTGGGCACCCAGCTCGTACTCGGGGCGGGAGCAGGCGCGGCCGGGGAGCAGCTGCCACTGCATCTCGGCGGCCAGCGTCAGCCGGTCCTTGCGGCGCGCCTGGAGGTACACGTCGGTGTCGCGCTCCGCCACGACCACCTCGTGCCCCAGCACGTCGGCGATGTCGGCCAGCTCGGACTCCCACCGCTGCGTGGCGTCGCTGTCGGACAGGGTGACGGACAGCACGCCGAGCCGGTCGCCGCGCACACTGACCGGCAGATGCAGACGGGTTCGCCCGCCCTTCCCTTCCTCCCGGTACGGCTTCTGCGAACCGAAGGCCCGGCCAGCCGGGCTGTTGTGCACCGACACCGGTTCCAGGGTGTGCGGCAGGACCGACACGGGCTGGAGCACGGTCAGGCTGTAGTCGGCCATGAACAGCTCGACGTCCTCCGCGCCGTACTGCTCGATCAGTACGGCGCGGATGGCGTCGAGCAACTCGTGGGGGGCCGCTGTGCGCAGGGCGCGTTCAACGGCCAGAAATCTCTTCATGATGACAAAACACCTGTCCTTCGCCGGACGACGTACGGGCCTCACTCACGAGGCCGGCTCGCTTCCACCGTCCCGGTCCTGTGTGGTCAGCGCGCGCGCCTAGTACGCTGACAGGCACCCCGGTGCCTGCGAGAATGTGATCGTGACTGCCTTCCGTCGCCGCTCAGAGCCTGATGAGGTCGCACGCGTGACCACCACGGCCGTCGAGCTGCTGGAGCTCGTGTGGGGCCGGGCCTCGACCTCGCCCACCTCCGCGTCGCAGCTGCGGGTGCTGCACGTCCTCGAGCACCACGACGGCATCAACCTGCGCACCCTCGCCGAGTGCCTCGCCTCGACCCCGCCGTCCACCAGTCGGCTCTGCGACCGGCTGGTGGCGGCCGGGTTCGTCGAGCGGGTCGTGAGCGAGGAGAACAGGCGTGAGGTGCGGCTGCATCTCAGTGGCCGGGGCCGCGCCTTCCTCGTCGACCTGCGTGCCCGCAGGGAGAGGCAGTTGCAGACCGTGCTGGCCGATATGCCCGCCGCCAAGCGGGTCGCGCTACTGGAAGGACTGGAGGCCTTCTGCGTCGCCGCGGCGACGCAGATACACGACGACACGGCGGAGCCCGGCAACCGGACCGCCTGACCCGACGGTCGCGCCGACGGCGTCTTTGTCACCTCTCGACATGGGTGACCAGTACACGGAGTGGTCTCCGTCCACCGGAGCATTCCAGGTCCTTCCCCGTACGTCCGACACGGCTACTGTGTTGGTTCCCGGCTTTTGTTGTCAAACGGCAACAGTGTGCGTCCGACTGCCTTACCCGGACTCGGATACCCCGTCGCGGCGAGTTCTTCGGCGGGTGTGCGGTATGTCTCTCGAACGAGGGAAGCCGGGCATGCCCGCAGCCGTGCGGGGAAGGAGATTCTGCTCAGCCGAAGCGCAGCGTACGCGGGGCGAAGGCGCCCTCGGGGCCGTCGGCGCGGCCGACCGACCACACCGTGTCGGTGCCTGGCACCGGCGCGAGCCGCAGTGTCCGGGAGTCTCCCTCGCCGGCCACCGCCGGTTCGTCGTACTCGGTGAAGGACTGACCGTTCCAGGCGAGGAAGTCCGGTCCGGAGACCAGCGGCGGAGAGCCCGGCGGGCCCCATTTCTGCGAGCGGGCCACCGAGACCCAGGCCAGCTCGCCCGATGTGGAGGCCGCCAGCGAACTGACCCCGCCGAAATCGGTGGGCACGGTCACCCTGCTCCACGTCTGTCCGTCGAAGCGGAGCAGCAGCGGCGGGATCGGCCGCCCCGGCGGACCTCCGATGAACCCGGCCGTACCGCCCGCCCACACCTCGGTCGCGGAGACCGCCAGCACACTGCCCACGGCCGAGCGCGGGGCCCCGTCCACGATCGTCTGCCGCCACGCCTGCCCGTCCCAGTGGGACACGGCCGCACCCGAGTCGGTGGCGCCCGCGGCCCAGACGTCGTCGGCGGCTTTGACGTGCAGGCCGTAGACGACTCCCGGCGGCACGGGCATGTCCCGCCAGCCGTCCTCGTCCCGGCGCAGCAGTGCCTGGGCGCCGCCGCGCGAACCGATCAGCCAGGTCTCACCGCCGCCGGCGACGACCTCGGTCAGCGCCACACCGGACGGGGGCCGGCTCTCGGACCAGGCGGTCCCGTCGAAGCGCAGCAGACGGGCGCCGCCCGCCGCGTCGCGGCCCACCGCCCAGACCGCGGTCGGGGAGGTGGCGGCGACGGACAGCAGCTCACCCTGCCAGCCGAGTCCGGGCAGGCTCTGGCGGTGCCATGCGGTTCCGTCCCAGCGCAGCACCAGCGGGAAGCCCGGCGCCTCGCGCCCGACGGCGTCGGCGCCCACCGCCCAGGCCAGGTCCGGGCCGAGGGCCACGGCCTCGTTCAGCGCGGCCTGCGGGCGGACCTGGGCCGGGACCGGAACATGCTGCCAGGACAGGGGTTCCGCCGCGGCCGAGCTCATGACGGCGATGAGGGTCATGGCGACGGCGAGGGCCGCGACGAGAAGTCTGCGTGCCATGGTCAGCCTCCCAGCCGCTCGCTCATCAGGTTCGGTTTCGAGCCGTAGATCTCGACGGTGCCGAACGCCAGCAGAGCCGACCCGGCCCTGGCCAGCGCACGTGGCTTGACGTCGATCGCGTTCGCGCGCTCCGGGCCGTAGGAGAAGGTGGTGCGCGGGCCGTCCACGCGCGCGTACTTCGACTGGAACGCGCGGTCGCTGCGCACCGGCAGCCACAGCGCGCCGTCCGGGCCGCGCACCATGGCCTCGGTGGAGGTGTCGCCCAGCGGCGGGTACGTGGTGCGCCAGGCGTGCCCGTCGAACGTCATCAGGTAGGTGCGGCCCACGCCGTCGGTGTACCGGCTGCCGCCGATCGTGATCCGGCCGGACGGTTCGAGCAGCAGGGTGTGCACGTTGCTGTCCGGCGGCAGCGGCACCTTCGCGTCCCGCCACGCCGTGCCGTCCCAGTGGAGGACGGTCGTCCCGGTGCTGGTGTCCGCCCAGGCCCAGGCGTCCGTGGCGGTACGCGCGGTGATCCCCATCAGGTACAGCACGCCGTCGGGGGTGGCCTGCGTGGTCCAGCCGGAAGCGTCGTGGCGCAGCACCTTCAGCCCGGTGTCGTCCTCGCCGACCACCCAGGCGGCTCCCGGTACGGCGGTGAAGTCCTGGTAGGTCCACAGGGTCTGCGGCAGCGGGACGGTGCTCCAGCCGCCCGCCGACCGGCGCAGGATCTCGCCAGCGCCCGCGCGGTTGTGGAGGATCCACACGTCCGCGCCGACGAACTGCACCTTGCCGAGCCAGCCCGGCTCACCGGCGCCGGGGAAGGTGGTGTCCCGGCTCCACGCCGTGCCGTCCCAGCGGTACAGCATCGGCCGCAGGCCATCAGCGGCCTGCTCGTACCCGGTCGCCCACGCTTCGCGCGGCCCGCGGGCGGCGACGTCGGACACGGTCACGGGCGGGGTGGCCGCCGGCACCGGCAGCGCCGACCAGCTCGGCGTCATGCCCTTGTCCGGTGTCACGGCCGCGGCCGGCGACACCACCGCGGCACACGCGACTATCCAACAGACGACGACCGCACGGAGACCGTTCACGAGACCTCCCAGAGCACGCAGGTCGCACAGGCTATTGGCGTTCACGACCGGTGGACAGGCGGCATTCGGCCGATCGTGGCCCGTGGGAACACGGTTCGTCGGCCGGGTAGGAGGGTTGTGCGGTCGGGCCGGGACGGGAGATCGTTTGAGGCCATACCGCCGGTGCCGTCCGTGGAGGACCTCCGTGACCGATCCTGCGCCGGCCTCGCTGCCCGCCCCGCCCTACTACGCCGTGGTGTTCACCGCCGTGCGGACCGCCGACGACAACGGCTACCGGGACACGGACGAGCGGTTGTTCGAACTGGCCGCCGAGCAGCCGGGATTCCTCGGTGTCGATGCCGCTCGCGGTGCGAACGGCCTCGGGATCACGGTGTCGTACTGGAAGGACGAGGACTCCATCGCCGCTTGGCGCGAACATGCGGAGCACGCTCTGGCCCGCGCGTACGGACGCGAGCACTGGTACGCCTCGTTCTCGCTCCACGTGGCCAAGGTCGAGCGCGCCTACGGGTTCACCCGCCCGGCAGACGTATAGGCCCCGTCGCTGCCCGTCCCTTTCGGCTTCGGCGTGCTCCTCAGACGGAAGCCGGGGCCGCCCGGTCGGACGTGGGCTCCAGGCGGACGACGATTCCCTTCGACGTGGGCTGGTTGCTGATGTCGGCGACGCTGTCCAGCGGCACCAGGACGTTGGTCTCGGGGTAGTAGGCGGCCGCCGAGCCCGGTGCCGTGGGGTAAGGGACGACCTCGAAGTCCTGGGCGCGGCGCTCGGTGCCGTCCGCCCAGACGCTCACCAGGTCGACGCGGTCACCCTGCGCGAGGCCGAGTCCGGACAGGTCGGCCGGATTGACGAGTACGACGGTGCGGCTGCCGTGGATGCCGCGATAGCGGTCGTTGAGCGTGTAGGGGACGGTGTTCCACTGGTCGTGCGAGCGCAGGGTCTGCAGCAGCAGGTGACCCTCGGGCGCCTTGGGGACCACCGGCTCGTTGCGGGTGAACAGCGCCTTGCCGACCGCGGTGTTGAACACGCCCTCGTTGACGGGGTTGGGCAACTGGAAGCCACCGGGGCGCGTCACCCGCGCGTTGAAGTCGTGGAAGCCCGGCACGATGCGGGAGATGCGATCGCGGATCGTGCCGTAGTCCCCTTCGAACCGGTCCCAGGGGATGTCCGGCTGGCCGCCGAGGGTGCGGCGGGCGAGCCGGCACAGGATCGCGACCTCGCTGAGCAGCAGGTGGGAAGCGGGTTCGAGGCGCCCCTGGGAGGTGTGCACCTCGCTCATGGAGTTCTCCACCGTGACGAACTGCTCGCCGTCGGCCTGGACGTCACGCTCGGTGCGGCCGAGCGTCGGCAGGATCAGCGCCGTGTCACCGCAGACGGTGTGCGACCGGTTCAGCTTGGTGGAGATGTGGGCCGTCAGCCGGCACGAACGCATCGCCTCCTCGGTGACCTCGCTGTCGGGAGCGGCGCGTACGAAGTTGCCGGCAAGGGCGAGGAAGACCTTGATGCGGCCCTCGCGCATCGCCTTGATCGAGTTGACCGAGTCGAGCCCGTGCGGGCGCGGCGGGTCGAAGCCGAACTCCTTCTGGAGCGCGTCGAGGAACGAGTCCGGCATCTGCTCCCAGATGCCCATCGTGCGGTCGCCCTGGACATTGCTGTGCCCGCGCACCGGGCAGACACCCGTACCGGCCCGCCCCAGGTTGCCGCGGAGCATCATGAAGTTGACGATCTCCCGGATGGTAGGCACGCCGTGTTTGTGCTGGGTGATGCCCATCGCCCAGCACACGATGACGCGCTCGCTGCGCAGGACCTCGTCGCGGACCTTCTCGATCTCCTCGCGGGTCAGGCCGGTCGCCGCGCGCACGTCGTCCCAGTCGACGGTGCGGGCGTGCTGGGCGAACTCCTCGAAGCCGGAGGTGTGCGCGTCGATGAAGTCGTGGTCCAGGACGGTGCCCGGCCGGGCGTCCTCGGCTTCCAGCAGCAGGCGGTTGAGGGCCTGGAACAGGGCGAGGTCGCCCCCGGGCTTGATGTGCAGGAAGCGGTCGGCGATCTGGGTGCCGCGTCCGACGACCCCGCGTGGCTTCTGCGGGTTCTTGAAACGCCGTAGCCCCGCCTCGGGCAGCGGATTGACCGCCACGATGCGGGCACCGTTGCGCTTGGCCTCCTCCAGGGCGGACAGCTGACGCGGATGATTCGTGCCGGGGTTCTGCCCGACCAGGAAGATCAGGTCGGCGTGGTGGAGGTCGTCGAGACTGACCGTGCCCTTGCCGGTGCCCAGCGTCTCGCTCAGGGCGAAGCCGCTGGACTCGTGGCACATGTTGCTGCAGTCGGGCAGGTTGTTGGTGCCGAAGGCGCGGGCGAAGAGCTGGAGGACGAAGGCGGCCTCGTTGCTGGCCCGGCCCGAGGTGTAGAAGACGGCCTCGTCGGGGGAGGAGAGCGCGGTGAGTTCCCCGGCGAGCACGCCCAGGGCGTCGTTCCAGCCGATGGGCTCGTAGTGGTCGGAGCCCGGCCGCTTGACCATCGGCTCGGTGAGCCGGCCCTGCTGGTTGAGCCACATGTCGGAGCGTCCGGCGAGGTCGGAGACGCTGTGCTCACGGAAGAAGTCGGCGGTGATCCGGCGTCGGGTGGCCTCGTCGTTGATGTGCTTGGCGCCGTTCTCGCAGTACTCGTTGCGATGGCGCTGCCCCGGGGCCGGATCCGCCCAGGCACAGCCGGGACAGTCGATCCCGCCCACCTGGTTCATGGCCAGCAGGTCCACCCCCGTCTTGCGGGGGGACGTCTGCTCCAGGGAGTACTCCAGCGCGTGCACGACCGCGGGAACCCCGGCCGCCCACTTCTTGGGCGGTGTCACGGAGAGGGTGGTCTCCGGCTCGTCGCCGGGCGGGTTCTGCATCGCATCGCCTTTCTCTTGCCGCGACTCGCTCGCCGCTGTGTCCTGCCGCGTCCGGTACGAGGGTCAGCCGACGGGCCACTGGGCCACCCGGCTCCTCGGCGGTTCCGGGTGGTCGTGCTGTACCCGGCCGTTGCGGATGGTGCCGCGCCAGGCCCCGCCCTCCTGCCCCAGCCCCTCCATGAACAGCTTGAAGTTCTGGAGCTCACGGCGCACCAGCCGGGTGATCACCTGGGTGACCCTGGACGAGCCGGTGAACCGTTTCGCGGTTCCGCGTGGCTCCAGCAGCATCCGGACGGTGATGGCCGTGCCGCCCGACTCCGTCGGCCGGAACTCGACCTCGCCCTGGTGGGAGGGCCGCTGCTCCAGGCCGCGCCAGGCCAGGTAGGTGTCGGGGTCCTGCTCCACGATCTCCACCGCGAAGCGACGGCGCAGCGGCCCGTAGCCGATGGTCCACGTGGTCACGGTGGGCCTGACCTGCTCCACACCGTGCACCACGCTCGAGAACCGGGGGAACGTCTTGAACTGCGTCCACTGGTTGTACGCCGTCCGCACCGGCACCGCGACCTCGACGGTCTCCTCGACGTGCTGCCTGCGCAGCGGCCGGCGGCGCGTGACGCCGTCGGCGTCGGGGCGCATCCCCGGCGTGTTCGGGACGGCCTGCTGGGAGTCGTTGTCACGCGCCATCGTGGCCTCTCCTCCGGTGAGGGATCCGGTGCGTCGCACACCCGGCCCCTTCGTGTGTCAGGGCTTCTCTACCGGTTCCCACATCGGCGTTTTCGAGTCGCCCCAATGCGCGTCGCCCCGATGCGAGGCACCCCGATGCGCCGGATTCCCGCTCGGGCTCGGCTGGGGAGCTGTAGTGGGCTCGACTCCCGGGGCTGGTTCCAGCCGTCCTCGGCGTAAGAGTCCCGTCAAGGGGGCGGGGGCCGCCGTAAGGGAGCCGTCAAGGGCAGACCGCATCCGGTGACGTGCGGGGTTTGCTCGTCCTGTCCGTTTTTCTCCGAGCCTCTTCCAGGAGTTCGTGATGGCCGATCTGGCCTTCGTCCTCACCACGGTCGCGGTCTTCGCGCTGGTGGCCTTCGTCGCCAAGGGGGTGACGAGGCTGTGACCGCCGAGAACACCGTCGGCCTGGTGGTGGCCGTGGCCCTGCTGGGCTATCTCGTCCTCGCCCTGATCTTCCCCGAGAGGTTCTGAACCACCCCATGGGTCCCGTACTCGCCGGCGTCCTTCAGCTGCTGGCCCTCATAGGGGCGCTGGCGCTCGCCCACATCCCCCTCGGCACCTACATGGCCGGGGTCTACTCCTCCGACAAGCACTGGCGCATCGAGAAGTGGATCTACAAGGCCATCGGCGCCCACCCCGACACGGAGATGCGCTGGCCCGCCTACCTGCGCGGAGTCCTCGCCTTCTCGGCCGTGTCGGTCCTCTTCCTCTACCTCCTCCAGCGGCTCCAGGGCGTACTGCCGCTGTCGCTCGGCTTCAAGGCCATCGACCCGGACCAGGCGTTCAACACCGCGGTCTCCTTCGTCACCAACACCAACTGGCAGTCCTACTACGGCGAACAGGCCATGGGCCATGTCGTGCAGACCGCCGGCCTGGCCGTGCAGAACTTCGTCTCGGCGGCGGTCGGCATGGCCGTCGCCGTGGCGCTGGTGCGCGGGTTCGCGCTCCCCCACTCTCGGCTTCGCTCGAGCGGGGGGACCCCCATCCGCACCGGGGAACTGGGCAACTTCTGGTCCGACATGGTCCGCGGTGTCACCCGCATCCTGCTGCCCGGCGCGTTCCTCGCGGCGATCGTGCTGGTCGCCTGTGGCGTGATCCAGAACTTCGCCGGGATCCATGAGGTGGGCCAGTTCATGGGGGGCTCGCAGCAGTGGAACGGGGGCGCCGTCGCCTCCCAGGAGGCCATCAAGGAACTCGGTACCAACGGGGGCGGCTACTTCAACGCCAACTCGGCGCACCCGTTCGAGAATCCGACGCCCTTCACCAACCTCCTCGAGATCTTCCTGCTGCTGGTGATTCCGTTCTCGCTGACCCGCACCTTCGGGGTGATGGTCGGCTCGGTCAAGCAGGGCTACGCGATCCTCACGACCATGGCCGTCATCTGGGTCGGCTTCGTCGCCCTGATGATGTGGACGGAATTCGCCCACCACGGACCGGCGTTGCAGATCGCCGGCGGCGCGATGGAGGGCAAGGAGGTCAGGTTCGGCGTCGGTTCCTCCTCGATCTTCGCGGTGTCCACGACCCTGACGTCGACAGGCGCCGTGGACTCGTTCCACTCGTCCTTCACCGGGTTCGGCGGCGGCATCACCATGCTCGGCATGATGCTGGGCGAGATCGCGCCCGGCGGCACCGGCTCCGGGCTCTACGGGATGCTGGTCATGGCCGTCATCGCGGTGTTCATCGCCGGTCTCATGGTCGGTCGTACCCCCGAGTACCTGGGCAGGAAGATCGGCGCCCGCGAGATCAAGCTGGCCGCCTGCTACATCCTCGTCACCCCGGCGCTGGTGCTCGTCTTCACCGCCGCGGCGATGGCGCTGCCCACGCCGGGCAACTCGATGACCAACACCGGGGCGCACGGGTTCTCCGAGATCCTCTACGCCTACACGTCCGCCGCCAACAACAACGGCTCGGCCTTCGCCGGACTGAACGCGGACACCCAGTGGTTCAACACCACCCTGGGTCTGGCCATGGTCCTCGGCCGCTTCCTGCCCATGGTGTTCGTGCTGGCGCTGGCCGGCTCGCTCGCCGAGCAGCAGCCCGTGCCGGCGACGGCCGGCACCCTGCGCACCGAAAAGCCGCTGTTCACCGGGTTGCTGGTGGGCGCGATTCTCATCATCACCGGTCTGACGTACTTCCCGGCGCTCGCGCTGGGCCCGCTGGCCGAGGGGCTGGCGTCATGACCACGCGTACGGGGACCACGCGTACGCGGACCAGACGTACGGGGACCACGCGTACCGGGACCACACGCTCCCGGACCGCTCGCGACGAAAGCGAAGAGATGTCCACAGCCACTCCCACCCGGGCGCCGCACAGCGACGACGTCCCCACCGGGCACTCGTCTCCCGAGGGCCGTGTCGGCGCGGGCCTCTTCGACCCGAGGCAACTGCTGAAGTCACTGCCCGACGCCTTCCGCAAGCTCGACCCGCGGGTGATGGTCAAGTCGCCCGTGATGTTCGTGGTGTGGATCGGCTCCGCCCTGACCACCGCCTTCTCCTTCAAGGACCCCGGCGACTGGTTCGGCTGGACCATCAGCGCCTGGCTGTGGCTGACGGTTCTCTTCGCCAACCTGGCGGAGGCGGTCGCCGAGGGCCGGGGCAAGGCGCAGGCCGACACCCTGCGCAAGGCCAAGACCGACACCGTCGCCAGACGTCTCGTGGGCGATCGTGAGGAGCATGTGCCCGGCACCGGTCTGCGGATCGGGGACCTGGTCGTCTGCGAGGCCGGCGACATCATCCCCGGCGACGGTGACGTCGTCGAGGGAGTCGCGTCGGTCGACGAGTCGGCGATCACCGGTGAGTCGGCCCCCGTCATCCGGGAGTCGGGCGGCGACCGCTCGGCGGTCACCGGCGGCACCAAGGTCCTCTCCGACCGGATCGTCATCAGGATCACGACGAAGCCGGGCGAGACCTTCATCGACCGGATGATCAACCTGGTCGAGGGCGCGGCCCGGCAGAAGACGCCCAACGAGATCGCCCTGAACATCCTGCTGGCCTCGCTGACGATCGTCTTCCTGCTGGCCGTGGCCACGCTGCCGCCGCTCGCCGACTACGCGGGCACCCACCTCACGATGGTCGTGCTGGTCGCCCTGCTCGTCTGCCTCATCCCCACGACGATCGGCGCGCTGCTCTCCGCGATCGGCATCGCGGGCATGGACCGGCTCGTCCAGCGCAACGTCCTGGCGATGTCCGGCCGGGCGGTCGAGGCCGCCGGTGACGTCTCCACGCTGCTGCTCGACAAGACCGGCACCATCACCCTCGGCAACCGGCAGGCGGCGGAGTTCCTTCCGGTGAAGGGCAGCACCGAGGCCGAGCTCGCCGACGCGGCCCACCTGTCGTCGCTGGCCGACCAGACGCCCGAGGGCCGCTCCGTGGTCGTCCTGGCGAAGGAGAGGTACGGGCTGCGTGAGCGCCATCAGGGTGATATCGCGGGCGCCGACTGGATCGCCTTCACCGCGCAGACCCGCATGTCCGGCGTGGACGTCGACGGCAGGAGGGTGCGCAAGGGCGCGGCCGGTTCGGTCATCGCCTGGGTCGAGGAGCAGGGCGGCACGGTCGCCGAGGACGCCGGGACCCTCTCCGACCGGATCTCCGAGGCCGGCGGCACTCCGCTCCTGGTGGCCGTCGAGGACGAGCGGGGGGCCCGGGTCCTCGGAGTCGTCCACCTCAAGGACGTGGTCAAGGAGGGCATGCGGGAGCGGTTCGAGGAGCTGCGCCGCATGGGCATCAAGACCGTCATGATCACCGGTGACAACCCGCTGACGGCCAGGGCGATCGCCGAGGAGGCGGGCGTCGACGACTTCCTCGCGGAGGCCACTCCCGAGGACAAGATGGCCCTCATCAAGCGCGAACAGGCGGGCGGCAAGCTCGTCGCGATGACCGGTGACGGCACCAACGACGCACCGGCCCTGGCGCAGGCGGACGTGGGCGTCGCGATGAACACCGGGACGTCGGCCGCCAAGGAGGCCGGCAACATGGTCGACCTCGACTCCGACCCGACCAAGCTGATCGAGATCGTCGGGATCGGCAAGCAACTCCTCATCACCCGGGGCGCGTTGACGACGTTCTCCATCGCCAACGACGTCGCCAAGTACTTCGCGATCATCCCGGCGCTGTTCGCCGCGGTCTACCCGGGCCTGGACAAGCTCAACATCATGGGCCTGTCGTCGCCGGATTCCGCGATCCTGTCCGCCGTCGTCTTCAACGCGCTGATCATCATCGCTCTCGTGCCGCTCTCCCTGAAGGGCGTGCGGTACCGGCCGGTGAGCGCGGACAAGTTGCTGCGGCGCAACCTCGGGATCTACGGCCTCGGCGGGCTGATCGCGCCCTTCGTCGGCATCAAGATCATCGACCTGCTCGTCTCGCTCATCCCCGGGATCGCGTGAAGGCCATGAACAACTCCTTTGTGAACACCGCCCGTCTGCTCGGCGCGGGTCTGCGGGCACTGCTGGTGTTGACCGCGCTCACCGGCATCCTCTACCCGCTGGCCGTCACAGGTGTGGCCCAGGCGTTCTTCCACACCGAGGCCAACGGCTCGGAGACCAAGGCGGACGGCAAGGCCGTCGGCTCCTCCCTCATCGGTCAACAGGGCTACAGCCTCGGCTACTTCCAGCCCCGGCCGGCCGACGGACTGGGAAAGAACTCGGTCAACACCCAGTACACACTGATCCTTTCCGGCGCCACCAACCGCTCCGCCGACAACCCCGAGCTCGTCACGTGGGTGAAGGAGGCCAAGGCCAGAGTCGTCAAGGACAACTCCACCGCCGACTACAAGGTCAAGCCGTCCCAGGTACCCGCCGACGCGGTCACCTCCTCGGGCTCCGGCCTCGACCCGGACATCTCCCCGGCCTACGCGCGGCTCCAGGTCCACCGGGTCGCCGAGCGCAACGGCCTGTCCGTCGCGCGGGTCGAGAAGCTGGTCGAGGACCACACCGAGGGCCGTACGCTCGGCTTCATCGGCGAGCCCCGGGTCAACGTCCTCGAACTCAACATCGCCGTCAAGGAACTGGTGGCGAAGACGTGAGGGCGTGACCCGGCTGCGCCACCTGTCCGAGGCTCAGCGCGTCGCGGCGCGTGTCCCGCGGCGGCGCAGGGCGAACACCGTGGTCGTGGCGACGGCGGTGGTGAGGGCGGCGGCGAGGGTGATCGGCAGGGCCGGTGAGGAGCCGCCGGTGCCGACGACGTTCTGTGCCCTGGGATCCGCGACGTAGGGCGCGTACGGCGCCTTGGCCGATGCGGCTGATGCGACCTGTGCGCCCCTGGCCGCACCGGTGTCCACGGCGGTCAGTACGCCCGCCGTCACCCCTGCCGCGACCAGGAGGGCGCCGGCCGCGAGCAGCACGGGACGCCGCCGCAGGACCGGGACGGGTGGAACGGTCCTGGCTCCGGCTCGGGTGGGGACACGCCGGGGCTCCAGTGGGTCGTACGGGATGCGTCGGGGGCGCCGACAATCGCAAGCGGGCCGCCGGTCGCGAGGCGTGTTCCCGACCAGCTCCTGACCGGAGCAAAAGCCGGAGTTCGTCGGCAGTTCATCCATGGCGCGCGCCGGGCGGCGCCACGCGGCCCGGCTCAGGGTCGCCTGGAGACTCCTCCAGCCCTCGGGCCGGTGCGGCTCTCCAGGGCGTGCAGGACGGCCACCATGTCCTCGTCGCCGTGGCCCTGCTCGACGGCCTCGCCGTACAGGGCGTGGCAGACGTCGAGGAGCGGGGAGGCCAGACCGGCCTTGCGGGCGGCCTCGGCGATCAGCCGGTTGTTCTCCAGGACGTTGGTGGCGGCGGCCTGCACGGTGAAGTCGCGGGCCAGCAGCTTGGGTCCCTTCACCTGTGAGACCGCACTGGCCATCGGGCCCGCGTCCAGGACGTCCCGGAGCAGGCGCTGGTCGAGGCCGTGGCGGTCGGCGAAGTGGAACGCCTCGGCCAGCCCGGTGACGAGGGTGATCAGGAACAGGTTCACCGAGAACTTCATCAGCAGCGCGCCGGGGACCGCGCCGCAGTCGAACGTCTCCCGGCACATGGCGGCCAGCAGCGGGCGTACGGCGGCGACGGCGTCTTCGTCACCGGCCGTCATCCCCACCAGTTCACCCTGCTCGGCGGGGATGCGGGAGCCGGAGACGGGAGCCTCGACATACCGTCCGCCCGCCGTCCGGACGGCGTCCTGCAGACCGGCCGAGTACTCGGCCGAGGTCGTGCCCATGTGGATGACGGTCCGTCCGGCCACGAGAAGGACGAAGTCCGGGGTACCGCGACCCAGTACGGCGTCCACGGCGGCCTCGTCGGCCAGCATGAGGATCACGGCCCCGGCCCGGGCGAAGACCTCGGCCGGGCTCCCGGCGACCTCCGCTCCGGCGGTACCCAGGGCCTCGCTCCGGCCGGGAGTGCGGTTCCACACGACGAGAGGCGTCCCGGCCCGGACGAGGTTGAGGGCCATGGGCTGCCCCATGGTTCCCAGGCCGATGAATCCCACGGACACGAGGCACCGCCATTTCCGGCTCACGCCGAAGCCGAGCCGTTGCCGCACGCTATGACAGCGGTCATAGTAAGCGCGGCTATGACGGCGGTCATAGAGTGCATCCGAACAGAACCGGACGTGGAGGTCGGAGATGGCGGTGTCCGAGAGGGGAGCTCGGGAGCGGATGGTCTTCAGCGCGGCCCAGCTCATCCGGCGCGACGGGGTGGCCGCCACCGGCATGCGGGAGGTCGCCGCCCACGCCGGTGCGCCGCGCGGTTCGCTCCAGCACTACTTCCCCGGCGGCAAGGAGCAACTGGTCAACGAGGCCGTGGAGTGGGCCGGCCGGTACGCGGGCAACCGGGTCGCCCGATTCCTCGCCGCCCTGCCCGAGCCGACACCGAGCGGGCTGTTCGCCGCGATGGTGCGCCAGTGGACCGACGAGTACGAGAGCGCCGGGTTCGCCGGCGGCTGTCCGGTCGCCGCCGCCACGGTGGACTGGGCGGAGTCCACCGCGTCCACGCGGACGGCGGTGGCGGAGGCGTTCGCGACCTGGACCGGTCCGGTGGCCCGGGCACTGGCCGACATGAACGTGCCCGAGGAACGCGCCGGAGCGCTGGCCACCCTCATGGTCAGCGCCTTGGAAGGAGCGATTCTCATGGCCCGGGCGGAGCGGGACATACGTCCGTTGACGACCGTGAGCCGCGAACTCGGCCCCCTCCTCGACGCCGCGGTGAGCCGGGAGGGCTGACCGGTTCTGCCACGGCGGGAAGGAGTGGTACTCCCTACGCCGGCGGCGTCACCGGAGCCCACATGCCCATCCACTGCTCGGCGTCCCACTTCACGAACCGTCGCACCTCGACGAACCCCAGCTTTGCCGCCAAGGACATCGAGCGGGCATTGGCGGTCTGGGTGTAGAGCACGACAGGCACCCCGGGAACGGCGTCCGCGAACCAGTCGAGTGCCGCTGCGCACGCCTCGGCCGCGTACCCGCGCCCCCATGCCCGCGGAAGGAACAGATAGCCGATCTCGGCCTCGCCGGCATCCGGCCGCACCTGCCCCCGGCGCTCGGCATCGCGCCGGCTGACCTCGACGGTTCCGATCATCGCTCCGTCGAGCTCGATCACGAAATGGCCGGGGCGCTGCCCCGGCGTCTCGGGCACCGAGCGCTCGAGCTCATCGCGCGGTTGCGGGCCGCCGAGATAGGTGTGCACCTCCGCTGAGGAGAGCAGCTCGATGAACGCCGGACGGTCCCTCGCTTCGGACGCGCGCAGCACGAGCCGCTCCGTTCTGATCGGGTCAACTGGCCAGGAGGCAGGGGCGAGTTGAGTCATGGTGGGCAACATATCGTGCGGCCGTCAGAGAACTCGATCTCGGCTAGGGGGCCGGGGACGGCGTCAGGAGCGCGCTCGTGACCACCTCGAAGAGGTGATCTGCGCGGGCGGCGAGCGAGGGCTGATCGCTGAGCCAGGCCAGTGAGCCGGCCAGCGCGAACAGGTCGGTGCCGTCGACGTCGCCGCGTGCCAGGCCCTGCGCCTGGGCGCGGGTGAGGAGGTGCGTGCCGGCGGCGCGCATCGCGACGCACGAGGCGTGCAGCGCGGACTCCGGGTCCTCGATGGCCGTCACCATCAGCTCCACGACGCCGCGGTAGTTGTGCGCGCAGGCGACGAAGTCGCGCAGCCACGAGATCAGCGCGTCGTCGGGCTCCCTCGACGTCTCGAGGACACCCGCCTTGACCGCCAGTTCGTCGAAGTTCGTGCGCAGCAGCGCTTCGAGCAGGGCCTCGCGGGTGGGGAAGTGACGGATCAGCGTGGCGAGTCCCACGCCCGCCCTGCGGGCGATGTCCCGCAGCGACGCGTCGACGCCCTGCTCGGTGATGACGGCGCCCGCAACGGCGAGCAAGTGGTCGTGATTCTTTCTGGCGTCGGCTCGCATGTGCCCCTCTTGACTATCCGGATCACTGATCCATATATTCGGATCAGTGGTCCGGATAACCGGATCGCTGATCCGGACAAGCGTATCCCGCCGCGCGGACAGAGGAGAAAGTGATGCCGACACACACGATGAGGGCGATCCGTCTGCACGAGTTCGGTGGCCCCGAGGTGCTGCGCCACGAGGAGGTGCCGGTTCCCGAACCCGGCCCGGGTGAGGTGCTCGTGCGCGTACACGCCATAGGCGTCAACCCTCCTGACTGGTACGCCCGGGGAGGAATGCCCGACGTATCTCCCGAGCTCAAGCCCCCGGTCGAGCTCCCCCTGATTCCGGGGACCGACGTCTCGGGCGTAGTGGAAGCCGTCGGCGCAGACGTCGACGACTTCGCGGTCGGAGACGAGGTGGTCGGCCTTCTGCGCTTTCCCACCGCACTCCAGGGCAGCGCCTACGCCGAGTACGTCACCGCGCCGGCGTCCGACCTCGCGCGCAAGCCGGCTTCCGTCGACCATGTGCACGCCGCCGCTCTGCCCATGTCGGGGCTGACGGCGTGGCAGTTCCTGATCGAACTCGGGCACGACCACCCCTCGCCGTTCCAGGCGACCCGGCACCGGCCGATGCCGCTCGACCGCGAGACCACCGTGCTCGTCAACGGCGCTGCCGGCGGAGTGGGCCATCTCGCACTCCAGCTGGCCAAGTGGAAGGGGGCCCGCGTCATCGCCGTGGCGTCCGGCGCCCACGAGGCGTTCCTGCGCGAACTCGGCGCCGACGAGTTCATCGACTACACCAAGGAGCGTCCGGAAGAAGTCGCCCGGGACGTCGATCTCGTCCTGGATGCCGTCGGGGGCCCCGACAGCAGGCGCTTCCTGCGCACCCTCAAGCGCGGTGGAGCCCTCTACCCGGTGTACTTCGGAGAGTTCGACGACGACGAGAACACGAGGCTGGGCGTGACCGTCACGGCCACCCAGGTCCGCTCGAACGGCGCGCAGCTCGCCGAACTGGGACGCCTGCTCGACGCGGGCACGGTCCGCGTCGCGATAGACAGCACGTTCGCGCTCGCGGACGCCAGGGCGGCCCACGAACGCGCCGCCCGCGGACATATCCGGGGCAAGATCGTGCTTACGGTCGCTGAGAACTCCTGACGAGGGGGTTCCCGTGTGAGCTCCAGGTCTGGGCGGTCGACGCCGGTGGAGCGGCCGGGTGGACGGACACCGGCGCCACGTAGGGCGCCCGGCATGACAAGCTGTGCTTCCCACTGCCCGAACCCAGGAGGTCACGATGACCGCAGAAGCTGCATCCCCAGAAGGTTCGGAGCCGGCCGAGCCCGAGACGTCACCGCTCGCGCCCGACAGCGACGGCAACTACGACCTCAAGCAGAAGTTCCGCGAGGCACTGGCGCGCAAGCGCGGTGCGCAGGCGGAGGCCGCCGACCTCGCCGCCAACCCCAACGCGTCGAAGATCCGTGGGACACACGGCCCGGCGTCGAGCCAGCGGTCGTTCCGGCGCAAGAGCGGGGGCTGAGCCGGAGCGGCACCGGAATCCGAGTGGGGCGCTCGATGTCCCCGCGACCGTTTCCGGGCACCTCACGCCGTGCCGTCGGCTGAGGTGCCCGGAGCGTGTCTCCGCGCGACGATCTGCGTCGCGTGTGGAACGGCCCCGCGCCGACAGACCGGTGGTCGTGGCCGAGGGCCGGCCTCGATACACCGTTGATCGATGTGTCAACGCCACATAGGTTCCGGCGTATGACAAACGTACGGATCGGTGTGATGTACGACCGCGACTGGGCCCCCGAGGGGCTGCCCGGGTTCGCGCGGCAGGCCGAGGCTCTTGGCGTGGACGACGTGTGGGTGGTCGAGGACCTCGGCTGGAACGGCGGGGTGTCGGCGGCGGCCGTGGCCCTGGGAGCCACGGAACGCATCAGGGTCGGCATCGGCATCGCCCCCGCCCCCTTGCGCAGCCCGGCGCTCCTGGCGATGGAACTGGCCACGCTGGCAAGGGTGTTCCCCGGACGCCTGGTGGCCGGGATCGGGCACGGCGTGCAGGAGTGGATGGCCCAGGTGGGAGCCGCGGCGCGCTCCCCGCTGGCCCTGCTGGAGGAGACGATCACCTCCGTACGCGCGCTGCTGCGCGGCGAGCGGGTGGAGCTGGCAGGACGCGAAGTCCACCTGGACGGCGTCCAGTTGACGCATCCCCCGGTCGAGGTCCCGCCGGTGGTCGCGGGGGTGGTGCGCTCTCGTTCCCTGGAACTGTCCGGACGGGTCGCGGACGGCACCGTCATCGCGGAGGGACACGGCCCGCACGACTTGGAGAACGCCCGCGCGTTGACCGTCAAGGGCGGCGCCGCGTCCGACCACACCCTGACGGTCTTCGCCTTCGCCTGCGTCGGTGACGATCCCGATCAGGTGGCCCGGACCCTTCACCCGCACGTCGAGGGCCACGGCGCCTGGCTCGGCCGCCCGCCGCACGAGGTGTTCACCGTCTCGGGCCCCGCACCGCAGGCCGCCGGACACATCCGCGAGCTGGCGACGGCCGGTGCCGACACGGTCGTACTGCGGATCACCGGCGCTGATCCGCTGCGGCAGCTGAAGGCCGTACTGGAGGCGGTCGGGCAGCAGGACTGAGGGGTGGGGCATGCTGGTATCCGGTGGAGCCGGGCCGGGAGGTGCACGGATGCGACGAGGATGGGCTGGGGGCTGGATGATCGCGGGGATGGTCGTCCTGGCGGCGTGCGGCGGCTCGTCCGGCGGGGCGTCCGGGAGCGGCTCCGCGACGCCGTCGACGGGTGCGCCGACGTCCGCGTCCGGGACGCCGCCCACAAGCCCCGCAACGAGCCCCGCTGCGAGCCCCTCTGTGTCACCGACCGCTAGCCCGACCGGACGGACCCCGTCCGCGTCGGCCTCCGCACCCTCCTCGCCGAAGGGCTGTGCCAGCGGGCACGTGGACGTCACCGTGTCCCCAGGTGATCCGCCCCGGCGCGAGGTGTGTGTACGACCCGGGACCGTGGTGTCGCTCGTCCTGCGCCCTCGCACGGACGGCAAGCGGTGGACCGCCATACGCAGTTCGGCGCGGGCCTTCGTCCTGCCGTCCGGCTGGCAGCTGGACGCGGACGGCACCGCGAGGGCCGCGCTGCGGTGCGCGGGCACTCGGGGTGGCGCCGCCGACATCACCGTCCTGGCGAAGGAACCGGATCTGGCGGGCACGGGCAGCGTGGCCTTCACGCTGCAGGTGAACGTGGTGCCGCACACGACGGCGGGGTGACCCCGGAAACCGGGATCACCCCGCCGTCGCGACACCGATGGTGCCTCAGTCGCAGTCGCGCACCTTGATCGAGTAGATGCCGCGGCCGTGGGTGGCCGCGTACAGTGTGCGACCGTCGGGGCTCAGCTTCAGCTGGAGCACGGCGACGGCCGGGAGCGAGCCGACACGCTGCCAGCTCGAGCGGCCGGGCGCACGGTAGACGACGCCGAGGTCGGTGCCGACGGCGAGGCCGCCGTTCGGCGTGACGACCGCGGAGTCGGCCGGCACGTCGGGGAAGTTCTTCGAGATGTCCTTCCAGGTGGTGCCGCCGTCCTTGGACTCGAAGACGTGGCCGACGCCGGCCCCAGGCCCCTCGGTCCACTGCCGGGAGAACCCGCTCACCGTGAGGTACACGTGGGCGGCGTTCTTCGGGTCCACGGCGAAGCCGCTGAGGTAGCGGTTGGGTACGGTGCCGTTCGCGCCGGTGGCCGGCAGGGCGATGTCGTGCCACCCGGTACCGTCGGCGTTCCCGACGGCGATGCCGCGGGTGAAGCCCTGGTTGTTGCAGGGGCCGCACCAGGCCGCGTACACCTTGCCGCCCGAGGCGGCGACGGCGGTCGCGGTGTGGCCTTCGCCGAGGTCGTAGACGCTCTTCCACTCGTCGCCGCTGCGGATGGCGTAGCCGTGGGTCTGCACCCAGACGTGACGGCCGCCGGCGATCCAGGTCGAGCTGTTCTTCGCGTCGGCGGCGAGGGGGGCGATGAAGCGTGCCTCGCCGGTGGCGTTGTCGGCCGGGGCGACGTTGTACGACGTGGCCTTGCTCGGATCGTCGATCCAACTGCCGTCGTTGACCGCGCAGTTCTGCGTCACCTGAATGGAGAGGTAGACGTACTCCTCGGCGATGTTGCAGCCGTTGGCGGGGTCGGTCAGGGTGTCACCGCCGTCGCCGCCGAAGTTGGAGCCCATCACCTTGTCGTTGCTGCGCAGGACGGACTGGCCGTTGTCCTGCAGACCGCCGGTGACGGAGACGCCGCCGTGGTCCAGGTCCTTGCCGACACCGACCGAGTAGTACTGGAGGGTGTCGATGGTGCCGTCGTTGAGCGAGGTCCAGTCGGTGGCGTGCCCGGAGGAGTCCTGGGAGCCGTTGACGGGGCGCTTGTAGACGCCTCCGTCGTTGCCGACGTACACGAAGCTCTTGCCGTGGTAGCGGCCGATCGCGACGCCGTGCTGGTCGGAGTGGGTGGTCGGGTTGCAGTCACCGGTCTGCTTGGCCGGGTCGATGCTCCAGCAGGGGAAATTGAAGTTCCAGTACGGCCCGACGGTCGACCAGCTGCCGCCGCCGTCCTTGGTCTCGTAGACCTCCTCCAGACCCGCGTACACGTGCTCGGGGTCGGCAGGGTCGACGGTGAGGAACTGGTTGTACCAGGCCTGCACGCCGGGCATGTAGCCCGGAGAGGTCAGCGCCGAGCCCGAGGCGGCCAGGCCCTGGTAGTCGGCGATCTTCGTCCAAGGACCGCCGGGAGAGCCCGACTTGGAGACGTAGATGCCCTCCAGACCGCTGTCCGGATTGGTGTTCAGCTGCTCCGGCGACTGGTCGATGGCGTAGTACCGGGAGCCGTCGGCGGAGCGGGCGAAGGTGACGCTGCCGACGTTGTCCGCGTCGGTCGGCAGGTCGCCGAAGCCGCTGGTGATCCGGGTCCAGGCGCCGTTCACCTTGGTGTAGAAGCCGTTGTAGTCGTCACCGCTGCGCCAGCCGACCGCGAGAACCACCTTGGAGGGGTTCTTCGGGTCGATCGCGATGTCGTTGGTGATGTTCTTGTACGCGGCGCTGGGATCGGCGGCCTTCGAACCGCCGGGCAGATAGTCGGGGTTGGGCGCGAACTCGAGCTTCCAGGCGCCGCCGAGCTTCTTCGTGGAGTGGCTCCACACGCCCGCGCTGGTCGCCGCCCACACCTTGCCCCCGGCGAAGCGCAGCTGGTGGACGGTGGTGGACTCCAGTTGGTCCCCGCCGACCCGGCTGCGCTTGGAGAACGTGCCGTGGTGGGGGTCGGACAGGACGTAGACCCCGCTGCCGAGGTAGGCGTCCGCGTTGGTGGTCGCCTCGCCGGTGCCCAGCCACAGCCGTCCGCCGCCGTCGAGCGCGAGCGCGCCCGTGGACTGTGAGGGAAGCCGGTCGCTGATCGGCTTCCAGTGGCCGCCACCGCCACGGGAGCGCCACACGCCGCCGCCCGCGCTGCCCGCGTACACGTACCCGTCGTCATCGGCGGCCACCGCGGCCATCCGGCCGGTGACATTGCCCGAGCCGCCGCTGGAGTTGGAGTCGATGTCGCGGTAGCGCGGGTCGTCGGAGTTGTACGGCAGATCGGTGACATTGCGCCAACTGCCGCCGGTACGCGGCAGTTTGCTGAGGCTGCTCCATGCGGCCCCGTACGCTCCCGGGGCGACGATGCCGGGCGAGGTGCGGGCCTCGGCGTACTGATCCGCGCCTTCGGCGATCTCGTCGGCCTCGTTGCCGTCGTCGCCGTCGTCCTCCTTCACCTTGGGGCTCATGGCGCCCACCGACTGCGCGCGCTCAGCGGCGAGTTGGGCGAGTGTCCGGGCTCCGAAGGGGCTGCTGCCATGTGTGCCGGGCGCGGCGCTCGCGGGTATCGCGATGAGTCCGGCGGTTGCGGTGATGGCGCAGGTCGTGAGCCATCGTCTTCTATGAGTTGGTGCTGACACCAAGTCCTCCCAAGCGGGCGGTGATACGGCCGTCGCTGGAGACCTGATCACGCGCGGGAGGGACCATCCGGGGGTTTGGGCAAGCCTTGACCGGAACCTGCCCGCGTGATGCGCAAGCACTTCCGAGGTGAACGAACCAGCCGGCAGTGCTGGTTGCGCGGACTGGACGATTGGTACACCCTCTGGCCCTCACTGCTGTGGCGTTCCGCCGTAGGGCCGAGCCTGGTTCGCGTGCCTCGGCATCATTCCGATCGAACGCATCGTGACCGACAACGCCCCGCACGTGCCCTGTCCGGCTCCACGAAAGGCCTCGTCATGCCTGTTGGCACGAGGGCCGGGTACACGGTGCGTGCACGGGACGTTTCGTGGGCCAAGAAAGGAAGTCGGCCAGTGGCGGTGAAGGCGATGGGGTGGGCGCACTCGTTCCCCATGTCCCAAGGAGTGCGCGTCGGCCGGGAGTGGACGCGCAGGCGTCTTGAGTCGCTGCCTTGGACCGCTGCCGAACCGGACACGGTGGACGCCATCGTGCTGGCGGTGTCCGAGCTGATCACCAATGCGCACATCCACGCGCACAGCGACGCACAGATGGTCCTCACCTGGGACGGTGACTGTCTTCAGGTGAGTGTCCACGACGAGGACCCGTCGCTGCCGCAGCAGCGCGAACCGGAGAAGGGCGCGGTCTCCGGCCGCGGGGTGTCCATCGTGCGCAAGCTCGCCGATGAGTGGGGGATGAGGTGTCAACGGCACGGCAAGACGGTGACGGCATGCTTCCGCCCCGCCGACCCCGCTGCCACCACCGGCCCCGAGGCAAGCGGCAGTTGAGTTCTGCTCAGTGGGGATGAAGCCCCCTGTGGAGGACAGGTGTCACGTGTCCGGCATGAGGATCAGGTGACGACCCGTACGTCCGACTCTGGATTTCGCTCGGCTGCGGCCGACCGGACAACGCGTGGTGGGCACGAGTCCTGGACGGTTCGTGGACGCGGTCGTGGACTCGCTCGTGGACTCGCTCGTGGATGGTCGAAGCCCGCGTCAGCTGACCCGAAGACCGACCGCCAGCGTCAGTTCAAGGACCCGGTGCGGCGAGGCGAGATCCGGAAACAGCTCCCGCACCTGCGACATCCGGTACCGGACGGTCTGGGGATGGACGAACAGCGCCGCCGCCACCTCGTCCCGCCTGCCCTGGTGCAGCAGCCACGCCCGCAACGTCTCCTCCAGCCGCCGTGCGGTCGCGTCGGGCAAGGTCCGCAGCGGTGCGAGGGCTCGGGCGCGCAGGTCTGCGAACGCGTCCATGTCGGCGCTCAGGACCAGTTCGGGCAGGTGGTCCTCGGTGTCGCGAATATCGGAGGAGAGAGAGCGCGCGCGTACGGCTCGGGCGTACGAGGCGGACGCACGAGTCCATGGCCGGGCCGGACCGACCACGGCGGTGCGGTCGGTCAGCTGCCGCAGGAGATGGGCGCGGTCGGCATCGGGGACGAGCAGCACACCGGTGGCATCCGGCAGATCGTCGAGGACGAGGGTGCTCGGGTCGAGCGCGCGGTAGGCAGGCCGGGCCTGGGCGGCGGGCAGCAGGACCGCGGTCAGCGCGACCGGGGGCTGCCATCCGGCCCGTTGGGCAGAGGCCAGCAGCACGTCCGGGCTCGCGCCGGCGAGGAGGTCGCGGGCCAGGTGTTCCAGGTGGCGCTCGTGGTCCCTGCCGCGGGCGGCCAGTTCGTCGGCGTGGCCCGCGGCGCTCGCGGCGGAGAGCTCGTCGATGTAGGCGAAGGTCAGCTCGGCGAACTTGGCGACCTCGGCGGCGGGCAGACCTGCGGGTACGGCGCCCGCCGCCAGGCATCGCCAGGCCACGCGGGCGCCGACGCGGTAGGCGCTGAGCAGAGCGTCCATCGAACGGCCGTCGCGCACCTCGCCGCGGCCCAGCTCGTAGGCTGCGTCACCGGCGTCGACGCCCTTGGTCTTTCCGCTCGCCAGGTCCAGATAATGGCCCAGGGCGGTGCGGACGGCTCGGCGGATGGTGCCGCCCATGCTGCCCGAGAGGGCGTTGGCGTAGGGAGGGACCTCGTCGATGATCGCCTGGACGACCTCGTCGGCGGTGGTCTTCAGTGCGCCCCGAAGTGCGGTGACCGTCGTCTCATCGAGGGCCAGTTCGCTGGCCCTCTGGATTGCATGACTCACGTTTCTATTCCCTGCGAACAAATCAGCCAGCCAGATTTACGTCCTGCGGTCAGGACTTTACGCCTTGAGGCGCAGCAAGCTGGGGGTATGACGAGTACAGCCCTCCGCAGCAGGGCGTGGAAACTGCTGGAGATGGTCACGACGCCGCTGCTGCCGTCGGACTACCTCGACCTGGTCAGTCCGCTGCGTGCGGGCGCTGACCTGCGTGGGCGCATCGAGGCCGTGCACCCCGAGACAGCTGACGCCGCGACTGTCGTGATCAGGCCGGGACGGGGCTGGCGCGGTCACACGCCCGGTCAGTACGTGCGGGTCGGCGTCGACGTCGACGGGGTGCGCCTGTGGCGTGCCTACTCCATCACCTCGCCGACCGACCGCCAGGACGGGCGCGTCACGATCACCGTGAAGGCGATCCCGGACGGCAAGGTCAGCAACCACCTGGTCCGCAGAGCGAAGCCGGGCACGCTGATCCAGCTCGACCAGCCGACCGGTGACTTCGTGCTGCCGCGGGCCAAGCCCGCCAAGGTGCTCTACCTGACGGCCGGCAGCGGCATCACGCCCGTGATGGGCATGCTGCGCGACACCGAGTTCGACGACGTCGTCATGGTCCACTGCGCGCCCCGGCCGCAGGACGTGATCTTCCGCAACGAACTGCACGACCTGGTCGGGGACAAGAAGCTGCGGCTCACCGAGGTGCACACCGACACGGACGGCCAGCTCGACATCGCCCGGCTCGACGAACTCGTGCCCGACTGGGCCGAGCGCGAGACCTGGGCCTGCGGGCCCACGGGCCTGCTCGACGCCGCCGAGAAACACTGGAGCGAGCACGGCGTCCCCGAGCGCCTGCACATCGAACGCTTCCGCCCCAGCATCGTCGTCGCCGGTGACGGCGGCGAGGTCACGTTCAGCGTCAGCGGCAGGACCGCCGACGCGGACGGCGCCACGCCGCTGCTGGACATCGGCGAGGAGGCCGGCGTGCTCATGCCCTCCGGGTGCCGCATGGGCATCTGCTTCGGCTGCGTCACGCCCCTCAAGGCGGGCGCCGTCCGCGACCTGCGCACCGGCGAGATCACCGAGGCCGAGCCGGGCGTCCTCATCCAGACCTGCGTGTCCGCCGCGGCGGGCCCCTGTGACATCGAACGGTAGGAGCACCTTGACCGCCATCGACCCCACCGCCCACCTGACCGCGGAGCAGATCGAGGAGCTCGGCCGCGAGCTGGACGCGATCCGCGACGAGGTGATCGCCGGCCGCGGCGAGAAGGATGCCGCCTACATCCGCAAGGTCATCTCGGCGCAGCGCAAGCTCGAGCTGGTCAGCAGGGGCGTACTGCTGTTCTCGCTCTTCCCGCCCGCGTGGCTGCTCGGTACCGCCGGACTGTCCGTGGCGAAGATCATGGACAACATGGAGATCGGCCACAACGTCCTGCACGGCCAGTGGGACTGGATGCGGGACCCGAAGATCCACTCCACCACCTGGGACTGGGATCACGTCTCGCCGGCCGAGCAGTGGAAGCACTCGCACAACGAGCTGCACCACACGTACACCAACGTGATCGGCAAGGACAACGACCTCGGCTACGGCATCATGCGCGTCGACGAGGACCAGAAGTGGCACCCGATCCACCTCGGCCAGCCGCTGTGGAACTTCATCAACGCCTGCTTCTTCGAGTACGGCATCGCGGCGTACGACCTGGAGCTCGGCAAGAACCTGGACAAGCGCCGCCGCAAGAGCCCGGAGTTCCGCGCGCGGGCCAGGGCCGTGGGCCGCAAGATCCGCAAGCAGGTGCTCAAGGACTACGTGATCCACCCGCTGCTGTCGGGCCCGTCGTTCCTCCCCACGCTCGCCGCCACGTTCACCGCGAACCTGGTCCGCAACATCTGGTCCCACTCGGTGATCATGTGCGGGCACTTCCCCGAGGGCGTACAGGTCTTCGAGCGCCGGTCGATCAAGGGCGAGACGCGCGGCCAGTGGTACCTGCGCCAGATGATGGGCTCTGCCAACATCAGCGGCAGCAAGGCCATGCACTTCATGACCGGCAACCTGTCGCACCAGATCGAGCACCACCTGTTCCCGGACCTGCCGAGCAACCGGTACGCCGAGGTCGCGGTGAAGGTGCGCGCGCTGTTCGAGAAGTACGACCTGGAGTACGTCACCGGTCCGCTGCCCAAGCAGGTGTTCTCCGCGTGGCACAGGGTCTTCCGGCTCTCGCTGCCGAACAGGAAGCCCGAGGTCAAAACGCCGGACCGCGAGCGGGAGCTCGTCGCCGCCTGATTGCCGGTACGGGTTCAGGCCTCCCGGACGTACCGGCCGTACCTGCGGCACCGCCGGGTTCGGTGAGATGCGGTGCGGACGCTGGGCTATCTCGACGTCAGACCGTACGACACGGGATCCGGCGCAGCCAGTGTCCGGCCGCGCCGGGCCCCCGGCGAGGTGTTCCAAAGCGCTGGGCGTGAACTGCTGGTGCCGGGCCTTCGCCGCCGCCAACGAGGGCCTGCTCGTCAAGACCCCTGATGGCGGGGCACATCGCCGGGGCTGCCGCACTGGCCCTACGTCCAGGCCGTCGATGCCGCCCTTGCCGGCCTTGCCGTGCTGAGCAACCCGCCGGGTCCGTCCGGGCCAGCTCCTCGGCAATCTTGGCCACCGTCTCCCGATGGTGCAGTGCGAGGTGAGCAGTTCTGGACGACGAACGCGACGGCCGGGCCCGGCTCAACCGACGCAGTGAGGGAGACGACCTGTGCGAGCCGACGTCCACGCCGCCACCACCACCCTGGAGCACGACGGGCCGCCCTACGTCCAGGGACTCGTCAACCGCGGCGCCATCCAGACCCAGTAGCCCCGCACCACCTCGCACGGGCCCGGCCACCACTCAGGCCGGGCCCGCCGCCGTCTCCGCACCCTCGTTGTCGGTGGCGGCTGCAAAGCTGATCGGATGAACGGAGACGAGCAGTTGCTGAACGGCCGGGTCTACGGTGCCGACCACGACGACCCCAACCCCGGCCCCCTCCCGCACCGGACCTACGCCGAACTGGTCGGCGGGCCGCTGGACGGCCTGCTGCTGGACATCCATGGATGGCGGACCGAGGAAGTCGACGATGGCGTCGCCCTGTCCACCGAGCTGACGCGGTGGCCCGGCGGCCGTGCCCTGTACGACCCGCACCCCAACGAGCCCCGCATGCCCGGCCCGGGTGTGATGTGCCGCTTCTACTACTCAGGCGACACGCCCTGACCGCCCACCCGGCCATGGCCGGAGCACCCGGACCACGGGCCCGGCCATGGCCGGAGTAACCAGATCTCAGTCCCGGCCATGGCTGGTCAGCGCGCCGGCGAACCCTGACGCCGGTGGCAGCGGGTTCAGCCGAGATGCCGGGCGAAGAACCTCAGCGTGCTGTCCACCTCGAATGCCGGGACCTCCCCGTGCTTGCCGGGGTTGGCATGCAGCGTCTTCTCGGCCGAGGCCAACGCTTCGAACAGAGCCAGGCTCTGGGCTCGCGGCACTCGCTCATCGTCCCACTGCACCAGGAACTCCACCGGGACGGTGATCTGTCCGGCGACCTCGGCTGATGCCAGAGCCCCGCCCAAGCCCAGCACCGCCGCGCGGACCCGGGGTTCGGCGGCGACGAACGGAACGCCGAGCCCGCACCCCAACGAGACCCCCCAATAGCCCACCGGACCCGCGCCGACGTGCTCGAGTTGTTGGACCGCGTCCAGAACCGCCCGCCATTCCGGCACCGTCTGGCGGGCTACGAGCGCCTGGAAGTCAGCGATCAGCGGAGCCAGTTCTTCACCGGCCTCCACGCGAGCCTGGTTCTCGGCCGCGAGCCGGTCGTACTCCTCGACCTTCGGCCGGTCGCCATGGGCGGGCACGTCGACCGCCACGACCGCGAAGCCGCACTCGGCCACGAACCGGCGTGCACGGGACAGGATGTCAGGGGCCTTTTTGTGCTGACCACCGCCGTGTCCCATCATCACCATCGGACGAGTACCGGCTGAACCTTGCGGCGTCCACAGCACGCCGGGAATCTCACCGAGGACGAAGAACTGCTCTCGGACGCCGTCGCACGACGTCTCAAGGGTGAAGCGCATAGCGTTTCAAGCCTTTCGGGATGCCTCCGCGGGCACTCCCTGGGCCATGCAGGGGAGGGAGGCCCGACCTGTCAAAGTGTTGATCGGTCTCACCTCCTTGAGTTCGCAGCAGCGCACGGCGGCGGAAAAGGTACCACGAAGGGCTTCGCCCGCGCCGGGACAGCAAGGTTGCCCGACAGGGCGAACGCGCACCTGATGCGGCATTAACTGCTCAGCTGTCTCGTGAGGTTGGTGCCGCCGGCCTTCAGAGGCTTCCTCCGACAACGTCGCACCCCGCCGGCCACCGCGTCCGCCGGCGCCACCAGGGAAGGTCCCCACGCGGCCTCACCCCCTACCCGACAGCTGCCCGGCCGGTAGGCACCGTGCCGATGGGTACTCGGCGTGTCCCCGCGTACGGGCGTGCGGCGGCAGGCATGTGCGTGAGGGGACGGCAGCAGGGCGCAATGCGTCGATGCCTCACCGCGGGGGAGGCGTCGACGAGAGAGGGAGATGGTGATGCCGGGGACCTGGTTGATCGGTGAGCGTTCCGCCAAGGCGGGCAGCCGGCAGGAGACGCGGTCGCGGCCGTGGCGGGCGGTGCCGCTGGGTCACGCGGAGCGGGACGGGTCGGGTCCGACGGAGAGGGACTCGCTGGACGAGCTGGAGCGCCTGACGGCGACCGACGGGACGGCCGACCCGGTCGCGGAGCCCTCCGCCGAGGAGCGCCGGGGCATGGCCGCGATCGCCTTCGACACCGACGAGTGGCTGCAGCGCACCCGCACCCGCACCGTGCAGGGCGGGGCCGGCCACAGCGTGCTGGAACGCGTGTGGACCCGGCCCGCGGCGGAAGCCGTCACCCTGCCCGGCGGGGACCCCGACGATCCCGCCCGCGACGTGATCCCGGCGGTCGTCTCCGCCGACATCACCCTGCGCCCGGTGCCCGACCAGCACGCCGACGACGTCATGCGGCAACTGCGGCACGGGGTGGCCGAACACACCAGGGACGGCTTCGAGTACAACGTCCCGCACCGCACATCCGCAACGGCGGGGGAGCGCCCGCCGCCCTGCTCGCCGAAACCGTCGACGCCCCCGTCCTCTTCTACGGCACCGGACTGCCCGAGGACCAATGGCACGACTCCGACGAGAAGGTCGAGGTCCAGTCACCGCTCCAGGGCGCCGAGACACTCGCCCACCTCCTCGAAGACCTCCCCGACCGTCTGCACCCAGGACAACACCGGACAGAAGGAGAGCAGTGATGGACCACTCACGTGTCCCCGTGCTGGAGGCTCTGCAGGAGTTCCGGCGCCGTGGTGACGTGGTGTACGGGCCTCCGGGGCACAAACAGGGGCTGGGGGCCGATCCACGGGTGGTGGACATCGTCGGCGAGGGCGTGTTCGCCTCGGATGTGCTCTCCCTCAACGGGCTCGACGACCGTCGCGAGTCGCAAGGGGTTCTGACGCAGGCCGAGGAGCTGATGGCCGACGCGGTCGGCGCCGAGCAGGCGTTCTTCTCCACCTGCGGCAGTTCCCTGTCGGTGAAGACCGCGATGCTGGCGGTCGCCGGTCCGGGCGAGAAGCTCCTCATCTCCCGCAACGCCCACAAGTCCGTGATCGCCGCGGTGATCGTCAACGGCGTGGAACCGGTGTGGGTGCATCCGAAGTTCGACGCCGAGCGGCATCTGGCACACCCCCCGGAGCCGGAGGACGTACGGCGCGCGCTGCGGGCGCACCCGGACGCCAAGGGCATGCTGCTGATCACGCCCACCGACTGGGGCTCGTGCGCGGACATCCGCGGTGTCGCGGAGGTCTGCCACGAACAGGACGTCCCCCTGATCGTCGACGAGGCATGGGGGGCGCATCTGCCCTTCCACCCCGATCTTCCGTCCTGGGGCATGGACGCCGACGCCGACCTGGTCGTCACCAGCGTCCACAAGATGGGCGGTGCCATCGAACAGAGCTCCGTCTTCCACCTTCAAGGCGACCGGGTCTCCCCGGAGGTGCTCAAGCAGCGCGAGGACCTGCTGGGCACCACCAGCTCCTCGTCCCTGGTGTACGCCACCCTCGACGGCTGGCGCCGTCAGATGGCCGAGCAGGGCTACGACCTGCTGGACGCTGCGCTGCGCCGCGCCGCACGCATCCGCAAGGCCGTCGCCGACCTGCCCGGACTGCGCCTGATGGGCCAGGAGGTCGTCGACGCGGGCCTGACCGCGGAACTGGACCTGTTGAAGATCACCATCGACGTGCGGGAACTGGGCATCAGCGGCATGCAGGCCGCCGAATGGCTGCGCGCCCACTGCCACGTCGACTTCGGCTCCTCCGACACCTGCCGGATCAGCGGACAGATCACCCACTCCGACAACGACCGTACCGAGAACCTGTTCATCGACTCCCTGCAGCGCCTCGTCGACCACGCTGACAGCATCGAGACCCAGCCCGCCGTGCGGCTTCCCGAGCCGCCCGCACTGGAGCTGGAGCAGGCCATGCTTCCGCGCGACGCGTTCTTCGCGGCCGCGGAGCATGTGCCGGCCCGTAAGGCCGTCGGACGCATCGCCGCCGAGACGATCAGCCCCTACCCGCCCGGTGTGCCTGTCGTGGCCCCCGGGGAAGTCATCACCGCCCCCGTCGTGGACTACCTGACCAGCGGCGCAGCCGCCGGCATGCTCCTGCCCGACGCCGCCGACCCGACCGCCGAAACCCTACGGGTGACGGCTCAGTAAGCGATACGTACCGAAGGCTCACAGAAAGGAACTGTCCATGACGAAGGACCAAGGAAACCCTCACTCCGAGCAGCAGGCGGAACAGGCCGCCCGGAACGCCCGTCAGGCAGAAGAGGAACGCGCGGAATCCCAGCCGTTCAGCTATCCGTATCCGGAGCGCCGCGCGAACGTCCGGGCCACCCGCCACATCACGCGGGAGGAGGCCGACGCGGACGTCACTCCGGGAGTCCCGGGCGGTTACGGCAGCACCGGGGGCGGTCAGCCGGGTGGAAGCGCCGGAATCAACCCCGACCGTGAAGGCACATTGGACCCGTCCGAGTACGCGGACACGATCGGTGCCGGGGACGTCGCCGGCGAGCGCGACCAGGACTGAGTGCTCGGACCAGACCAGCCACTCGCGGACCTGCCCTGCAACGGCAGGGCAGGCCGGTCGTGAACGGTGACCTGAGCGTGCGCCGCTCAGGAGCCGTCCGGTTCCAGTGACCGGACGGCGTTGTCGATCTCCGAGTCAATCAGCCGCTGCGCCTCCAGAGGACGGTTGTCGAAGACGCCGGTGAGTTCGAGGCTCACGATCCCGTGCACCCGTGACCAGATCAGGATCGCGGCGCGTGCGGCGCGCGGTGAGGTGTCCGGCCGCTGCTGGGAACGCGCCCACTGCCGCAACTGCCCGTCCAGCGTGCGGTCGCCGCTGCCGCTGTCGGCCGCCGGGCTTCCCTGCACGGCCGTCAGCAGGTCGATGAGCAGCGCCATCGCCTGGTCCAACGGCGTCCGTGCGGTGACGTTGCCGGGCAGCTCCCCGGCCTGCTCGCCGAAGAGCATCCCGTAACGACGCCGGTACCGCAGGGCCCAGTCACGGTATGCGCCGACCAGCTGCCGCAGGCGCGCCCGGGGCGCCCGCCTGCTGCCTTCCACCGCCTGGCTCATCGCTGCCACGAGCTGCTCGTAGGAGAGCGTCACCAGGTGTGCCACCAGCGCGTCACGCGACGGGAAGTAGCGGTAGACGGCCGGTGCGGACATCGCCATGCCCCGGGCCAGCGCCGCGATCGACAGGGCGTGGATGCCGTCCGCGTCGATGATCGCGAACGACGTGTCCTCGATCTCCTTGAGGGTCTGCGCCCGAAGCCGCTCGCGCCTGGTAGTGGTCTGCGGTGGGTTAGTCATAGTCACATCGTAAGTGACCATCGGGGTTCGGACTGGCCGTTCCTTCTGTTACGACCCGTAGCTGAATGCTTGACAAGTCTGACGTGCAGTCGCATAGTTACGGTCATTAACAGAGCGACGCAGATTCGCATCTCTTGAGGAGTCGACCATGGCCGAGTTGAACGCCGTCACCGGTGACACCACAACCGTCACCGAGGTGGTACTGCCGGGCAAGGTCGCACCGACCGGCCTGCAACTGTCGCGGCGGGCGCTGCCCGCGCCCGCCGCCGGGCAGGCACTGGTGCGGGTCGAGTCGACCGCGGTGTCCTTCGCGGAGAGCGCGATGCGCCGGGGCCGCTACTACGGCCAGCCCGCCTTCCCGTTCGTCCTCGGATACGACCTCGTCGGCGTCGTCGAGGCAGTCGGACCCGGCGTGGACCGCACCCTGGTCGGCCGCCGGGTCGCCGCGCTGACCAAGACCGGCGGCTGGGCCACGGCCGTACTGCTGACCGCCGCCGACCTGGTCGAGGTGCCCGACGGAATCGACCCCGACGAGGCGGAGACGCTGATCGTCAACGGTCTGACCGCCTACCAGATGCTCCACGCCAAGGCGAAGGTGCGGGCCGGACAGACCGTCCTCGTGACGGGCGCCGCCGGGGGAGTCGGCTCGGTCCTGGTCCAGCTCGCCCGGCACGCCGGTGTCCGCGTGATCGGCACGGCGAGCCCGCGCCAGCACGAGGCGCTGCGCGCCCTCGGCGTGGAGCCGGTCGACTACCGCGACCCCGACCTGGCCGCTCGCGTCCGGGAACTGGCCCCCGACGGCGTGGACGCCGTGTTCGACCACCTCGGCGGCGCGAGCGTCACCCTCTCCTACCGACTGCTCAACCGCACCGGCACGCTGGTCTCCTACAGCATCGCGGCCGCGCTCGACGGCACCCGCCCGATACTGCTCGACTTCCTGCCCCTGCTCGCCAAGCTGGCGTTCTGGAACCACCTGCCCACGCGCAGGCACGCGAGCTTCTACGACATCTGGGCGGGCGCCGGCAAGCCGGACTCGGCCAAGCGCGAAGCGTTCCGGGACCGGACGCGCAGGGACCTCACCCACGTCCTCAACCTGCTGCGCGACGGCGTGCTCACCGCACAGATCGCCGCCCGCTTCCCGTTGGCCGAGGCGGCCGCGGCGCTGGAACTGGCCGAGTCATCCGCCCGCACGGCCCCCGGCAAGGTCATCCTCACGCCCTGACGGCCGAGCCCGGACGGCGACCCGAACGAGTGCCCGAAGGGCTTCTCGAATGAGTCATCCGGTTCTGCGGGTGCAGGGCGAGCACGCCGACGGCGCGGTGCGCGTGTCGAAGGCGTGGCGGAGCGGATCGCCGGGTGCGGGCAGCCCGTGGACCGCGAGGGTCCAGTCGTCCTCCGGCTGAGCGAAGCCGGGCTGCCCTGTCACAAGCGTCTACCAGACGGCCTCGGCGTCATCGGCGGCTGCGATGATCAGCCTCTGTTGGGTGCGGATGAGGGGGGAACCCGTGCGGGATCCGCGGGCCGGACAACGGCGATCCCCACCCGGGGCCGCCCTCTTGAGCCTTCCGCCGATGAGCGTGTGAGCAAGTCAGGCGTCTCGCCGAGGACCTGCTCGAAAACGGAAGGTCATCCAGGACACGGTCCACCACCAGGGCGCCACTGGCCTGGTGCTGCGCGTCCTGTCGCCCACGCCGACCCTGGCGGCGCCGATACCTCATGTGTCCTTCCCTTCGCTTCCTCCCCGTGTTCGGGACGCAGACCTGTCCGTGACCGAACGCGAGGCGAAACCGAGCCCGTACAGCAGGACACCGGTCAGGGAGCTGCCGGAGTCGTAACCGGTATTCCAGCGCGGTGCCGAGGAACGTGTACTTGCCCCACCAGCCCAGCATCACCAGGAAGGTCGCCAGTACATACGCCGGGACCCGCGGCGTCAGAAAGGCCCGGCCCGCCACCGTGTCCATCCCGCCGACGGCCCGGGGTGCCCTCCGGCGCGCAGGCGGAAGCCGTTCGGGGCCGCTCTCCCCGGCCGGTCAACTGCCGCCGTGGACCGACAACAGGAAGATCCAGGACGGCTCCGACGCAGTGTCACAGGAGCCACGAATTGATAATCTCACCGCGCCTGCACGCTCCGTCCGGAGCCTCAACGGTGGACCATGGCGGGAAGGGCAAGTCCCGTGAGGGACCTGACGGACCTGGGAATGGCTCACCGTCTCGCCGACCATGCGGATGTCATCGCCCGACACCACTTCTCGACCGCGGCGGTCGGTTCCGGGATCAAGAGCGATGGGAGCCCGGTCACCGAAGCCGACCGGGAGATCGAAATCGTCCTTCGCTCCCTGGTCCGTCAGGAGTGTCCCGACGACGCGTTCATCGGTGAGGAGTTCGGCGCCCATGGACACGGCAGACGGCGCTGGATCATCGATGCCGTCGACGGCACCACGAGCTTCCTCGCCGGTGAACCCGAGTGGAGCACATTGATCGCTGTCGAGGAGGACGGCCGCATCACCCTGGGCATGGTCTCTGCTCCTGCCCTGGGGCGCCGGTGGTGGGCAATGCCGGACGCGGGCTCCTGGACAGGGCCATGCCCCTGCACTCCAGACGCTACGGCGCACCGATTGGCCCTCAGTGAAGGTGGAAGTGCCCAGAACGCGGTGATCGGCATCTGGCCGCCGCCGCCCAGGCTGAACCAGCAAGAACGCGCCGTGGCCGAGCGACTGGCCCGTGGTGTCGACCAAGTGCGACCGCCGATCGACTGGACTGCGGCAGAACCCACCACGCCGGCACCCCGCAAACCGTCCACCGGGTCCGGCACCTGCCACGGCGCCCTCCTGGTCGCGAGCGGTCAACTGGACGCCTTCCTCCTGATGAGAGCCGGCCCCTGGGACATCGCGCCGCTGATCCCCATCGTCCAAGAAGCCCGTGGCACCTTCAGCGACCTCACCGGCCGGCACCGGAGCCGCGCTGTTCGCCCGCCCCGGGCTCCACCAGCAACTCCTGGACATCGCAGTCCCCGCCAAATGAGCGGCACCCGACCTCGCCTTCGTAGCCCGTCTGCTGACGAGAAAGACCGCAGGGCGGCGTTGAAAATGCCGACAGGGGCGGCGTTCCCGATGCCGACGAGGGATGACGACGGCGCCCCGCCGTCTTCGACGGCGGACCGGATCAGTCACCTCACTTGGACAGTGCTGAACCGGGCGGGAGTTTTCGTCCTGCTTCAGGCATCGCCAGCTGGCACATGACGTATCGGAAGCCTTGGTTCCATGTCTCTTCGGCGTGAATCCAACCGGACAGCTCGCGCGTGGAGCTCTTGTACGACCCGAACCGCTTGGTGCACAGATCGTAATACGCGTCCCACGCGCCGAACTTCAGGTTCGCGGGCGCTTTGACGTAACCCAGACCCTGAAACTCATGCGGTTTGTCGCAGTTCACCAGGAGAAAGGCGTAGTTGTTCTCTCCCAGTTTCTCGGTGTTGTAGCAGTCACCGGTCGCGCTGTTCTCGACGAAGATCTGTTCCCCCTGCTTGCGGTAGTCACCCACCTCGCCGTAGAGGCTGACGGTCCGCCCGAAGAGCAGGCAGGCCGTGTTTCGGACGCCGCTGTTCCAGCCCGCCTCGCTGGGGACCAGAGCGAAGGGCTGGACATCGACCATCTTGCGCACTGTGTTCCGCAAAAGGCCTGTGCAGATCCCCGGGCCGTTGGTCCTCGCATCGGCCAGAGAGGTAGTTGCGTTCACGTCCAGGACCTGGCCGTCCGGGTAGGTCTTGCAGTTCACGATGGTCAGTCTGGGCAAGCCTTTGAGTCTTCCCTCGGGCCAGGAGGCATGGACGCAGTCCCCGGGTTTCAGCGTGCGGGTCAGCCCCACCGCCTCCCCGTACGGCTGGCCCGGATCGCTCTTCGGGGCCGTGGTGTCCGGACCCTGGAGCAGTTTGGTCCCCGCCCATACTCCGCCGCCGATGAGCACGAGTACGGCGGCGACGACACCCCAAGCCCGGCCTGAAGAGAGCTTGGCGCTCCGGTGATGTCGCGGTCGCGGCGGAGTCTTCGCGGGCGACGGGCTCTCCTCGGTCGGTGGCGCGCCAGGAGGCGGCCGTGAGGCCGCTTCTTCCGGCAGCGGCGTCGTCTCCGGCTCCGCGACGGCCCGCCTGTGTGCTCTCGGTTCCTCACCCGGCGTGGGGGTAAGCCCGGCGAGCCTGCGCATCGCCTCGTCGCCCCCCATCCGCTGTTCGGGATCCTTGGCCATCAGGCCGGTGAGCACCGGTCCCAGCTCTCCGGCACGGGACGGCGCTGAGGGTTCCTCGAAGAGCAGCGCCGAGAGGGTCTCGTAAGGCGTCGGCCGGTCGAAGGGCCCGTCCCCCTCCACGGCGTAATACAAGGTGGCGCCGAGTGAGAAGAGGTCGGAAGCCGGGCTCGGTGCCACGCCGCGGGCGCGCTCCGGTGCCAGGAATCCTGGGGTTCCGATGAACCCCGACGTTGCGGTCAGCCGTGTTTCGCCCGAGTCCGGCTGCAGCGAGATGCCGTAGTCGGCCAGCAAGATCTGCCCGTCGGCCGCGCTGCCTCGGGTCTGGGCGTCGGGTGCCGTCAGCAGGATGTTGGCCGGTTTGACGTCCCGGTGCAGAATCCCGGCCTGGTGGCCCGCCGTCAACGCGTCGAGGACAGCCACACCGATTCGCGCAGTGTCGGCGGGGGAGAGCGGTCCCTGGTCACGCACCACCTCGGCGAGATCCCTCGCCCCGGGCACGAATCCCATCACAATCCAGGGCAGGCCGTCTTCTTCCACGATGTCGTACACGGTGGCGACGTGCGGATGGCTACGCAGCCGGGCAGCGTGTCGCGCCTCGACTCGCGCACGGGTGATCCGGGCGCCCAACTGGTCCTCAGGGATTCCTGTGGGGAGGGTTATCTCCTTGAGGGCGACCTCGCAGTCGAGTGTCTGGTCGTAGGCGAGCCACACCCGCCCCATCCCCCCGGCCCCCAGCCTGCGCAGCAGCCGGTACCGCGCCGCTACAAGGCGCTCGGCACCGTTGCCCTCCGCCATGGCGGACCTCCATCATGTCCCAACACCATGATAGATCTATAAATACTACTAAATTGCCTTACGTGCTCACCAGTTACTCGGGGTGCTTCGACTCGGCGTGCCATTGCCTGAGTCCTGCGTTCGCGTTCCAGAGCGGTGTCAGTCCTGACGCGCTGGGGTTCACGGGTAAGGGCCGTTTTCCCGCACGCGGGCTGGCCCGGCCGGCTGAGGCCATGCGGGCCGGGGGGCCAGCCGTGCACCCGATTCGGTGCCGCGTGTCGCCAACCGTTTCGAGATCGCCGACACTCATGACGGCTTTCCGTCAGGTGCCCGGGCGTCACAGCCCCAGCGAAACGGCCAGCCGCGTGAGTTCCGCCATGCTGTTGATGCCGAGCTTGGCCCGGATGCGGCGGAGATAGGCGTCGACCGTGTGCTGGGAAAGTCCCATGTGGCGCGCCGTTTGAAGATAGGTGCACCCTGCGGTGATGTGCCGCAGGGTCTCCCGCTCCCGTGGGGCCAGGGAAGGCACGAGCGCCTCCGTGTGCGGCGTGGCTGTGAAACTCATGGAATGTCTCCGGCAGGTCGGCTGGGCCCTGACTGCTCACCCTTGAATAGGGGACGCTTGAGGCAAATGCACCTTTTGGTAGGTTTCACGCGTGGAGGTCGAGGTTCGGTTCCACGCTGCCGCACGTTTCCTGGAGATCTTTTCGCGCGGTCCCCACCATCGAGAACGTCCAGGCAATGAGCGGCAACGCGGCGCGACGCAACCGATGAGTGTGGGCAACGCGGTCGGGCACTTCATCGGCGCGCCGGATCCAGGCATGCGGGACGGCGGCGTTGCGTTGGTGTTCCGCGTCGCGCAGGATCATGCTGGTCGGTAGAGCCCTGGCCGGAACCGCTGCCGGTGGCTGCCACCCATACGACGATGATCACGACGATAGGTTCCTGCGGCGCGTCATGACCTCGGAATGAGCAGGGGCGAGATGATCGACGATGGAGCGAGTGCCAAGCCCTGAACGGCCGGACGAGCCCGCCGACGAGTCGGCGTTCACGGCCACTGCCACCCTCAATGAGCAAGGTGTTGTGACGGGGTGGAGTGAAGGCGCCCGGCGGCTGCTCGGATACGCGGGCTCCGAGGTCGTGGGGCGGCCCGCCGCCGGGCTGCTCGCAGATGGAAACCGCGACACGAACGCGTGGCTCCGGGGCGCGCGGGAGCGGTGCAGCGGCACTGTGGCGCTGCGGCACCGGGACGGTCAGCGGCTGGAGCTGCATCTCCTCGCGCACCATCAGGCCTCGCACGGGGGGACGGCCGAGTGGCATCTTGTGTCCGCTGCGTCCGCTCTGTCCGGGAAGCCGTATACGCCCGACGGTGAACCGCTCAAGGCATGGGCGTTCTCTCAATCGGCTGACGTCCTGGCGATCTTCGACACTGACCTGCGGATGGTGGCGGCGAGCGTCGGCATGGAACGTGCGCTGTCCTTTCCCGAGGCCGAGATGTGCGGACTGCGCCTGCCGGAGATCGCGCCGTGCGCCATGAGCGACGAGGTCGAGAGCAGGATGCGCCTGGTGGTGAAGAGCGGCGGGCAGCAATACCTGGAGGCCTCCATCGCCCCCACAGGGATCAGTCCGGAGAGCGACTGGTCGACATCTCTGGCCCCGCTGAAGGACGCGGACGGCCAGGTGCGTGCCGTGTGCCTGACGGCGCACTCCAGGCCCGAGGGGTACCGCGTCAGGCGGCGGATGCTGTTGAACGACGCCCGCGCCCGTATCGGCACCACGTCGGACAGGGCGCGTACCGCGCAAGAACTGGCCGAGACCGCCGTTCCTTTGCTCGCGGACTTCACAGCCATTGACCTGCTGGACTTCCCCCAGCAGGGCCACGAGCCAGGCTCGGTCCCCTCGCCGGTACCGGTCACCGTGCGCCGCAGCGCTGTGCGCTCGGTCCTGGAGGGGAGCCCGGAGTCCGTGGTCGCGGTGGGCGAGGCGGTCACCTACGCGGCACTGACACCTCCCGCCGAGTGTCTGGCCGCGGGCCGACCTGGGCTGTACCAGATGACCGACTCATCCTTCGCCCGGTGGGCAGACCAGGACCCCTCAGCCGCCTGGATCCACACCTACGGAACACACTCCATGATGATCGTGCCGTTGCGTGCCCACGGCACCACGCTCGGCGTGGCCCTCTTCAGCCGCCACCAGCGGCGGCAACCCTTTACACCGGACGACCTGACGCTGGCCGGGGAGCTCGCGGCGACAGCGGCC
The DNA here is from genome assembly GCF_042880295.1 of Streptomyces sp. NPDC058307. Classification (NCBI taxonomy): domain Bacteria; kingdom Bacillati; phylum Actinomycetota; class Actinomycetes; order Kitasatosporales; family Streptomycetaceae; genus Streptomyces; species Streptomyces sp. NPDC058307. The sequence continues at coordinate 73,669 of NZ_JBHVYZ010000036.1, forward strand.
GTCAGCATCCACGACGTCCTGCGGGCCGCGCCGGAGCGCACGTCGACCATGACTCTGCAGCACAGCCTGCTCCCGCACGCGCTGCCCGGTCGGACGGCACTCGAGATCGCCTATCGCTACCTGCCCACGGGCACCGCCGTCGGCGTGGGCGGCGACTGGTTCGACGTGATCCCGCTGTCCGGGGCACGGGTGGGTCTCGTGGTAGGTGATGTCGTCGGCCATGGCATTCGTGCTGCCGCCACCATGGGCCGCCTGCGCACCGCAGTGCGCACTCTGGCCGATGTCGACCTGCCGCCGGACGAGCTGCTGACCCACCTCGATGATCTCGTCATCCGCCTGGCCGCCGACGAAGGCGATACGGACCCCTCTGCCGAACCCACCTCAGGAATTGGTACTACCTGCCTGTACGCGGTCTACGATCCGGTCTCCCGCCGCTGCACCCTGGCCCGTGCGGGCCACCCCCTACCCGCCGCAGTCACTCCGGATGGCACCGTCTACTTCCTCAATGTACCCCCAGGCCCACCACTGGGACTGGGCGGTCTGCCCTTCGAGACCCTGGACATCGAACTGCCCGAGGGCAGCATCCTCGCCCTCTACACCGACGGTCTGCTCGAAGCCCGCGACCATGACATCGACGAAGCCCTCGACCACATGTTCACGGCCCTCTCTTCCCGCGCCCCGACTCTGGACACGGTCTGTGACAGGATTCTCGCGCCTGTGCTGAGAAACAGCCCCGCGGACGACATCGCCGTGCTCCTCGCGCGTACCCGAGCCTTGGGCGCCGACCAAACAGCCGCTTGGGACCTGGCTTCCGACCCCGCCATCGTTGCCCAGGCCCGCAAACACGCCACCGACCAGCTGACGGCCTGGGGACTGGACCATGCTGCCTTCGTCACCGAACTGATAGTCAGCGAACTCGTCACCAATGCCATCCGCTACGGCAAACCACCTATCCACCTGCGACTGATCCACGACGGCAGCACCCTGATCTGCGAAGTCTTCGACTCACGCAATACCTCCCCGCACTTGCGGCGGGCCCGGGCCTTCGACGAAGGAGGGCGCGGCCTGCTCCTGGTCGCCCAGCTCTCCGAGCGCTGGGGCACACGACATGCCACCACCGGCAAAACCATCTGGGCTGAACAGTCGCTTTCAACGCCATAGGCATACGAATCGGCGGCGCAACCGTTCCGGCTCCCGCACGTCACCGGCCCGGGCCGTCAGTGCTCTCGCCTCCGGCCGGTGCCGCGCCGCCTGCGGCCGGACCGGTCGGCTCCGGGTGCGGAACCCGGAGCCGACCGCAATGCCCACACGACGGGCGATCAGTGAAGAGTGCAGGTGATGACGACCCTCCTGTTGGCGCGGCGTCCCTCTTCGGTCCGGTTGCTCGCGACGGCTCCGCTGATCCCGCGTCCGACGGCCTTCAGCCGTGAGGGGGAGACCCCCTGCGTCTGGAGGTAGCGGCTGACAGCCCTGGCCCGCGCCAAGGACAGGTCCCGTGCCTTGTCTGCCGAGCCGCCGGGGACCGAGGCCGCGTACCCGGCTACCTCGGCGGTGGCGGCGGGGTAGGTGCGGGTCAGGACGGTGGTGATCCTCGCGAGGTCGCGCTGGGCCGTGGAACGGAGGACGGTGCTGTCACCGGCGAAGAGGACGCCTGCGGGAAGCGGCACCATCACCTGGTGCTTCTTCACCCAACGGGCCCGGGCGATTTCGGTGCCGGACCCGGGGAGGGAAAGGAGACTGTCACTGCTCCACTCCACAAGCCGGCCTCCGCAACGGGAGAACATCTGCCGGAACAGTTCACGCAACTGGACCTCGCGCAGTGAGTCCAGGGCACCTGTGGGCGTCCGAGCGGCGCCGACCATGTGCACGCGCCATCCCTTGCACTCACTGATCATGCCTTGTCGGGCAACGGCCGAAAGGGTGGTTTCCGGGTCAGCGAGGGCCACCGGATCTGTCAGCTTGAGTGGTGGCGTGTCCTGCAGCCCGCTCCCGAAGAGGACGACGTCGGTGATCGGCGGGCGGTGCGGAAGGGCGTGAAGGCTGTCGGAGAGGTCACGGATCCCGCTGAGGACGTCGACCCGGCCGGTGGGAGCGTTCCGCTGGGACGACAGGACAGCGCGGACGAGTTCTCGCTGGAGCTTCTTCCGCTGAATCTCCTTGAGCAACTGATTGGGGCCATGCCCGACGACCTGCTTGTTGAAGGCAGTCGCCGGTGCCCGGCCGGCAGTGACGTTCTTGAGGACCACGTGCGCGCCGCTGCGTCCCGCATCCTCGGCGATCATCTTCGCGTCCGCCGTATTGGCGTGACTGGCGGTGCCGGTCACCAGGCCGATCACAGACGTTTCGTCGCCGCTCGCGTCGGCGGAAGCGGCCGCGGTGGCGGGTTGGCTGGTCAGGGTCAGGAGCATCGTCAGCAGGACGCCGACGAGGGTGATGATCTTGGCTTTCACAAGGGTCTCCGGGTGGGGTCAGCAGGAGGCGGACAAGGGACGCAGCTGCAGCCCGAGAGCGCCGGCGAGAACGGAGCCCGCCTGCCAGGTGAGGGCCTGGTTGTCGAACGCGGGCAGTCGGGTGATGGAGGCGACGCCGGGCGCTTCCCAGCCGACGTGTCGGGCGCCGTCGCCGACGAGCATGAGGTGGACGACGTGCTCCGGAAGGCCGGCGAGGGCTTCTTCGAGGCCTTCGCCGGGATCTTCCCCGTCGGTGATCAGGAGCACCGCATGGACGTCGCCGGGGGCGGCCTTGGGGAGCATCCGGGCCGCCCGTCGAAGGGCTGCCGCCGGCACTGTCAAGCCCAAGTTCGGTCTCTGGTCGAGGGCTTGGCGCAGGGTGCGCATCCGCCGGCTGACGGGCACCGGGCCGGCAGCGAGACGTGCGGGTGCGGTGCTGCCCCAGTGCAGTACTCCGCACCGGCCACCGCCGTGCCGGCGCATCCACTCGATCACCGAACGCGAGGCTGCATAGCGGACGGAGCGGGGGTCGGTTCCGTACGGAGGCTGAGTGGAGCCGCTGTCATCGATGGCAAGGATCACGGTGAGGCGACGGAACGCGTCCTCGACGGCGGCCGGGGTTGCCCCGCTGACGCCGGGCAGGCGGACCACGGTCTCCGGCTTGGCAAGGGCGGCTCGGGGGAATGCCGGCAGGGGGTGGGTGAGGCCCTTCATGTGGGCGACGGACACCCCGCGCATCCTGACGGTCCGCATCCGGACGGTCATGCGTCGACCTCCCCGAGGTAGTCGTCTTCGTGCACGAGGTGCAGCGGCTGAGTGCGCGAGGAGGCAGTCCCGACCTGCAGAGCCGCCCAGCGGCGATCGAGGGTCTCGCAGCTCACCGGGGCAGGGGCGCTGAGGATGCTGTCGTCCGCGACGTCCGGGTATTTCAGCAGTTCCTGCACGCTGCAGGGCACATCGACGTCCGGCACCTGTCCCTCGAAGAGCGGCTCGCCGGCCGGCTCCGAGTGACCGTGCATGACCGCACGCCGGTAGAGGAAACCGGCCCGAATCGTGTCCCCGCAGACCGCTTCGACGCCGGCCCGCGCCGAGGTGACCGCGCCATGGTGCGCAGTCACCACCCCGTTCACGGCGGCGGCACAGCGCCCTGCACGACGGCGCAGACGCTGATAGCGGCTCACCGCCCGTGAAAGCCTTCGCTCCTGCTGGCGCAGCGCCGTCCCGTACGGATGAGCGCCGTGTACGGAGATCGCCACGGCCACCGCGAACAGCCCGGCCTGGAGAGCCACAAAGGCGATCGTCATGGCCTCGACGCCGTTCGCCGTGAGGTACGCACCGCGCACGGCGGCCACACCGAGGGCGAGCATCAGACCACCGCCCACCGCCACGCCGATGACGATCTTGACGTGGGTGCGGACCCGCTGGTCCGGATCCCGATGCTCCCGTACCGCCTCACCCAGGACATGCGCGGCGGCGACCATGCCGCTCACGACGGGTGCCGCCGCTACCTGCAGTTCCGACACGGGCAAGAAGGAGACGAAACGATGATCGCTCACGCCCAGCACGGCCATGGCGATCGACGTCAGTGCCAGATCGCCCAGAACGATCAAGGCGAGGAAGCAGATCGCCGGCCTGCGGGAAGCCGGGCGCAGCAGACCGTGATCGGCGATCCTCTGGACAACGTCACGGCGCTCGGAATCCTCCCGCCCGACGGTCGTGAGCGCCGAGCCGGCGTTCTGGGACGTGGACTCGAAGGCAGCCTTCAGCCTTTCGTAACGCGTCCGGACCTGCACGAGCCGCCCGTCGAGGCGGACGCGGATGGCACTGGTGTGGGCAATCGTCGTGTGCAGTACGGCGAGCAGTCCGTACAGAATCTTGTTCGGGCCCCACCGCGCCGCGCCCATGGCGGCTTCGCCGTCAAGCGACCCCATCTCCGTGACCGTGAGGTCGTCGTAGCGCACGGGCAGTTCCTTGCCCGGCCGTGCCCTCAGGGCGGACCAGTGCCCGCGCGTGAGCTGATTGGTGTTGATCATGTCTTCCTTGTCTGTGCGTGAGGGATCTCAGGTACGGAAACGGGCCGGCAGACGAACACCGACGAGCCATCGGGAATGATCGAGGCTAAGACACCATGTTTCGGACATTGACCTCCCGCAGAAGCGCAATGCAGAAAATGGTGATAGGTATCGCCAAGATGGCGATTGCGCTTCCGATAACGACTCCAGGCATGGCTATCGCTTTGTCGTCCCCGGGCAGCCCCTTCCATACCTTTCCGAGGCGGGTCTTCACCCAGGCGGCTATACCTGCCGACGCGATGAGCAGCCCGAAGACGATTGATGCTGCACCGCCTGATGCGATGCCGGATACGAAGGCAATGATGCCTACGGCCGTCACCATGAAAATTGAAGCCGCAATGAACTTGTGTCGCGGTTCGACGGTGAACGTCGTGGTGCCGTCGGAGTTCTGGGCGATGGGCATCCATCCGACGCGCCAAGCGCACAGTTCACAAATTCCGCGCTTGTCCATCTGTGTGCTGCAGTTTTTGCACTGCATTGTGCTGCCCATGTTCTTCTCCCTGCGCGATTCTCGGTCGCTGTAGTCCGGCTTCTATTCCGGACGAGGCGACTGGTCATCTGGACGATGTGAACCAATGCCTCAAGCAAGCCATGCGCAAGGGGTTGCGTCATGCCCCGCATTCCCGGGGCTTGACCGAGAACGCCGACCGCGCTATACGCGGGACGGTCGACCGGGAGCACGAACACCGAACTGCCGAGGCGATGTCGAAGACCCAGTTCATCATCGGCACGCCCACGAACTCGCGTGCTGATAGCTTCGCGTCCGTGATTGTGTATCCGCTGTGGCATGTCGGCCACCAGAACGAAGCAGGCGACGACGGCTCGACAGTGCACGTCGATGAGAGCGGCGTGTTCTGCGACGAGGCGGACGGCGACGACGTGAAGCTGCTGGGTATCTACTCAACCCTCGAACGGGTCGAAGGACGTATGCGTCAGGCTCGACGCCTTCCGGGCTTCCGTGATGAATCGGAGTGCTTCTACTTCGACGCCTGCGAGCTCGATGAGGACAACTGGACCGAGGGCTTCGTTCGAGTTCCGCCGGGCGAATAGGCCGGTGGGTAGAGTCCGGGAGGGATACCGTTCGGTGGTCACGTCAGGGCCAGGGCTTCGGTGTTGTTGCATGACCTTCGGTTCGTGGGCGGCGAGGGTCACGGGTGTTGCGGTGAAGGCCGGCCGCGATGTGCTTCAGTCCGGCCGTGCGGAGGGCTCCGATGGCGGGGTTGCGCCAGGTGGCCGTCGCGCGGGGTGCGTTGCCGGTCCGCAGCTGGGAGGCGCCTTCGGCGAAGGTGGTGTCGCGGACGGGGTGCAGGGCCTTGATCTTCCAGTGGTCGCGGACGAGTCGGGCGAGCTGGGCTGCGGTGATCTGCTCGGTGATCTGCTCGGTGGTCAGGCCGGTGACGGCGTAGACCGTCTTGACGGTGGTCCTCCACGATCGTGGAAGCCGTGCCTGTCATGTTCTGGTGGCACCGCTGAGCTGACAGATCGTCACCGACCAGGCGTCACGCGACTGCACCGAAGCCTTGTTGCGACCTCAGCGGAGCTGAGCATGACGGCTTGCCCGGATGGGAAGCCGACACGATCAGAGCAGGGGAGTACCGCGTGGTGACGCACGAAGAGCCGTCGATGCCGGACCGGGAATTGCCGCGCTCCGAGCGCCTGGTTGGTTACGGGACCGTGCGCACTCAGCTCTCCTTGCTGAGCGACCGCCGGCTCGGGGAGGTCGTGGCAGCCGCTTCCCCGCTCGGGTCGGGCATCGGCGGAAGGTCGGCAGAGGTGGACAGCAACGGAACGCGCGTCTTCATCAAGCGATCCCTTTGACGGACACCGAGTTGCGACCGGAGAACGCGCGGTCGACGGCGAACGTCTTCGGACTGCCGATGTTCTACCAGTACGGGGTGGGCTCGGCCGGTTTCGGAGCCTGGCGGGAGCTTGCCGTGCACACCATGACCACGAACTGGGTTCTGGGCGGCGAGTACGCGGGCTTCCCGTTGATGTACCACTGGCGGCTTCTTCCTGACTCCCCTCCCGAAGGATTCACCGATGCGTTCGGGGGCCTTGAGGGGGCCGTCGCGCACTGGGAGGGATCACCCGCCGTTCGTGACCGGCTGGAGGCCATCGGCCGGTCGTCGTGCAGCCTGGTGGTCTTCATGGAGCACGTGCCGCACACACACTCGCCGGATGGCTGGACGACCACCACGAAACCGCCGCTCCGGCGGATGGGGACAGCGCCACCCTTCCGCTGGGCGGAGGAAGCCTTGATGAGCGGAGCCGCCTTCATGAGTTCTCGCGGACTTGTCCACTTCGATGCCCACTTTGCCAACGTCCTGACCGATGGACGCCGGCTCTACTTCGCCGACTTCGGACTTGCCCTGAGCTCCCGCTTCGACCTTTCGGCGGACGAGTCCACCTTTTTCGCGGACCACCTCGCGTACGACCGCTGCTACACCGCGAGCCACCTGCTCCAGTACCACTTGCTCGACGGCGTTCGCGGTGACACAGAACGCGAAGCCTTCCTGCGCAACTGGATCGCGGGCCGACGGCCCGGCGACATCCCGCCTGAGATCACCGCCATCATCGACCGGCACGCCCGCCCTGCCCTCGTGGTGGACTCCTTCCTCCGCCGTCTGCTCACCGAGAGCAAGCAGACCCCGTTCCCGGCCGCGGAGATCGAACGACAGTTGGGCGCCGACGCCACCATTCCGAGCTGATCTGCACCCTCGTGCGGGACCGACCACGCCGGCGCACACCCCATGACCCCGGCCATGGCAGGTCAGCGTGCGGGTGTGCCTTGCCGGTTGCCCGCGCGTTCGGCGCGCCCTGGACGACTTCGTCCGGGGAGGTGCCGGCGTCGCGGGCTTGGCGGTCGCCTTGGCGTCCGTGTCCCTCGCCGCGCTCTTGCGGACGGAGTCCTGCAGCACGGTCGTCAGCCCCTGCGGCGGCTCCGCACAGGGTGCACAACCGGGCGCTCTGCCGCGTAGGGCCTCCGCTCAGCCGCACATCGCCTCGGTTGGTGCACCTGGCAACGAGGCCATAAGGCCCGGGTGATGCTCAGTCTGATCATGCCAACGGGACGAAGCCGGTGACAGGGACCTCGACGCGATCGCACGCGAGTCGCGTTCCGTTCCGGCACCGCCTCCTGTCCCGGAGGAGTCACGGCCGCTTCAGTGGCTCACAGCATCGGGATGGCTGCCCGGTGGTCGTCGAGGTATCGCTGGTTGATCGCGTCGCCGTCGGGGAGGTTGGAGCTGCGCCAGAGGGGGAGGGTCACCTGCTGGGTTACGGAGAGCCGGGCCAGACGGGCCAGCAGCAGATCCCACAGGTAGGCGGAGCAGATGGTGGATATCGACGCGGTCGCTCCGCTCGGCGTGGGCACGACCGCGTCACCGGGCGGGACGGCGGTGTCGAGCACCGTGTCCGCCACATCCCCGAGCTTGGCGAAGGACCGTGCGGGCGCCTGTGCCATGTGGAGACGTGAGGAGACGGCCACGACGTAGGCCCCGCGCTTCTTGAGTTCGTGGGCCGCTTCGACCGGGAACGCGTTCACACCCGAGTTCGAGAAGACGACGGCCAGATCGCCCGGCTGGACGCCCGCCGGGGCCACCAAGGTCGCCGCCAGCCCGCTGACCCGTTCCAACTCGGTACTCGCCTGCGCGCCGTTCAGCGGCAGCAACGCCGGATGGAACAAGGGGCGTACACAGCTCAGTCCGCCGGCACGGTAGAAGGTCTCCAGGACCGCGGCCACGCTGTGGCCCGCCGCGGTGGTGTGCACGATACGACCGGTGCGTGTCACCTCGAGCAGCCGCGCCGCCACCACGTCCAGGGCGGCGGTGTTGTCTTCCTCGATCATGCGGAGATGGGCGCGCATCGCGGCCCCGAAGTCGTCACGAAAGTCCACGGATCTCTCCTTCGCTGGCTGGTGGCAAAACTTAGCACAGTGGTCTAGACCGGTTGCGTCCGTGATGGCTAGTCTGACGTGCATGAACGATCCCGTCTTCCTGATCACCGGAGCCTCCGGAGGCATCGGGGCCGCCACCGCCCGGCTGGCCGTCGACTCCGGATACCGCGTGGTCCTCGCCGCGCGAACCCACCGCTCCCTGACCGAACTTGCCGCGGAGCTGGGCGGTCCCGACAGCGTCCTGCCGGTCGCCTGCGACGTCACCGACTGGGACCAGCTCAGCGGACTCGTCCGCCGGGTCCAGGACACCTGGGGCCGGCTGGACGTTGCCTTCGCCAACGCCGGAGCCAGTGTGGTAACGAGCTTCCTCGGTAACCGGGGCGCACCGCCCGACCAGTGGCGGGACATGGTGCTCGCCAACGTCTACGGACCCGCCCTGACGGCACGTGCCACGCTGCCCGCCCTGGTCGCCTCCGGCGGTCACCTCGTGTTCACCGGATCGGCCGCCGGCCGGGGGGTACGGCCGGGCAACCTCTACTCCGCCACGAAATGGGCGGTCAACGGCCTCGCCCAGAACATCCGTGCCGAGTGTGTCGGCACCGGCGTCCGCGTCACCCTTGTCCAGCCCGGCCTGGTCGACACCGGCGGCATCCCGCCCGAACGTGCCGACGACCCGAAACTCGAACCCGGCGACATCGCCCGCGCGGTCCTGTATGCCGTCACCCAACCCGCCACCGTCGACGTCAACGAGATTCTTATCCGCCCCGTCGGCCAGGGCGCCTACCGCTGAGCGGGTTTCTCCGACTGGGATCTGATCTGAAAGCGCTGGTCACGGCCACGCGCTGGTGGCTGTGACCAGGTGGCTCGGGAGCGGACGGTGAGTTTCCCTGGTGCGTGGCGACGCTTTCTTCTTCCTGTTGTCCACTGTCCCGCCGATGTTCTCCGCCTTCGGCTTCGTCGGGTAACTGGCCGCGGGACATCCCGCACCTCGCACCCCACGGTCCGGGCGCTGCGCGACGTACTGGTCCCTGGTCCGGTGGCATCAGTCCGGGTCAGGAATCGTTGGAAGCGGAGCGACGCCGGTGATGTGGTGATGCCGTGCAGCAGAGGTGTCAGCTCCTGCGCGGCTCCGCACAGCGTGCACGACCGGGTGCTCTGCCGCGTAGGACCCGGTGCACATCGAGCAGCGGTGCGCCCACCAGTCTTCCCTCGTAGTCCGGTGCGTGCAGAACGGACGGGGCCGGGCCGCGGCACTCACGCAGCTTCGCAAGCACCCACCCTGAAGGCCGGCGCACCGGCGACCACCTCGACTCCGTGCCGAGCCTGAGGACCGGTGACTCCGAGCAGCCGTATCCGGTGAAGCAGTTCTTCGGACGCACCGATGGCACGGAGCCGTGTGGGAGCATGGCGGACCAGCCAGACAGTCAGCTCGGCACGCATCTCTGCCCCATCTCCCAACGTCCCAGGGCAGTCGGTCACCGGGCAGGTCGTATTCCCACTGTGGTGCCGCTCCGGCCGACCTCGGCGCTCAGTCTGTGGACCTCTTGCCGAGTCTGGCCGAGGTTCGTCACGCACGTTCGCCTTCGAGGACTCCAGCAGGGCCGGGCCGGCCGAACTGCCACAGGCTGACGATCGCAACGGCCCCTTCCTCTGTTCGTTTCTGCCCGCCGTTCCTCTACGCTCAAGTACGCTCAAGGGCGTCATCAACTACCACATGACATCTGCCCGGTGACGGAGTCAGGCGTGGGGTGCGCGTCCCCGTTCCACGCCACTACTGGACGGCTTCAGGCGCAGCCACGGGCCGGCACATCCGGACGCCGACGACCCCGTTGGTGCGTCCCGCCGGGCGGCGAAAGGGATGCGCCGTGCCTTCGGCTTCGGCGAACTACCGCACTCTGCTGCGCACTTCGGGTGCCGCGGCCTTCTTCATTCCCTCCGTTGTCGGGCGTCTGGGCATCGCCATGACGGGGATCGGCATCGTCTGGCTGGTGCACGCACGCGCCGGGTCGTATGCCGCCGCGGGCCTGGTCACCGGCGGGTTCGCTGTCGCGGACGCCGTCGCCGGACCCCAGATCGGGCGCCTTGTCGACCGGTTCGGACAGGCGCGGGTGCTTCCCTGGGCGTTGGGCGCACATGCGGGCGCCGTGGCGCTGCTGCTCGCCGGCGCCGTTCCGGACCTCGTCGCCGGAGTGCTCGTCGGGGCAACGCTGCCCCAGCTCGGCGCCCTGTCCGCCGCTCGCTGGTCCGCCCTGCTGTCCGGCGAACGGGCCACCGCACTACCCACCGCCTTCGCCTTGGAGGCCCTCGCCAACGGCTTGTCCTACCTGGCCGGCCCCGCCCTGGTGAGCGTCCTCGGTGCGGCGGGTCGGCCGGGCGCCGGCGTCCTGCTCGCCGCCACGCTCGTCGTCGGAGGCGGCCTCACCCTCGCCGCCGAGCGTGGCACCACACCAACCCTCACCGGCTCCGCCGAACGCCGGCACGCCGGACGCGCCCTGCTCCGCGCCGCATTCCTGCGACAGGTCGCGCTCGGCCTCACGCTCGGGGTGTTCTTCGGCGCGATGCAGGTGTCCGTCACCGCATACGCCGTCGGACGCGGCACACCGGACGCGGCAGCACCGCTCTACTTCGCCTCCAACTGCACCAATCTGCTCGGAGGTTGGGCCTACGGAGCATGGCGTCACGGCGGTTCAGCCCGACGCCACCAGGCCGCGGCCGCAGCCGGCCTCGCCCTCGCGAGCTTCCCGTTGACCATCCTCGATGCGCCCCTCGCGATCGGCGGCACCCTCGCCCTGACCGGACTCGCCGTGCCGGTCCTGCTGATCCTCACCTCCGTGCTCATTGAGTCGTCGGTCCCGCGCGCCGTGCTCACCCAGGCGTTCACCTGGGGGAACTCCGCAAGCGCCGCAGGAATAGCAGCCGCCGCGGCGGTCGCGGGACGGGTGGTCGACGCGGGCGGTGCACACGGCGGCTTCGCCGTGGCGGTGGTGGCCGCGATGGCGATGACGGTCCTGGCGCTCGGCGGTCTGCGGGACGCGTCAGCAGCCAAGGACGAACGACCTTGACGCGGGTCGGAGGACGGCCACCATCAGGACGCCGAGGAAGAAGCCGCAAGTCCCCACTGCCTCGACGTCCGGCGGACTTTTCGTTCTGGGGGAGGTATTCCTGGCTGTGTCAAAGTTCAGACCTTACCAATGAACTCATACGGCGGGAAGCGGGCAGCCGCTCAATTCGGGTGAGATCGAAAGGTTGGCGTCGTTCCTTCGGCACCCCCTAGATTCGGTGAAGTCAACCCACAGCATCTCTTCGAGGAGAGTTTGACTATGACCGAAAATCGCGGCGGGAGCCGTCGGACGTGGGTGCGTGGCATGGTGGCAGTCGCCACCGGCTTTTCGGCCGTTCTCACCATGGCCTCCACCGCCGACGCGGCGACGCACAGCGCCGGGACCGCCGCATCAGCGTCGGTCAGCTGCCCGTACAAGTACTTCTGCGCCTATCCGGGACAGGATTTCACCGGTACCCCGATACTCATGTACAACTGCGTCGAATACGACATGCCGTGGTCGAGTGTGGGTTCGTGGATCAACAACCAGACCCCGGGAACCCGCGCGCAATTCAGGAGTTCCGACCATGTGACGCGCTGGAGCGATAGTGGTGCCTACGACTCGGACGCCTCCGCCGACTGGTCATGGGTGTGGTGGGTGAAACCCTGCTGAGAGACGACTGGGCCAGCGGCGACAGGGGACTCCCCGCCATCGGATGCTTCTCCCACGCCTTCCTCGCGCGGCGACGGCTCACCCCCGGGGGATAGGCCACGACTGATGAAACAACGGCCCTGGAGTACATGCGGCGCCGTGCATCCGGCGCATGAGGCCGGAGAAGACCGACGGCCCAGGCCGCCCGCCAGCGCGAAGGCTCACGCTGCGGGCGGCCGCACGCATGCGACCAGAAGCCGCACGAGAAACGGAACTCCGTCGAAGGGCCGGCCACCGGCTCGGGTGGCATCGGGCGGTGGCTTGTCGTCCCGTGCTCCGTGCCGATGTCCCCGACCGGATCACTGCGACAACCCGAGCGGGAGACTGCCTCATCGGGATCTCCCACAGCCCGTCCGGAGCAATCAACTCCACGGACTCTCGCCCCATGTTGGGTCAGCGACCGCCTCAGCCACGTAGGACTCGATCTAAGACGGGATGAACAGGGCCTGGAGGGTTCGGGTGGCTGTTTTGCGGAGCCAGGCGTGGGCGGGGTCGTTGTCGTGGCGCTGGTGCCAGAGCAGGTGGAGGGGCACGTCGGTGAGGTCCAGCGGCAGCGGCAGTGTGGTCAGGCCGAGCTGGTGGCGGGCGGAGCGAGTGGCCGCGTCGGGGAGGGTGACCACCAACTCGGTTTCGCGGGCGAGTTGTAGTGCCGTGGCCGTGGTGGGGGCGGAGGCGATGACACGGCGCTCGTGACCCAGTGCGGTCAGTGCGTCGTCGATCCGGTCGTGGAGGTTTCCGCGCCGGGAGACGATGAGGTGATCGGCCGCCGCGTACCTCTCGGCGGTCACGGGCTGTTCGGTGAGCGAGTGGCCTGGGCGGACCGCGACGACGAGCCGGTCGCGGCCGATGAGGCGGTGGCGGATGTCGGGCAGGGACGGCGGGCCGGCACTGGAGGCGAGGTCGACCTCGCCGCGGCGCAGCTCGGGGGTGTCGTCGCCGGGCTCGGCGGTCAGCCGCAGCCGCACCCCGGGAGCCTGGCTGTGCACCGCGGCGATCAGGGCGGTCCCGCACGTGGTGGCGAGGGCGTCGTGCCAGCGGACGGTGAACACCCGCTCCAGAGTCGCCAGATCGAGCTCCGTCTGAGCGGACAAGAGGTGGTGGGCCTGCTGTACCAGGGCGTGGACCTGGGTGCGCATGGCCAGGGCGCGGGTGGTGGGAGTCATGTGCCGCCCGGTGCGGACCAGGATCTGGTCACCGGTCGCCTTGCGGATACGGCTCAGTGAGCGGCTCATCGCAGGGGACGTGACGTGCAGGCGGGCAGCTGCGCCTTGGACGCTTCCTTCCTCCAGGAGCGCGTCCAGGGCGGTGAGCAGGTTCAAGTCCAGTTGCATGGCAGTAACTGTATAAGTGAAAACCATGCACTTGTTGTTAACTGCCGCAGCTCCTACCTTCGAGATGCGGGGCGGAGGACAACTTCCGGATACACACCCCGCTTCTACCGAATCCAAGGAGCCCGCCATGACCACAGCCATGCCTTCCGGCCTCGACGCCACGCTCCTGTCCGCGGTGACCGCTGTGGTGGAGGACGCCGGAGTCACCCTGCGGGAGCGCTACACGACCCATGCCCGGGGCGTGAGCCTGGAGGAGATCGTCGGCGAGATCCACGCGAACGACGACGCGGTCCTCGCCGTGATGCGCGAGCCGCTGCTCCGGGCGAGGCCGGGGTCGCAGTGGGCGGAGGACGAGCTGGCCGGCGGGGCCCTCCCGGAGGGCGAGTGGTGGGTCGTCGACCCGGCAGAGGGCAACATCAACCACGTCCACGGCATGGCGGACTGGGGCATCACCGCCACCCTCGTGCGCGACAACCAGCCGGTCCTCACGGTCGTCCACCTTCCGCTGACCGGCGACACCTACACCGCCACCGCCGGCGGCGGCGCCCACCTCAACGGCCGTACCCTGACCGTGTCGGCGAAGAACGACCTGGGTGCCGCGCTGATCGGCACCGGCCAGGCCCGGCCCGGCGAGAGCACCGACACCTTCCGCCGCATCGGCGCTTCGGTCACCGCCATGCTCACCGCCGGTCTCGTCGTGCGCGTGTCCGTCCCGGCCACGCTGCAGCTCATCCACGTCGCCGCCGGACGCATGGACGCCTTCTGGCAGTTCTCCGACGTCCGCTCCGGCCTTGTCGCCGGCGCCCTGCTGGTCACCGAGGCCGGAGGCACCGTCACCGACCTGGACGGCAAGCCCTGGAACGCGGCCAGCCGCGACTTCCTGGCCGCGGCCCCCCACATCCACACCGCCGCGCTCGACGTCCTCGCCTCGATCTGACACTCCAGCACGAAGACCCAACCTGGCCCCCACCCAGACCGCAAGGAAGCCCCTATGACCAGCATCGGAATCCTGGGCGCCGGCCGCGTCGGCACCAACCTCGCCCGCACCCTCAGTGCGGCGGGACATGACGTCACGCTCGGCCGCCGCAAGAGCGGCGACGAGAGGGACACGCCGCCCGCGGACGGCACCGCGGTCCGCTACGCCGATCACTCCACCACCGCCCGCACCGCGGACATCGTCATCAACGCCACCCCCGGTGACACCTCCCTGGACCGGCTCACCGCCCTGCGGGCCGAACTCGCCGGCAAGATCCTCATCGATGTCTCCAACGCCACCCACGACGCCGACGACGGCCTGCCCGGGGACCTGTGCCACCCCGGCAGCAGCCTCGCCGAACAGCTCCAGGCCGCCCTTCCCGACACCCACGTCGTCAAGACCCTCAACACCATGCTGTTCACGGTCATGACCGCCCCCGGGGAACTGACCATCCCGCCCACGGCCTACCTGTCAGGAAACGACGAGCAGGCCAAGAAGACCGTCACCACCCTCCTGGGCGACCTGGGCTGGCAGACCGACTGGATCGAAGACCTCGGCGACATCACCACCGCCCGCGCGACAGAGGCCATGATCCTCGTCGTCCCCCACGTCCTGCGCCGCCACGGCTTCACCCCCTTCGCCGTCTCCCTCGCCCGCTGACCCGCCCGTTCGGAAAGACGTGCCCCGGCCGTTACCCGCCCGACAACGCCGGGCGGGTAACTAATGGCCGAGCGGCACCGGGTGCGCCGTACGGTCGAGTGGTCCAGCCGCAACCGGCGGCCGCCCACGGCCGTGGATGTGCCTTCGGACAGCAGCTGCTGCACCGCCGTGTACCACGCGGTGGTTCGGGCGACCAGTCGCCTTGGGTGCCCCAGGACGTCCCGGGTGCCGTCCGGCGAGACGAACGGCATCGCTTCCGGGGTGATTCCGCCGGCCTTGTGGACGCGGGTGGCGGACTCCGTGACGGGCAGGGGCGTCGCGAACGCCTCGCAGATTCGCTGGTGATGGGCCGACCGTCTTCTCTACGGCTTCGGCGAGGTTGCGCAGCAGGTGTCGGCCGTCGCCCGCCGTTCGCCGGGCTTGCGGAGCCCCGCTCCAGGCGCCTTCGGCGTAGGAGTCGGCCCGGGCACGATAGATGACCTCGACTTCCGGATGGCCGCGCAGCCAGGAGGCCAGCGGCTCGGATTCCGGCCCCGCCCGCATTGACCGGGCGCCGCTCTTCCAGGGCCACCAGGATCGTGGCCTACGAGTCGCCCTTGCGCAGAGCGAAGTTGTCGACCCCGAGGACCCGCACACTGCTCTGAGGTGTCTCCGGCACATTGCGGAGGAGTTCAAGGAGCTTGTCCTTGGCGACGCGGATGCTCGGCGCCGACGCGAGCCGCACACCCGGACGGCCTGCCAGAGATACGGCGATCGAGGTGAGCAGTGTGCGCAGCAGTGGCGTGTAACCGGGCATACGGGCCACGACACCGCCCCGGATGGCGTGTTCGGAGCTTTGCTGAGGGTCGGGACGCGCCGTGCGATCCTGGGAGGTGGATGGGCTCTTTCGGCGGTGCCTCGTCTGTCCATCAGGTGTCGTCGGGACTGCGCGTGAGAGATCCGCCTATCCAGAAGGCAGTGCCTTTTGATCTTTGCTCAGTGAGCGCCGTATGGCGTTGACCAGCTGCGCCTGTGCTTGGGCGGGCGCCCTGCTGGCCCGGGCGAACTCCTCTTGGCTCAACGGATTATGCGCGGGGTCGTGTGCCGGGTCGCGCGCTACTTTGTAGAGGAACGCGTTGATGGCGTTGACGAAGTTGTCGATCTCCGCCGCGACGGCCGCGGGGGCGACCAGGCTGGCACGGGTCAGGGTCGCGCTCCACTCGCTCCAGTCGTAGTCCCAACTTCCTCGAGCGGCATGGGCGCGACTGATGGGCACCGTGAACTTGGCGTAGCGGCTGACCAGTTCCTGATAGGCGAGCAGCTGCTTGTCCCGCAGCCACTGACGGTCCTGGGCCCGGTGCGATGTCTGCGACCAGGACCGGCAGGGATCATCTCCCGTAAGAGTGGGTTCGGCGCGCCCGGGCATTGCTTCTTGATGCGCGGTCAGAAGCTCCAGCTGTAGAGGCTGCTTTCCGTCTTCACTGCAGATCCCGCGAGTCGGGCAACCTCGTGCAGGACCGCCAGCAGGTCATCGTCAGTCATGTCGTCCCCGTCCTCGGACCAGAGCCGTGTGGTCCAGCGGCCTGCGAGTTCTTCGAGTTCGGCGGAGCTCGCGTTGGCCAGCGCTCGAGTCAGCCGCTTGGGCAGAGCGAACACCTCAACGCCGTCGTTCACGGGGGTGGCGACCCACTCCGGCCACGTCCACCCAAGGAGCTGCTCAAGCGGTGGGGGCTCGGCCGAAGGCTGCTCGAAGTACATGTCCCACTCGGCGATGGCACGGTCCGGCTCAATGAAACGGCAGGTCACCGTCTCAAATGCCTCACCCGGCCCTCGCAGCCGCGTCGCAGCAGCGGCTGCGTCGCCGGGGGCGAGGAAGCACACCGAGCTTTCGCCGACAAGGCCATCGTCGTTCTTGCCGTTGTCACCAGTACGGGGTGATGGGGGAAGCTGGTGAGCCCGCGGCCGGTGATGGTGACGGCGTAGTCGGCATTCGAAGGGGCTGTGTGAGCGGCCCAGCGGCAGGCGGAAGTGATGCCGAGTCGACGGGCACGGTACGACAACGGGGAGCTCTGCGGCGAGCTCGTTCACGGTCGTATTGCGAGCTGGGCGGGCACAGATGCCGATCTCGTTGTGGCAGCGGGTGAGGTGCTGGGCGGAAATTGGTTGACCTGCGTAATTACCTGCAATCAGCCAGGGGCTCTGGTTCGTATTGCTATGCGTTCCATGATCGTGGCGCCGCCCGGCGAGTTCGAGGATGAGGCGGTCGAGCGGGGTGAGAAGGACGGCGGGTACCGGGTCAAGGACAAGGACAAGCGTCAACCGTCTGTGAGAACGCGATCGAGCGCTGCCCGGCCGGCGGGTCCCCACGCCGGCTTGCCGCCAGGAAGGCCCCGGTCTCCGTTCTGGCCCATGAGCATGAGGAACAGGCTTTTCATAGCAGCCAGCCCGCGGGCCCGCCGGATCGTCGCCTCGTCCGCCTGCGCGTACACGTCGAAGAACCGTGAGGCGGCGCCCGAGGGAAGGAGCAGCCATGCGGCCGCGAGGTCCCACGCGGGATCGCCGGCGAACATGGCGTCGAAATCGATCACGCCCGAGAGCGTCCCGTCCGAGACGACGACATTCGCGGGATGGAGGTCACCGTGCAGCCATACCGGTGGGCCCTCCCACTCGGGGGCCGCCACGGCATCGTCCCAGACGGCCCGGACGTCGGCGGCGATGTCGCCCGGGTCGACGGCTTGCAAGAACTTCTCGAAGCCGTCCGTGCACGCCTTGGGGTGACCGCCCCGGTCAGAACTGGCTGGTGCCTCGGCGGGCGCCTCCACATGGAGCGCCCTGAGGAAACCCGCCAGAGTGTCAGCCGCGTGCTCACCGCGGCTGATCGAAGTGCAGTCCAGCGGCTCGCCGGGAACCCACGTCATCACGGTCCAGTGCTTGGGGAAGCGCGCAGACGGTTCACCGTTCCGCACCGGGACCGGTACCGGGAGCGGTAGGCGTGGGGCCAGGACGGGCAGCCATCGGCGCTCGTTCAGCTGGAGCTCCGGGGTGGGGGCCATACGCTGCATGCGCACGGCCAACTCGTCCCCGAGCCGCCACATTTGGTTGCCCCAGCCGCCCGCCACCTCGCGGATGGCCAGCCCTGCAAGATCCGGATGCTGCTCCCGCAACAGCTCGCGGACCAAGTCTGCGGTGATCTCGATCTCGGAGGTGGTCATGCAGAGACACAGTACTGGGGCAGGCGAAGCGACTCTCGCTCTCCGGAAGATCCAGCCACTCGACCTTCGCGCCAAGAGATGAGCCTGACACGTTGGTTGGAACCAGTGACGTTCGGCGAGCGGGTGATTGCTGGTCGGTGAGACAGACTTGGGACGTGGGCGGCCCGCTGCAGCTCGGAGCAGGACGGGCTCCACCACGGGCAGTCGCCAGACGTGTAACGGGTGCGCCCGGTCTCGTCCCATGCGGTGGGTCACGGACAGGTTGGGCAATGACCCCGCTCAGTCCGGGCCGCACGGCAGGGTGCCGGATTCTCAACTCTCCTACTCAACCTTCCGGTTGGCCGACCGTCGCGAAGTCCCGCTCCAGCTCGCGCACTGACGCTCCATCGGTAGCTGAACGGACGTACGGAAGCGGGGTGGTGGTTCCCTGTCCGGGCAGCGAGCTTCACCGCGAACGGACTCCTGCCCGTTGCCCTTCAGGGGCGGGAGCTCCCACCACGAACAGCCCGCCCCGGTCAGGTCACACCAGCGCATGGTGATCCGCGCGCCGTCGTCGGCGGTCGTGTGGTGCTCGCTGGTCTGCATATCGGCCGGGATCGGCTGGGCCGTTCCCGCGGCGCCGGTCATCGGCTCCCGCATGGCGCGCCCCGCCGCGATGTCCCCCTTTGCCGGTGGTGTGGCGTCCGCCATCGCGCCCGCCATCTGAGCCGGCGCCTCAGAGATCCGGGATCCAGCTGAGTGCCAGGACCTCTTCCTTTCGGTGGAGGAACGGCGTCAGGCGTCTGGTGTCTGGCGTCAGTGGTCAGGCGGCGGTGGGGATGACGATGACCTTGCCGTGCACGGTGCCTTCGGTGGCCCGGGCGTGGAGC